>JABFQY010000002.1 GCA_013141415.1 Kiritimatiellaceae bacterium
CTGTTGCTCAGCTCCATCGCCACCAGTAACGTATCGCTGTTATGTGAGTTGTCCGTCATGCTGTCCTCCTTTTGTTGTTCCACTAAGGATTATAGCGATTGCGGCAACTCACATAGCATCTACAGTAAAATCCACACTCTGTAGGCCGCGTGCCCTCACGCGGCGTAAAATTAAAAGGACAAAAGAAAAGAGCCGCTTCGTTTGAAGCGGCTCTTTCGTCGTCATGCTTTGTTCAGTTTATGAACGGCGCAGACGGCGCATCAGCAGGGTACACAGCGCACCCAGACCGAGCATTCCGATCGTCGCCGGCTCAGGAACCACAGTTCCCTGAATGATGAAGTCCTGGTTGCCATCGCCATATCCGGCAAGGCCGCCGTCGGTAGTAACCGTCGTGGAGGTCATACCCAAAATTCCTGAAGCGTTCGAGCTCGGTACCGTAGTCGATCTCCAGCCGTAGATACGGTAATAAACCGTGCCGCTGGTTACGCCATTGCCGGCCAGATCAAAGGATAATGTGAGCCCGCTGCCTGTTCCAACGGGCTGAAGCACCTTCGTTGTAGTGGCCCAAGCTGTCAAGAACGCTGCATCGGTGTTTACCGAGCTGATTTTGAGGACAAAGTTGGTCGGACCGTTCGCATTATTGGCTATTGCGCGGTACTGAAGGTTGCTCAGATTGACCGCGTTGCCGCTGGTCGCAGCGACAAAGCCCTGAAAATAGTCGTTAGACGCTATGGCACCGTCCAAGGTGAAGTCAGAGGTGTTCCAGCCGGTAGCTATAAACCTGTTGGTTGACAGGCCCATTCCAAGTCCTGCTCCGCGAGTCAGATTGTTTGAGGCAATCCCTGTGGCCTGAGTGGAAAAAGGAGCCCCATTTGTCGGCCCAGTCGGCCCGGTTGCTCCCGCGCCGAAGAAGTTATACGAGACCAGCAGGGTCGCATTGGCCGCACCTGCGACCAGCGCCACCGCTATCATTGCTAATACTTTTTTCATTTTCATTCTCCTGTTTGTTTCATTTCGTTGGTCACTATAACCAACGTCCTCACGCACATAGTTCATGCGTACGTGGAGAGTAAACTAAATCATCTACCGAAAGACAACGCTTGCCTTGCGCAAGCACATGCGCAAAACTGCGCGCCATGAAACAATCAGTCAGTCTGAAAGATATAGCGAAAGCTCTCGGGTTAAATGCTTCGACGGTTTCCCGTTCTCTTAGCAATCATCCCCGTATTCCGTCAGCGACCCGCGAGCAGGTCAAGGCTCAGGCAGAAAAGATGGGCTACCGGCCCGATCCGGCTTTACGAAGGCTGGCCGAGCGGCGCTGGGCTTCCCATCCGGCGAAGAGTGCGGCGTCGGTGGCTGTTGTTCAATGGGCACAACCGGATTACGGTTTAGCCGAATTCAAAAAGCCGCTTGGGATCATGATTCGATCGCTGGGCTACGGGTATGAACAGTTTTTCGTCACAGACTATCCGGATGTGGAGTCTGCCGCGCGGATTATGGAAGCACGCGGCGTGGTCGGCCTGATTGTTCTGCCGTCTAAAGATCCGGCGGCCTGGCTGAATTTTCCGTGGGAACGGTTTGCCGCCGTTCAGGTGGTGTCCGGCGAGGAACTGCCCACCGGACTTTCCATGGTTAACTACGATTCGTTCGGAACCATGCTGGACGCCGGACGGCGGGTGGAGCGGGCGCGTCCGGCCTCGGCGGCCGTGTGTCTGTTCCGCCAGCTGCGCGAGTCGGCGACCGACGAGCAGGATCATGCGGCGGCTCTGCTGGTGGTGGAACGGTGGAAAAAAGCCCGTATCGCCTGTAAAGCGCCTCAGTTTTTTTTCGCCAATCCGGACGCTTTACCGCATATGGCCCAGTGGCTTGCCAAAGAGCGCGTTGAGGCGGCCATTATTCCCAATTCCGCTGTCTGTCTCTGGACAGCGGCCAACGGGAATAAAATTCTTCCCGAAGAAATCAGGACGATCGCCCTGAACAGCCGGTCTGGAGAGGGTTTTGCCTGTTACGAACATCAGTACGATCACATTGCGCGACGCGCTGTGCAGCACCTTGACAGTCTGATCCGCCATGACGAACGCGGACTGCCCGCCTTGCCGGAACTGATTTCGATTCCCAATCTCTGGGTTCCGGGTGCCGGCTTCCCGGAATAGAGCGGCGTTTAAAACCTTTCGGAGACCCTATAGGGTTGCGCCGCGTGAGGTCACGCGGCCTACAGCCGACGGTTCAATTCTCTGTAGGCCGCGTGCCCTCACGCGGCGTAAAATTAAAAGGACAAAAGAAAAGAGCCGCTTCGTTTGAAGCGGCTCTTTCGTCGTCATGCTTTGTTCAGTTTATGAACGGCGCAGACGGCGCATCAGCAGAGTACACAGCGCACCCAGACCGAGCATTCCAATCGTGGCCGGTTCAGGAATCACGGCTCCCTGAATGACCAAGTCGTTCATGCCAAATCCATCGAGGCCTTGGTCAGCAAAATTTCCAGTAATGCCAGTACCACCCCCTGTGAAACCGGCATTGTTGGCAGCATTCAGTGATCCCCACGTGTAGATTCTGTAGTAAACCGTGGAAGCTGCGGCTAAAGCAGTGCCGTTAAAGGCAAATGAATTTGTTCCTGGATTGTATACTGTTGGTTTGGTGTATGTGTCGGAATCCTGATAGGTTCCAGCCCCAAGCCCAAATGCTGCATCTGTGCTGATGCGGACAAGATAATTACTGGAAGAGGAGCCGCTCGCAAATGTTACACGGAATTGCATATTGGTAATGGTAAGGGTTTTTCCGCTCGCGGCCGTAACAACACCAGAAAAGTAGTCATTACTGCTTACCGCATCAGTGAACGACTTAGCTGTCGAATTTCCGGCGAAAAAGCCATTAGATCTGGCGCCCGTAGATGCCCAATAAGCAACGAGGCTGGGGCCGACGGTTAAAGTAGCGGAAGCAACGCCCGCGTCCACGGGGTTTAGATTAGCCGTGTAAGCGGCGTTGGTGACGCTCTTACCCCAAAAGTTATACTCAACCAGCAGGGTCGCATTGGCCGCACCTGCGACCAGCGCCATGGCTATCATTGCTAATACTTTTTTCATTTTCATTCTCCTATTATGTTTCTTTTTCGATCCCGCCAGTCACCTGACTGACGTTCCCGTGTGCAATTGTTCTTATACACAGAAGAGAGTAAACCAAATCATCTGCCGAAAGACAACGCTTGCAAAATGCAAGCACATGCAATATATCGGCTTTATGAGCAGGATGATTACTTTGCAACAGATGGCCGAGGCTCTTGGGCTCAATGCGTCAACGGTTTCGCGGGCGTTGAGCAATCACCCAAAAATCAAGGCCGCCACCCGGCAGCTCGTTCAGGCCAAAGCGGCCGAAATGGGCTATCGGCCCGATCCGGCGTTGCGCCGGCTGGCCGACCGCCGCTGGGCTTCCCGTCTTCCGGCGAAGCGTACGGCGTCGCTGGCTGTTGTTCAATGGGCACAACCGGATTACGGTTTGGCCGAATTCAAAAAGCCGATTGAGATCATGATTCGCTCGCTGGGCTACGGGTGTGAACAGTTTTTTGTCTCAGACTATCCGGATGTGGAGTCTGCCGCGCGGATTATGGAAGCACGCGGCGTGGTCGGCCTGATTGTTCTGCCGTCTAAAGATCCGGACGCCTGGCAGAATTTTCTGTGGGAACAGTTTGCCGCCGTTCAGGTAATGTCCGGTGAGGAACTGCCTACCGGACTTTCCATGGTTAACTACGATTCTTTCGGAACCGTGCTGGACGCCGGATTGCGGGTGGAGCGGGCGCGTCCGGCCTCGGCGGCCGTGTGTCTGCTCCGCCAGCCGCGCGAATCAGCAACCGACTTGCAGGATCATGCGGCGGCGCTGGTGGTGACCGAGTGGTGGAAGCGGGCCGGAATCGCCTGTAAAGCGCCTCAGTTTTTCACAGTGGGCCCGAACTCTCTGCGGGGTATGGCCCAGTGGCTTGCCAAAGAGCGCGTTGAGGCGGCCATTGTTCCTAATCCGGGCGTCGGCGTCTGGAGGTCAGACAGTGGACGGCGAATTCTGCCTGAGGAAATCCGGATTATCGCCCTGAACCGGCAGCGTCAGACGGCTTTTGCTGGCTATGAGCGTCAGCTGAATCATATCGCCCGGCGTGCCGTGCAGTACCTTGACAGTCTGATCCGCCATGACGAACGCGGACGGCCCGCCTTGCCGGAACTGATTTCTATTCCCAGTCTCTGGGTTCCGGGCGCCAGCTTTCCGGAATAGAGCGGCTTCCCTCATGGAGGGACGGCGGCCTCGCCGTCTAGTCGCCGAGGCCGGCGACCCTCCAGCCAATCCCGCATGATCTTCGTATCAAAATCACGGCAACCCGGATGGGATAATGACCGCAAAGACTAGAGCATGTAACGAATGATACGCCGTAGATAGTAATGTCGGAACTTAGGGCGAAGCCCGTAGATCCGGCAATCTCAGTACGGAAGCCGGATCCACGGCTTCGCCTGAGTTCCGGCTGTACCGGCATCTCATACCAAACGCGGAAAGCGGCGGGAGCGGAGCAGCCCGAGCCGGCAAAGGCGGAAGCTCATGCCCGTCCAAAGGCAGCCGAAGCCGTACCGAAGACTGCGCCGGAAGTTGATCGAAGAGGCTTCCGGAAAATATTTGGTCGGACAGCTTACTTCCGCCACGGTATGTCCGAACCAGAGAATCTGCGCCAGCATTTGATTGTCGAAGACAAAGTCGTCGGAATTTTCATTCAGCGGGAGTTGGCTGAGAAGTGCACTGGAAAAGGCCCGGTAGCCGGTGTGGTATTCGGAAAGTTTCGCGCCAAGCAGCAGGTTCTCCGCCAGCGTCAGGACGCGGTTGGAAATATATTTCCACCATGGCATGCCACCCTTGAGCGCATAGCCGCCCAGAATGCGCGAGCCGAGTACGCACGGATAAAGACCGTTGGCGATCATAGCAGCCATCGCGGGAATGAGTGCGGGGGTGTATTGATAATCGGGATGAATCATGATGACAACGTCCGCACTCTCTTCCAGCGCCAACCGGTAACAGGTTTTCTGGTTTCCGCCATAGCCCCGGTTTTCGGGGTGAACATGCATGTAGATGCCATCAAGAGTTCCGGCAATCGAAGCGGTCTTATCATCGCTGGCATCGTCCACCAGAATAATCCGGTCAACAACCCCTTGAGCCATCACTTCGTCGTACGTCCGGCGCAACGTTTTCTCTGCATTATAGGCCGGCATCACCACGACAATTTTTTGACCGTTGAGCATTCTTATTGTTCTCCCCCTGATTCATGATACGGAATTCCCGCCTCATAAAGGCGGAGCCGCGCACGAATACCCTCAGCGACAGATTCTTGTCCCGCCGCGAGATCTAAAGCGCGGCGGGCCGTGGCGACCGCCTCCGGGTATCGTCCGGCCTCGGCGTAGGCGGCGGCCAGCGTATCGAGAACGGGCGCACAGCTTTCGCCGGAAAGACGGTTGACGAAAAGCGCCAGCTCAACGGCACGCCGTCCGTCGCGGAGGGTGGCATCGGGACAGGTGGCCAATATCCACGCTAGATTATTTTTTACTTCAACATAGTCCGGATTAATCCGAAGAGCTTGCTCATAGTGCCAAATGGCCTCGACGAAGTTGCTTTGTCGGAGAAGCAGATCCCCCGCTCTGCAATGGGGTTTCGCGTCGTCCGGATTGATTTCAAGGTATTTTTTGTAATGCATCAGAGCCTCATCCGGATTCCCAGTCTCTTGAAGGGCAAGGCCTAGGCCATAGTGCGACTTGCCATAATTCGGGTCGATTCCCAACGCTTTTTTAAAATACAGAATCGCCTTACCAAATTGTCCCATCTGGAGGAATGCAACTCCCGTATTGTGGTATGTGTCGGCAGGATACGGATTGATCTCGATTGCTTTTTCCAGATGGGAAATGGCCTCCTTGAATTGTCCCCTATCGATCAACGTGGCGCCCAAACTAAGATGGGCCACATCATTTCTGTCTGAGCAGGTCACCGCGTGAGTCCAGAGGGAAAAATCGTCGCGCCAATGCCGAGTCTGTTTGTACGCCGCTATCGCCAGAACGGACAGCACCACGACCGCAGCCACCGACAGCACCGTGCGGCGGTATCGCAGGGAGGTGCACCAATCGGCGATCAGCCAGACTCCTGCCATAACCAGCCCAATCTGCGGAAGATACGTGTACCGGTCTGCATGGGCCTGATCCCCTACCTGCACAATTCCGACAACCGGAACCAGCATCCCGAGATACCAGAGCCAACCAATCGGCAGGTACGGATGTTTTTTTCGTCCGGCAAAGACGCCCCAGGAAATTCCAACCAACAACGTCAGGGAGGCAACGGCTTTCTGCCATGAAATTCCAGCCTCTGCATAAGTGTAAAATGGGGATAGTCGAATCGGGAAGATCAGCTGTTTGATATAGATGGCATACGAGCAGAGAGCATTCTCAAAACGACGCAGAACAGACAGGGTTTCAACGGAGGCAATCGACTGTCGTTGCGCCCAGATGGTAACGGCGCAAAAGACAGCCAGCAGCAGCAGGAGCGGAACTTTTTCAAGCACCAGCCGAATAAGCGTCTTTTTTGTTTCCATATGCCGGAGCCTTCCCAGCGGCCAAAAGTCCAGCAGTAATAAAACGCACGGCAGAGTCGCCAGCATCGATTTGGACATTAGCCCAAGGACAAAAAACAGAACCACCGCCAAGTAACGTCTGCTCGTCACCCGCCACCCGCCACCCGCCACTCGCGCGTAGCGCGTGTACGCTCCGAGCGTCAGCATAAAAAAGAACCCGCTGAGGACATCTTTCCGCTCCGAAATCCAGGCGACGGATTCAGCCCGGAGCGGATGAATGGCAAATACGGCCGCCACAAAAGCGCTTCGCCAGAGCGAACCCGTCATCTGCCGCAACACCAGAAAAAGCAAAATCACCGTCGCCATATGGAACAGAACATTTGTGAAGTGGTGCCCGGCAGGATTCAGTCCGTAAAACTGGCAATCCAGCATATGGGAGAAGGATGTCAACGGATGCCAATTGCCCACATGAGGATGAGTGACGACCCAGCGCAAGCCTTCCAATGTCACCCCTTTTGAAATGGCCGGATTCTGATGCACATAGTTGTTGTCATCGAAATTGGTGAACTTATACCGGAGAGTCTGACCGAAAACGCCCCACACCATCAGTGCCAGCAGAAAGCAGACCGCGAGAACCGTTCGGGTGGAATTCCTTCTATCCGCAGGTTTTCCCATGCGGTATTTATCTGCCATTCCCTTAATGCTCATGCCCGGATTTACTTTTCTATACCACCTTTAAGATTAGCCTAGGTGGTGCATGGTAGTTGGTGTTGCCGGGTTTGTCCATCCCCGGCTCCGTCCGACAGCCATCATGAACAAAAAAACAGGGCCTTATCCACCTCCACATCAAAATTCAAAAACGTTGCAGACCGTCCTGCCAGAACGTGTTCCACCAGCGTTGATTTACCGACCTGCCTTGCTCCGAGAATCATCCCGACTTTATCGCCGGCAAGAATCTCTTTCAGTGTTTGCTCTGCATCCCTTTTTAGGTACATGTCGCGCAATATAGCCGGTGTTTTTGTATAGTTCAGTGGGCAAAATGATGTTTTAAATCCGCGCTCTATACGCCGCTCCGAACATTCGGGGCGATCTAGAGCATTTTAGGAAATTTTGTGGCCGCTGACCGGCCTTGTAGGGCGGGGGCCGTGACCCCGCCGGACTTGCGGTGGGTGTATTGTTTCCGTTCATCCGCGATCACGGATCGCGGCTACAGTTTATCAGTTTGTGGCGCAGGCTTCCAGCCTGTGCTTAGGCAGGCAAGGATGCCCGCCTCACATTTTAACAGCCAAGCAACCGGCTAGAGTTTTCCTGAATTTGCTCTAATCAGTTTCCTTTGCGTCTTCAGTGGTTAACGTTCCTACCGTTAGAGCATTTCACGAATGAAATGCCGCACCCATATTTTGTAGGACGAGCTTCTCTGTATCCAGAGAGCTTGTGTCCCATGCACGGGCAGGAGCACACACGCTCCCGAATACGGGACTCGACCAAGGGGAGAGAGGCTTCACTATCGTGAAGCAACGCCCGAAGGAAGTGGCAACCGCGTCCTACAATTTTCTGTGGGCGCGGATCCGGGCTCTGGTGAGCTTGTCGAACCATGGGCCCGCCAAAGACCGCCCCCACCGTGGGCGGCTACAGAAGACCTATGCTGTGCCGGTTAAATCTCAAGGCAAGCGGGGACGCTTGCGATACGTGTTGCCGCCGGGATAAATTGAAATTCCAATCTCCGGAAACTCCGCTATGCTGTTTTCCTTTTTGAAAGGAGTCTATGACCAAACCAAAACCCAAAGACGAAAATCCGCTGATCAGCATTATGCTGAATGTCGTCATCCCCGTCGTCATTCTGACGTATCTGAGCAAAGATAAATATCTGGGGCCGGTCTGGGGTCTGGTGGTCGCACTGATCCTCCCGATCGGCTACGGAATTCATACGCTGGTCAAGGAGCGGCGCGCCGATTTTGTTTCAATCATCGGTATCATCAGCGTTCTGCTGACCGGCGTGTTTGGCATCCTGAAACTTCCGCCGCAGTGGATCGCCGTCAAAGAGGCGGCGATTCCGCTGATTATCGGACTGGCGATTATCATTTCCCTGAAGACACCCTACCCGCTCATCAAAAAAATCCTGATGAGCGAAAAGCTTTTCAATGTGCCGCTGCTCCACGAAAAGCTGCGCGAGCAAGGCAACGAGGCGAAATTTGAAAAGCGGCTGGTCGGCCTGACCTGGGGATTCGCTTCGTCCATGTTCCTTTCGTCGGCGCTCAACTACACGCTGGCAAAAATTATCCTGAAGAGCGAGCCGGGCAGCGAAGCCTTTGCCGCTGAAATCGGCAAAATGACCGGGCTGAGTTATATCGTCGTCATGCTGCCCAGCATGACCGTGATGATTCTTGTGCTGATGGCGCTGATCAAAACGCTCACGCACCTGACCGGGCTGAAACTCGACGACCTGCTCGCCGCACACCTGCAAGAAGCTTCATCATCAGAAAAATAACAACCTGAGGAAATACCGGTATGAAAAATTCATCTTCCTGCTTCGCCCTCGCCCTCGCGCTCGCCAACTCAGTTGCCGCCCAGAGTACCGACCCAAAACAAGAATCAAAGAAACCGAACATCCTTCTCATCATGGCCGATGATATGGGCTATTCCGACCTCGGTTGCTACGGCTCCGAAATCCAGACCCCCAATCTGGATCGTCTCGCCCGGCAGGGGCTCCGCTTTACCGGCTTCACCAACCACGCCAAATGCGGTCCTTCCCGCACCGCCCTGATCACCGGCAACACCATGCGGACCGAAGGAGGCCGGCGCGATATCAATTTGATCAAGGAGCTCAATCAGGCTGGCTACCGAACCTATATGACCGGCAAAACCCACGGGTTCTCCCGCGGCGGAACCCGGCGCAGTGCTGTAATGGATTACGGCGCAGGCAGTTTCTGGGATCTCAGCAGCACCAGCACAGGAGCCAAAACAACCCCCGGACATCTTACGCTCAACGGAAAAATCGTTCCCGATCTGGCCGCCCTGCATCCGAACTTTTACGCCACAGATATCTGGACCGACTACGCGATCCAGTTTCTCGAGGAAGACAAAGCCGATCCTGCACCGTTCTTCCTCTACGTTGCCTATAATGCGCCCCATTATCCGATGCACGCCAAGCCTGCCGACATCGCGAAATACCGCGGAAAATATAAAGAAGCCGGATGGGATAAACTCCGCGAGCAGCGGCACGACCGCCTGCTGAAACTTGGAATTCTTCCTCCCGGCACTCCGCTGGCGCCGCCGGATCCCACCGTGCCTGCATGGGATTCGCTCTCCGATGCTCAGAAAGATGAGCAGGATCTGCGCATGGCCACCTACGCCGCCATGATTGACTGCATGGATCAGAATATCGGCCGCCTGCTGGCTGAAATTGAAGCAACGGGTCGCCGCGACAATACTCTGGTTCTTTTCCTTTCGGATAATGGAGGCGCCAGCGCTCTGCACAAGGAACTCGGAAAACCAGGCCCGCAAGGCAGCTGGACTTACGTTGGCAAACCGTGGGCGCATCTTTCAAACGCGCCTTGGCGTGCTTATAAAACAGAGCATTTCATGGGAGGCCTTCGCACTCCGCTCATCGCCAACTGGCCCGCCGTTATTCGTCCGGAAACGATGGATCGCAACTTTGGAAGCATTGTGGATGTCACCGCCACGGTTCTTGATCTCGCAGGCCGCCCCGCGCCTGCCATTCTCGGAAAATCGCTCGCCCCTGCCTTCTACGGCAAACCGCGCGACCTTCACACTGAGTTCAACTGGGCCTGGAATCGCAACAAAGCGGCGCTGAAAGGCGACTGGAAACTCGTCAGCGTTAAGGACGATCCGTGGCAACTCTTCAATCTGGCCAGTGACCCGGTCGAACTCTGCGACCTTGCGGCCCAGCATCCGGAAAAGGTGGCGGAACTCCGTCAGCAATGGATCGACTGGGACGCCAACGTCACGTTTGAAGTTGAGCCGCAGGGAAGCGGAAAAATTATTCCGTAACCGAAACTTCCCTGACTCCCCACCTTCCGACCGAGCCGCAGTCTCGCTTAGATAATCAGTCCGCCTTCTTTTTTCAGATCGGCGGGGGTGATGATCTTGTTGGCCTGTTCGCGCTGATACTGCTGCGCCTCTTCGATCATTTTGTTCATCGCGTCTTCCATCGCCTGCGGAAATTTTAAAACGGCTTCTTCGAGCGTCTTGGCTTCGATGGCGCCTTGCAGCGGAAGCGGGCCGTGCGGACTCATCAGCTGGGTGTGGCCGGTGAATACCGCGTCGCGCGAAGTATCTTCGGTGCCGTCGAGTTTGACCGGAACCAGCTTGCGGATTCCGCCGGTTTTAAGATCGGTGTAAGCTTCTTCGCGGTAGAGATTGGCCATGTCCATTTTGACATCGCTCAGTTTTTCGGGTTCGGTGCTCATAGGGTTTCCTTTCTGAAATGAGCGGGGATTAAGCCACATAAGCCCGCACGGGGAAATCCTCTTTTCGGGTTTTATTTCAACCCCGGACGGCTTATGCTCGGCGCACCAAACAAGGAGCTTCTCTATGAACAGCAAACCAGCCGGACTCGTCGGAAAAACACAGCAGTTTATTAATCAGGACATCTGGGAACTCGAACCGGACTCCTTTTCAAAAGCCCGCCGCGCCGGACTGAAATTCCTGCGCGTCTGCACGCTGGTCTTCAAAGGATTCAAAGAAGACAAATGCCCGATCCACGCCTCATCCCTGACGTTTACCACGGTCATGGCGATGGTTCCGCTGCTCGTCATCCTTTTCGCCATCGCCAAAGGCTTCGGCTTTGAACAGGTCAGCGGGATGCTGTTAGAAAAAACAGCCGACATGCCTGCGGCCTTTCAGGACGCGGTCAAAACCATTCTCACAACCGTCGGCTCTGCCAGCGCCGGAGCTCTTGGCGGTGCCGGGGTGGTGTTTTTTATGTGGGCCGCCATCAAAATGCTCAGCGGTATTGAGGATACCTTCAACATCGTATGGGGCATAAAAACTCCGCGCGCTTTCATCGAAAAAGTGCGCAACTACATCGTCATTCTGGTTGTTGCACCGATCCTGATGATCGTCGCCAACGCCGGACTTCCCGTCATCATGGGCTTTGCCGGAAAACTGACCTGGATGGGCCCGTTAGTGACATTCGCGCTGCAAATTATTCCGGTATTGGTCATGGCGCTCACTTTCTCCTTCGTTTACATCATGATGCCCAACACCAAAGTTAAATTTTCTTACGCCTTCACCGGCGCATTCGTCAGCGCCGTGCTCACCGTTCTATTCCAATTCGCCATCATTAAACTGGGAGTGCTGGCAACGAACGCCAACAAAACCTACGGGACACTGGCCGCTATTCCGCTGTTCCTCTCCTGGGTGCAAATCAGCTGGCAGATCATGCTGCTCGGCGCGGAAGTCGCCTTTTCCATACAGAACGCCGGGACGTACGCCCGGGAACGCCTCGCCGTCAACCCGAGCGCCCGCTCACGCCTCTGTCTCGCCTTCGCCCTCATGAAAAAAATCACCGCCGCCTTTGAAACCGGCACCGGCCCGTTCGATGTCATCGCCTACGGAACCGCCAACCGCGTTCCTGTCCGGCTCATCAACGACGTCATTTCCATTCTGGCGAAAAACGGACTCGTCGCCGAAGCCGCCGACCGGCAGGGCTGTTATACTCTGCTCCGCGATCCCGCCGACGTTTCCGCCCGCGCCATTGCCGATGCCATTCTCAACGAAGGGGCCGACCCGAACGAGCTCGGTATGAAAGACGACTTCCCCATGTTCGGGAAAATCACAAACGCCAGTTTCCAAACATTGGAAAAAGAGGTTCTCAAGAACTTCTAATCAAGTCCCAATACTCAATTCTCAAAGCTCCTTGAACATTGTGCATTGAATATTGTTTGTTGTTCATTCGGGTCGCCGGGCGTGCTTTAATCGGCGGCCTATGAATTTCCGTGAAGAGTTAAACGAAGAGCAGTACGCCGCCGTGACCGCGCCGGACGGGCCGTCGCTCGTGATCGCCGCCGCCGGTACCGGCAAAACCCGCACGCTGGTTTACCGCGTCGCGTGGCTGATTGAAAAAGGCGTCGATCCGAACCGTATTCTGCTGCTCACCTTCACCAACAAAGCCGCCCGCGAAATGCTCGACCGCGCCCACGACATCACCGGCGGCGGAGTCAGCGGAATGCTCGGCGGAACATTTCACCATCTCGCCAACCGGCTTCTTCGTCAGCATGCCCGCGAAATCGGCTTCGGCAACGACTACACCATTCTCGATTCCGACGACGCCAAGAAGCTGATGAAGTCCTGCGTCGACGAACTGGAGCTGGACGACGAACACTTTCCGAAGCCGCAGGTTCTGCTTAGTCTCTACGGCCTCGCCTCCGGCTCGCAAAAGCCGCTCAATGAGCTGGCCTACGACTGGTTCAGCGAAGCCCCGATCGACATCGGCAATGTGCTCAAGCTCCGCGACCATTACGAGAAGCGCAAAAAAGAGCTCAACGTAATGGATTTCGATGATCTGCTGCTTTACGCGTTGAAACTTTTCCAGACCTCGGACTATGTTCGCAATCTGTATCAGGAACGGTTCCAGTACGTGCTGGTCGATGAATATCAGGACACCAACACCATTCAGGCCGAATGGGTTCACCTGCTCGCCGGTAAACATAAAAACCTGATGGTGGTTGGCGACGACTTCCAAAGCATCTATTCGTGGCGTGGCGCGGACTACCACAACTTTCTTTCGTTCCCGAAGCGCTATCCGGAAACTCAGGTTTACAAACTCGAAGTCAACTACCGCAGCACGCCGGAAATTCTCGACGTCGCCAACGCCTGCATCAAAGGCAATCCGCTCCAGTTTCAGAAAGAACTGCGCGCCGTCCGCGAAAGTATCGCCGAGCCGACGCTCGCCCTGCTCCGCGACGGCGACGAACAGGCGCGCTACGTCATTGCCAAAATCGAAGAGCTGAAACGCAAGGGCACGAAGCTTTCCGACATCGCCGTCCTTTACCGCTCGCACTTCCACGCCATGGAGCTGCAAATGGCGCTGACTCACGCCCGCTTTCCGTTCCAGGTCACTTCCGGCATCCGCTTCTTCGAACAGGCGCACGTCAAAGACGCCTGCACCGTTCTGCGCCTGCTGGAAAATCCGGCGGACGAACTGGCCTTCAAACGACTGATGGAAATGTTTCCGAAGCTCGGGCCGAAAACCGCCGATAAAATCTGGCAGAAACTCGGCAAGCGCTTTGAAGCGCGTAAACCGGAAGCGCATCTGCAATTGCGCAACGCTTTGCCCGCCGCCGCCGTTTCAATCTGGAAAGAAATCCAGCCGGTCTTTCTCGCCTACGAAACCGAATCGCTCAGCGAAGATCCCGGCGAACTCATCTACCGCTTCAACAAAGCATTTTACGGCGAGTATCTCGTCGAAACCTTCGACAACGCCAAGCACCGGCAGGAAGACCTCGATAGCCTGATCGACTTCACCGCCCGCTTCGAATCCTGCTCCGCCTTCCTCAGCGAAATGGCGCTGCTGACCAATCTCGACGCCGAAGCCGAAACTGCACCGTCCGGACAAGACGGTGTACGACTCAGCACCGTCCATCAGGCCAAAGGTCTGGAGTGGAAAGCCGTCTTCGTCATCTGGCTGAACGAAGGACTCTTTCCCAGCTCCAAGTCCGTCGAACAAGTCGGCGGAGAATCCGAAGAACGCCGGCTCTTCTACGTCGCCATCACGCGCGCCGAAGACCGGCTGTTCCTCTGCGCTCCGCAAGTCCGCCGCAAACACGATGGCGGCGTCATCTTCTACGAGCCCTCGCAGTTCATCCGCGAAATCCCGCCGCACCTCCTGAAACAGGACGGCGGATTTTTTTAGAATCGCCACGAAAAACACAAAAGGCACGAATAGTTGCCACCAAAATGTAGACGCGACGCCCTCGTCGCGTTTTCCAACAACAAACAACGCGACGAGGGCGTCGCATCTACGTTTCCCTAAAACAAAATTCGGCGGCGCTGACAGAGCAACCCCTGGTGACTTCGCGGCCTGCGGTGAGCTTGTCGAACTCGCTTTGCGCGAGATGATCCAGGCGAATCGCCCTCTTCCATTGACCCGGACGGATTGCGCGTGTTAAGAAGCGTTCCATGAAAACTTCCTTTTTTCTCCGGCTGATCCCTGTCCTTCTGTGCGGCTCACTGCGCGCCGCTGAATACGTCACGGTTCCGGACGGCGTCGAGAAGGCGCTGCAGGCCGCGAACACTCCGGCCGAATGGGCCAAGCTGATGCCTGAGGCCAAACAGTACATTTACAAGCAGGTCGGCGACCTCGCCATGCCGCTGTACGTTTTCCCCGCCAAACCGCAGGCAAACCGAAAACCCGCCGTGCTGGTGCTGATGGCTGGCGGCGCGTTCCGCGACGGGAAACCTTCATATTACCGCCATGCGCTGGAATATTCCGCACGCGGAATCACCGTGGTGACGCCGAAGTACCGGGGCACCGACGCGGATAAAGCGCAAGTGATAGACTGCTACCGCGACGGACGGGACGCGGTGATCTGGGTGCGGGATCACGCCGACGAGATCGGCGTGGATCGCGACCGGATCGTGGTCGGCGGTTCTTCCGCCGGATCGCTGATTGCGCTCGCACTGGCCACGCTCGATTTTCTGCACGAGGAAGTCGGCAATCGCAAAGCGGTGCCCGACGCTCTGCTACTTTACGATATCGCCAGCGGCGGCGCGATGACCGCTCCGGTCGAAGGCGATCCGATACTCGGCCCGGAACCGGCCCGCTTCTGGAACTGGTACACCAAGGAACGGTTCGGCATGGATCCGGTTCTGCTTTCGCCGTTTCACCACCTGAACGACAAACTGCCGCCCGCCTGTCTGTTCTTAGGCGGGAAAGAAAATATGCGCCAGCAGTACGGCGCGTGGCTTTTGTATTCCACCGCCACGGGAAAAGGCGCCAGCTGGGATATGCATTTCGTCGCAAAGATGCCGCACGCCGCCATGGTCAATTCGGCAGCCTGGGCGCCGGAGGTTTACCGGACGGTCGTGAACACCACCACCCTGTTCTTGCGCCGGTACGATTTTCTTCCCAAAGAATAATCGGTCTTGCCGAGACTTCTTTCAAACTGCAAGATGCCGCAGCGAACTGGTTAATGTTCTTCTGCGGAGATTCTGCTTATGCTCGCCAAAGTTTTTTCGGGCGCCGTTTTCGGCGTCGATGCCTACACAGTGGAGATTGAGGTCAACAGCGGACACGGCGAGCCGAAGACGGTAATCGTCGGTCTGCCCGATATTGCGGTGAAAGAGAGCGAGCACCGCGTGATTACCGCGCTGATCAACTCCGGCTTCACGCCGCCGCAAGGGCGCGTGACGATCAATCTCGCTCCGGCCAATATCAAAAAGGAAGGGCCGAGTTTCGATCTGCCGATCGCGCTCGGCATGCTGGCGGCGGAAAACGACATTAAGCCCGACCTGCTCGACCGCGCCTGTATCATCGGCGAGCTGGCGCTTTCCGGCGCGGTGCGCCGTGTGCGCGGCGTTCTGCCGATTGCCCTCGCGGCCCGCGCCGCCGGGCGCAAAGCGATCATCGTGCCGGAGGAAAACGCCGAAGAAGCCGCCGTCGTGGATGGCATCAAAGTGTTCGCCGTAAAAAATCTGCGCGAGGCGGCGGATTTCCTGAATATGGAGCTGACGCTGAAGCCGCACGCCGTTGACTTGAACAAAACGTTTAATACGCACAATCAATACGCCGCCGACTTTGAAGACGTGAAAGGACAGGAATACGCCAAACGCGCGATCGAAGTCGCCGTCGCCGGAGGCCATAATCTGCTGATGATCGGGCCGCCGGGAACCGGCAAGACGATGCTGGCCAAACGGATTCCGTCCATCCTGCCGCCAATGACGCTCGAAGAGGCGTTGGAGACCACGAAGATTCACAGCATCGCCGGAAAGCTCGACGCGCATGAATCGCTGATTGCCACGCGCCCTTTCCATTCGCCGCATCACACGGTTTCCGACGCCGGACTGCTCGGCGGCGGAACCCATCCGGTTCCCGGCGCGGTGAGCCTCGCGCATAACGGAGTTCTCTTTCTCGACGAACTGCCGGAGTTTCACCGTAACGCGCTGGAAGTTTTGCGCCAGCCGCTCGAAGACGGCGTCGTCACCATCGCCCGCGCCGCGGCCAGCGTGACGTTTCCTTGTCGGTTCATGCTGGTGGCGGCGATGAATCCGACGCCCGACGGTTATTTTCCCGACGATCCGCGCTCTACTTCGACACCGCTGCAAGTCAGCCGGTATCAAAGTAAAATCTCCGGCCCGCTGATGGATCGTATCGACATTCACATCGAAGTGCCTTCCGTGGATTATCAGAAACTGTCCGGCCTTGAAAAAGGCGAGCCGTCGGCCTCCATCCGGAAGCGGATCGTTGCCGCGCGGAAAATTCAGCAGGAACGTTACGCCAAAGACCGGCATGTCCACAGTAACGCCGGAATGCAGCCGAAGCATTCGCGTAAATACTGCCGTCCGTCCGACGATGCGGCGCAACTGCTGAAAACTGCCGTGTCGGAAATGAATTTCAGCGCCCGCGCCTACGACCGGATTCTGAAAGTCGCCCGAACCATCGCCGACCTCGCCGGTGTAGAACAGATCGGCACCGACCATATTGCTGAAGCCATTCAGTACCGCACGCTGGACCGGATGGGATAGCAGGGAAATCGCGGGCGCCCGTACTTGGTCTGCAGTCCCGTAAGGCGCCCGCTCTCTCCAAAAATCACCACAATGCGATTATTATGATGGCAACCACTATGCCAGCCACGACCAGCAGGAAGCCAAGAATTGTCCGCACCGTTTCCCGTATCTGCAAGATGAACGACTCATTCTGCATTTTAAATTACCTTTCCATCCGTCTTTCTTGGACATAAACACAAACGGCTCTATCGAGCATCCGGCGGAGCGGCTGTTTGCGCTGGCGACTGTATTCCTGAAGCCTTTTTTTGACCTCTTTTGCAATCCGCACGCTCTCCGAACTGCCTTCCAGACTGGCGTCTGCTTTGCTCATGGCGACAAGTTGCCACTATTGTGGTAAATTTTAAAACAAAATGATCAAGAAATTTAGGGCTTGGGTTCGGTGGGATTTTTACTACATTCGCGGCATGGGAGACACCGAGTCAGTCCGCATCAGCAAAGAGCTGAAGCAGCAGTTGAAACAGATGGCGCAGTCCATGCGTCCCCGCACGGCAGTTCAATATCTGATTGAAGATGCTATTGAGCAATATCTCAACCGGGTTGCCGAAGAAAAAGGCCCTTCCTATCAGGTCAAGACGTCGGCCAAGTCGGCCAAAAAATCATAGTCTGCCTCCGGCTTATATGATTTCCCGGTGCACAAGTTCGTGAACCAGCCGGTCGGCCTCGATGTGCGCGGTTTCGATAAACGCCTTGAAGTCCTCAACATTTTTCCCGGTCGGATCAGGCACGTCGAGTGTTTCTACCGCGTCTTCGCCCTGCCAGCCGTACTCCATCAGCCGGAAAACTTTTGCCTCCGCCTCCGGCCATTTCTCGAGAATGAAATCTTTGTGTTCCTGCTCCATCACCAGAATCAAATCAGCGCGTTTCATCAGGCTGTCGGAAAGCGGCTCCGCCGTATGCTGGCGCAGACTGAAACCGTGGTTGCGCGCAATCAGCGCAACAACATCATTGACCCGCCCGCCGCCGGAGGCCTTTGTGCCCGCCGAAGTGATTCTGACGCGCTTCAGTGCCGTTGGCCGGTATTGCGCCAGATAATGTTTGAGATAACCTGCGAAATAGGCGCTGCGCGTGCGGTTCGCCGTGCAAACGATGACCAGATGGAACTTCTTCCGAAAGAAAAACATGCGCTGAGTGATAAATCAAAACAGCCGTTTTAACAAGTCAAACATCCGCTGGTTGCAGTTTCCAAGCATCCAAAAAAACGGCTTCATCTTTTCCAAGGTCTGGATAAACGACCCGCTGGCCACTTCGACTTGGCAGTGTTCGTAAAGCGACAGCAAACTTTCTTCTGTCGTTTCGAGATGAAACTGCAGTGCCAGTACGTTGTCTTTATAGATGAATGCCTGGTTCTTGCAACCAGTGCTCGACGCCAAATGTACCGCGCCGTCCGGAATACCGAAGGTGTCGCCGTGCCAGTGAAATGCCGTAAACTCCGCCGGGAATATTTTTCCGTCGCCGGTCAGAGGAAAAAAACCTATCTCGCGTTGATCGTTTTTTCTCACCGTTGCGCCAAGCACTTCAGCGATAAGTTGCGCGCCGAGACAGATGCCAAGCACCGGCTTGTTCTGCGCGATGATTTGTTTGATGAATGCTTTTTCCGCCGCCAGCCACGGATAAATGGCTTCGTCATAAACACCCATCGGCCCGCCCATCACAATCAGGCCGTCCACGGTTCCGACATCCGGAAGACGATCGCCCGCCCAAAGCCGCGCGCAAGTAACGTCGTATCCGTTGCCAGCCAACCACGGCTCAATACAACCAAGCCCCTCAAACGGAACGTGCTGAAGCCAGTAAATTTTCATAGGAGAGAATTAGCGGAACGATGAAATATTGGAAAGCCGGAACGTACTGCAAAGAACTGAAAATCAAGCAGTCCCGGTTTGCCACAACCGAATCGCCGCGCTACATTCGCGGCATTATTACTTATTGGCGAAAGGTGGAGTATGACTACGACTATAACCCGTTTGTTAAACCTGTACTTGATCACGATCGCCGGAGTCATCGTCCTGGCTTGTTCAGCAGGCGCCGCAGACTGGCCTAATTTTCTCGGGCCGAACACCAACAATATCTCCTCTGAAAGCGGCCTGAACAAGTCGTGGAGCAACCAGCCGCCCCGCACGCTCTGGACGGTTGCTTTGACTGACGACGGTTACGCAGCTCCATCCGTCGCAGGCGGCAAGTTGTTTATCGTCGATCATCTGGGATCAAACGACATTGTTCGGGCCCTTGATATTGCTGACGGCCATGAACTCTGGCGTTATGAATATCTGGACGCCACCGCCCCGAAGCAGGGCTTCACCGCCAGCACTCCGCTGGTTGCAGGAAACAAGGTCTATACGTTCAGCCGCCTCGGCAAAGTGTACTGTTTCAATACGGAGTCCGGCAAAATGCTGTGGAACCGCGATCTGGCCGCCGAGTACAAAAGCAAAAGACCGCCGTGGCTTTTTTGCGCATCACCCGTTGTTGATGGTGACAAATTGATTTTCATCCCAAGCGGCGAAGCGTGCGGACTTCTCTTTCTGGATAAAAACACCGGAAAGGTGCTGAAGGAAGCCGCGCCCGGTTTTCGAACCAGCTATGCCACGCCGGTCATCGCAACGTTCAACGGAGTCCGTCAGTATGTCTTATTCGGCACCAACGACATGGCCGGGTTTTCTGCCGACGACGGCAAAGAGCTTTGGCAAGTTCCGTGGCCAACCAAGTTCGGCGGGAAAAAAGGGCCTACTCCGCTATTGCTGGGCGACAACCGCATTTTTGCCGCCACCACGGAAGGCGGAGACACCGGAGTCATCGATCTTTCCTCCGGCTCGCCGGTTGTGGTGTGGAAGCATCAGCAAATGCAGGATCATTTTCCCACACCGGTTTTCTACCATGGCCGCATCTACGGTTCTTCCGATCCGAAGTTTTTAGTCTGCCTCGATCCTGCGGATGGGCGCATCCTGTGGAAAGAGCCGACAGGCCAATACACGTCCGTCATTGCGGCTGACGACACAGTCATCGCTTTGTCCGGCTCCACCGGGGACTTAATCATGCTGGATGCCACGGTTCCGGAATACCGCGAACTGGGTCGAATCACACCACTGGGCGGAACGAGCTGGACCGCGCCGATCCTGTCCGATGGCCGCCTCTATGTGCGGAACAAAGGCGCAATCGCATGTATTGATCTGAGGGCGTCCGGCGGAAAATAACCGGCTGGATCATAATTACATTTTAATCATGATATCCAGCCCGGTTCCGACAGGCAGCTTCAGCGTGAAGATTCCCGTGACGGGATCGTGAGTTCCACTCACCGAAACCCCGTTTGCAAAAACTTCTGCCGGCGGTTGCGCGCACCAGAACAGAACTGTTCCGCCGTCGAGCAGGCGTCCGGACCAGGTTTTTCCACCCAGATTTTTCCAGGATTTAAATATGGCCGGGCCGTTAAATTTTCCAGCCAGCCCCAGAGGCGCGATACCGTCTGCAACAGGCGATATCCAGAAAATTTCCCAGCCCATTGTTTCGAGCGTCACCGTCAACCGGTCGTGTGTTTTGGCCGTACAGACTTCGCCGGTAGAAACGCGCAGCACAGCCCAAACGGTGTCGGCCTCACGAAATTCCGGCAAGGCAACGTCTGCCGGCGATACGGTTGCGGAAACCGTGCCGTCGTGACGGCAGCAATGAAAAGCGGTCACCAGCGCACCCGCCCCGCTGCGGGCAAACAGCTTCATCGGCAGGGCTTCGTCAAATGCCGGAGCAAAGATGGAGTCTTCACAGGGCACGGCCGGTTCGGGGCAGCGAAGAACTTTACCGGAGCCTGTGAGCAGTTTTGCGATAAGTTCGGGATTGTGGCTGCCGACATCGTCGCCGATATAGATCGGGCCGCCGGAAATGGCGCGAGCGACTGCATGATAAACTCCTTCAGGATCACCGCTGTTAAACATGTCCCAGTCGAGGATCGCAAAACTAGACGCCCAGACCGCGTTAAGCGAGTTGCTGTAAATATGATACTGCTGCTGCAGATTTACTGCCCGTGGATGGTAGTCGTGTGAATTGCGCCACACGGAGGTGTTCAGCATGTGGAAGGCGACATCCGCGCTGTGCGACATGCAGGTGATCACCTCGCCGGGGAAATGCACGCCGGACGCCCCTTGCAAGGCCTGCTGATAAGCGCGCATGACGGCACTGCGGTTAAGTTTGCCCTCCGCAAATCGTATGACTCCACCTTGGTTGTCCACTTTGACCATGTCCACGCCAGCCTTGTGAATAAGATCGTACCACTCACGGTAGAACTCGCAGATTTGGGCTGGGTCAATCAAATGAAGGTCGTTTACCCCGTCAGCTCCAGCCGTTTCCGGTCTTAGTTTTCCGCGGTTGTCGATACAACGATAGCGCTTCGCCAACTCTCCTTCGGGATGAAGGCCCAGCCAATATCCCTGCAAGGCGTGCCAAATACCAACACGGGGAACACCAAGCTCATGTACCGCACTGACCATTGCAGCCAAGCCGCCCGGGAACCTCTTCAGGTTGGCGTCGAAGCCTTTGAGCATATCCGCTTCGGCATCAAGCCAGCCGTCGTCAAGAATCAGAAAATCTACAGGAATTTGCGCGGCCTTGAGGGAGCGCAACCCGTCCAGTGTTTTTTCGAGAGTGAGGTCTTCATGAAAGGCGTTCCATGTGCACCAGCCAAATTCATCAAGGAAGGCCGGCTCCGCCTTGTCTTTGCGAACGCGGAAGCTGCGCAGCAATTCGGATACTGTGCGCATGGAGCTTTCAATCAACTCGTAAGGATGGCGACCGCGGGCGGCAAAGAGCGCGCGGGTCCGGGATATTGTTTCTCCGTCGGCCAGTCCTTCAACGCGGAGTTGCAGCCCTTCGGCGCAACCTTCGATGGTGCAGCAACTGAACTCGTCCACCAGCGGAAGGACAAAGCCGTATTCTCCGTCCGCCATGCGATAAAGGAGCGCCTGTGTCGTTTTGGGAACCGCCGCAACCGACTTGAGTATATGCGGATGCATCCAGTGAACCGCACCGCGGACTATGGCCAAAATTTCAGTCGTCGCAGGAATTTCGAACGGACCAAACGTCTGATTGTTGCGGATAGTTCCGGACAGACTGATTAAGGTTCCGTCGGCCAAAGGTGTGCAGGAAACGCCGGGTATCGACTTGGGAATCGCAATAGCAGGACTGGGAACTAGCTTAGTTTTCATAAATATTTCAAAAGGTTACTTTGGGCTGTGCTGTACACCCGTAACGCACAAGGCCGTCAAAGCTGGCAAAAGAGGATGAGAAAAACAAGCGTGATTGTTTGAGCAAAGGTTCTCAGCGCTCCGAGCGGATCATAATCAGCAGCATTTTGAACGGGGCTTTGGCCGCCTGCACGTCGTGCGGAATGTTGGCGGGCATAATAATCATTTCGCCGGCTTTGACCGTTTTTGGTTCGCCCGCGATGATAAATGTTCCTTCCCCTTCAACGACTTCGACGACGGCGTCGAACGGCGACGTGTGTTCGCTCAGCCCTTGCCCCTTATCAAAAGAAAAGAGCGTGATATTGCCGGTTTCTTTTTTTAACAATGTGCGGCTGACTACCGCGCCGTTGGAATAATCCACCAGCGTTTTCAGATTGAGCGCTTTGCCTTTTAATTCATTCATCTCATATCTCCTTACCAACTTTGGACTGCGGCGGCTTGCCGCCGCTTTTCATCGCAGAGCTTGCTCTGCGCCCCGCCGAAGCAAGCTTCGCCAAACAAAGCGCAGGCAAGCCTGCGCACTCCATATTTCTAATCCAGTCTCTTAATTTCGCGCAGTTCTCCGTCGAGGCCAATCACCGCTTCTTCCACAACCAGATCGCTTCGCCCGCTCCGCCGCGCCGCTTCCCTGACCATCATCGTCAGCCCGCCGCAACACGGAACTTCCATACGAACCACGATCACTTTCGGAATTCCGTTCGAAGCCAGAATGGCCGCCAGCTTTTCGACATATCCCTCGGTACGGTCCAGTTTCGGACAGGCAATGGCAATGGCGCGTCCGCGAATAAACCGCCAGTTGACATCCGGCGACGCCGATGGTGAACAGGTGCTAAGAACAACCAGCTCGCGGTTTTTGAAAAACGGAGCTTCAACCGGAACCAGATGCAACTGCGTCGGCCACTGATTGAGTTCAGAGGGAATAACTTGTCCTGAAACTGCTGATGCAGCAGGCTTCGCCTTCTGCTGTCCGAATCGAACTTGAAGGCCGGGGCATCCACCGGCAGGCGGCGTCTTTTTCTGCACATGTTTCTGCACGGCGGCTTCGTCAAATTCCGGCGCTTCGCGTTCAATAATCTTTAATGCTCCTGTCGGGCATTCCCCGATACAGGCTCCGAGGCCGTCACAGAAAACTTCGCTCACCAGCTTGGCTTTACCGTTCACAATAGCCAGCGCGCCCTCGGCGCAACCGGTAACACACGCGCCGCATCCGTTGCATTTTCCTTCGTCAATCTCAATAATTTTGCGTTTCATGCCTTTTCTCCATTTACTGCCGCAGATTCTACCACACCGGCAAAGCGGCGCATTGACCCGCGTCAAGTTTTGGAACCGCACCAAATATCGTGTAGGGAACGGCCCTACAAAAAAGTTCTTCCCTGTGCGCTCGTATCCGGTATTGTCCGCTTCAGAGTTTCGAAGAAGAAAGCACTTAGGGGTTTGTTGCTGGCTTCTCCGTTTCTTCCAACTAAAGGAAGACTCCACCCTCCGCAATCGGTTCGCCCGGCTGCGGAGGTTTTTTATTTCCGGAAACAAGTGATATCAAAATTTGGTGGCGTTTGGCGCGCCGGATATCCATCATACCGGCCCATTTTACAAAAACGCCCGGGTGGCGAAATCGGTAGATGCAAGGGACTTTCCGCCTCCGGCGGATCTGCCGACTTGTCCGCCGAAGGAGGAAGGCAGAAAAATCTTCAATTGGAAGAATGAAAGAACTGGAACACAAACCAGCCGCTTACGCGCTTTGCGACGAAGATCAACGATGGATCTATAAGGGTTCAACCCGCGATCTGGCCGAACGGATTGCCGCCCATTTAGCTGGCAAGGTGCCGCGTACAAAAAGCAGGTTGCCTCTGAAATTGGTTTACTGCGAGTACTTCGACAATTATACAGATGCTCGCCGTCGCGAAATCTGGATGAAGAGCGGCCAGGGGCGCGAATGGTTAAAGCAGAAGATTGAACAATAGAATTTGCCCGGGTGGCGAAATCGGTAGACGCAAGGGACTTAAAATCCCTTAGTAGTAATACTGTGCGGGTTCGAGTCCCGCCCCGGGCACCAAAAGAGGAAGAAAAAAACCGAAAAGGACTTTCCGCCTCCGGCGGATCTGCCGTAGGCAGAAAAATCCCGCGACCGAAAGGTCGTGCGGGTTTCCGCCTGCGGCGGACAGGCAGAATCCCGCCCCGGGCACCATCTTAGAGAAAGATTATGGAACTCAACCAGTTGACCAAACATAAAGATGAACAAGCTCTCATTGCCGAACTGCTGAAAGATGGACAAGAACATCTTTTTACCGGCTGGGATGCCGCCGGAACCAACGATGAGAAGAAGGCCGAGTTCCTGAAAAGCCTCACTCGCATCAACAGCTCCTACCCCGGCGGACTGACCGGCTATATTTCCAACGCCCGGAAACTGCTCGCTGAAGCAAAAACCGGAGCCAATCCGTTTGAAGGCTTTGTCCCGCACCAGCCAGATAAGATTGATCTGACAAAATTTGATGCCGCCTACGACCGCTACGAAGCCCTCGGTAAAACCTACTTCAGCAAAACCGCTGTCGTGCTCGTTGCTGGCGGACTCGGCGAACGGCTTGGCTATTCCGGCATCAAGCTGGATATTCCGGTCGAGGTCACCGAAAACACCTCCTATCTCGCGCATTACGCCGCCAACCTGAAGGCGATGGAAGCGCGCATGGAAAAGCCGACACCGGTGCCGTTCATCATCATGACCTCCGACGACACCAACGCCAAAACAGTCGCCGCGCTCGAAGCCAACAATTGGTTCGGTCTGAAAAAAGAGCAGGTTCACATTCTAAAACAAGAGCTGGTTCCGGCCATCGCCGACAACGACGGACACCTTGCGCTGGCGGAGAAGTACAAACTCATCCTCAAACCGCACGGCCACGGCGACATTCACATGCTGCTCCACACCAGCGGGCTCGCCGCCAGACTGCACAAGCAGGGAATCGAATACTTCGTCTATGTTCAGGACACCAACGGACAGGTCTTTAACGCCATTCCCGCCGCCATCGGCGTTTCCGCCGAAAAGAATTTTGATTTCAATTCGATTGCCGTCAACCGCATCCCCGGCGAAGCGTGCGGCGGACTGACCAAACTGGTCGGCAACGGCAAAGAACTGACGATCAACGTGGAATACAACCAGCTTGATCCGCTGCTCCGCGCCACCGTCAGCCCCGCCGGTGACGTACCGGACGAGCAGGGTTTTTCCATGTTCCCCGGCAACATCAACATTCTGGTTATTAAGGCTTCTTCCTATGTGCAGATCCTTGAACGCACACAGGGCATCATCGCCGAATTCGTGAACCCGAAATATGCCGACTCCACGCGCACCTCATTTAAGAGTCCGACGAGACTCGAAACCATGATGCAGGATCTGGCGAAACTGTTCGGCCCGGATGAAAAAGTCGGCGTTTCCGTTTTCGACCGCCGCTGGTCGTTCTCGGCCAATAAGAACAACATTAAAGACGCCGCCGCCAAACATGCGGCGGGCGGACCGCCGGAATCCGGCGCAACAGCCGAATCCGACTTCTACCTCGCAGGCCGGATGAAACTATCCGCCGCCGGCATGAACGTTGAAACGGCAAAAGAAAAACTCATCCTCGGCATACCGTTTACGTCCGGCCCGCGCGTCCTGCTTCGTCCGTCATTCGCCATGACGCTCGATGAAGTCCGTGAAAAAATCAAAGGCGGGAAAATCTCCGGCGACGCCACGCTGGTACTCGACGGCAAAAACATCACGCTCGAAAACGTCGAGATCACGGCAGGTTCAGCGCTGGTGATCAAAGCGTGCGACGGCGCGAAAGTAACCGTCAAAAATCTGAAGGTTGAAAACGGCGGCTTCGAACTCGTCCCGCTCACCGCCGACGAACAAAACAGTTCCGCCACACCGGAATACCTCCGCCTGCGCGGCTACCGCATCGTCAACCGCGCCGTAAAAGTTTGTGAATTCAATCAGCCGGGTGAATACAGGCTTTAAGCATCTCTGCCTCCGAATATCCGCCGCAGGCGGAGCCTGCGAATAGAGTGAACGCGCTGGTTGGACATTATTATTTCCTATAGAAGTGATGGCTTGTAGTTTCGTTTCCACCACACATTACCTTCTTCGCTCATAAATTCCATACCAAGCATCCATATCCACGTCTTGGCCCCGGGCGCAAGATCCATGTATATGTAACACGGCTTCATCATTGATTTTGAGATTGCTATACCTCCCGGCACTTGCTGTGAGTCTGTATTTTCACCTTGTTTTACTGTGTAGACAGGAGGGGTCGGTGCTTCAAAGTAGAAGTGAGAGTTGTCGGTTGCCACATGTTTATAAACACCTGCAGGAAGGTAGATATATCTCCCAGACTTGTGTGGGCGGACAATTTCTTGGTGAAGCGTTATGGTTTTGTCTGAAGTCTCTGGAGTTACCGTTTTGTTTTCCCACATTATGGGGCTAGGAGGAGGGAGTAGGCCACACCCAGACAGGAGTATTGTGGCGAAAAGAATCAGTATTATTTTTTTCATATTTATTTTACTCCAACAGTTTATTAGGCAGGCCAACGTGAACCCCGAATGCGGGGATGTTTTAGCAGGGAAGCGTGAAGAGAGCAACCGGCTTTACCAATCTGTAGGGCGGGGGCCGAGACCCCGCCGAATTTCCGCGATCATGGATCGCGGCTACAAGTTTTTCCAAACCTTGGAAAAGCATCTGGTGGAGCGGGCGCTCCGCGCACGCTTGCTTGTCCGCCGCAGGAGGAAACGCGCCCGGCCCTTCGATGAACTCAGGGCAGGCCGGCGCGTTCCACCTTTGTAGCCGAGGTCCTCGACCTCGGTTCCGCGATCATGGATCGCGGCTACAATTCTCAGCAACTCTGCGAGGATTTCTTTTCCCAGAGATTTGCCGGATAGACGCCAGCGTTGACGAGAGCGCGGATGCCGGCCATGACTTGCGGTTTGTCGTCGGCGTAGGTGACGCCCATCCATTTTTCATTGGTCGGCAGAACATCAACTTGCGCGTCGCCGCGCTGGATCATGCCGTCGACCACTTCGAGCAGGTAAAATTCACTCTTCGGTTCCGATCCTTTGGCCGCGAGGAATTCCTGAAAGCCGCGTTCCAGAAAATCGAACAGTTTCGGCGTAAAGCCCCAGGTGTTCATGGAAACCATGTCGTCGTCGGCCATTTCTCCGCCGTCGTAGCGGATCACGCCGTCGGCTTTGCGCTCGATGTTATAGCGTTCGACGATGTGTTGAAGTTTCCCGCCTTTGACATCGCAGTAGCCGCGCGCCACGCCGCCGTGCTCTGAAAGAGTATTCTTGATATAGAACCCGGCCATGCAGAAATCAGTTCCATTCACGTCGGCGGCTTTCAACCGATCGGCCACCACGCGAAGCGACTCGCGGCCGTAAAAGTCATCCGCGTTAATCACAGCAAACGGCTCGTGAACGACCGGCTTCGCCATAAGAACGGCCTGTCCGGTTCCCCAAGGTTTCGTGCGTCCGGCGGGAACAGAAAATCCGGCGGGCAACTTATCCGAAGTCTGAAAAACGTATTCGACCTGAATCCGGCCATCCAGTTTATGGCCGATTACTTCTTTGAAGGCTGCTTCGATGTCGGGCCGGATGATGAAGACGACTTTGCCGAAGCCCGCCTGAATGGCGTCGTACACGGAATAGTCGAGGACGATTTCGCCGGACGGGCCGACCGGATCAATTTGTTTGAGTCCGCCGTAGCGGCTGCCGATTCCGGCGGCCATGATGACAAGAGTCGGCTTCATTACATACTCCCAAGAATTAAAACTGCGGCGCTGAGCGCGCCAATCAGCCACGTTTGCGGATCGCGGGCGGCAAAGTCGAGCGGGTCGTCTGAAAGTTCGCCGCGGCTGGCGAGCAGCCAGACCCGGGCAATCCAGTAAAGCAGCAGCGGGCAGAGCAGCCAGAGCGCGGCAGGGTGTTTGTAAAACTGCACAACCTTGTCGCTGTTGATGTAGAGGGCGAACACCAGCACGGAAACACAGCCGCTGCCCGCGCCGAAACCGGCCAGCAGCGGCAGATCGTTTTTGCAGTAGCCGCGTCCGCGGGCGCGCACCGCCTCGGAATTCCCCTGCGACAGTTCGCGCAGTTCGGCGTAGCGTTTAACCAGCGCCAGACTGAAGAAGAGGAAAATGGAAAAGGCGATCAGCCATGTCGAAGTTTCCACGCCGTACGCCGCCGTACCGGCGAGAATGCGGATGGAGTAAAGTCCGGCAAGTGTCATTACATCGAGCAGAGCGAGCTGTTTCAGACGCCACGAATAAAGCGTGGTGATGACCAGATAGATCAACAGTACGCCGGTAAAAGCAACCGGCAGCATCCGTGCAGTTGCGAGCGCGGCCAGCACAAGAACCGGTGCGGCGATGGCGGCGGCCAGCAAGCTCAAGTTCCCCGCCGCAAACGGCCGGTTTTTTTTGCGCGGATGATGCTGGTCGGCGTGCAGATCAAAAAGGTCGTTAAAAATATAAATGGCGGATGCGGCGAAGCTGAAGGCGAAAAATGCCAGCGTCGCTTTCAGATACAACGCCGGCGTCGTCAGTTCATGCGCCAGCAGCATCGGCAGAAAAACCAGAATGTTTTTCGTCCACTGGTGAACCCGCAGTGCTTTCAGCCAGACTTTCAGCCGCGCCGGACGGTCTTCAAAAATCTGCGCCGAACGGTTTTTCAACGCACGGCGAACCTTCGCGCAGGGATTGACCGCAATGATTCCGGCGGCGGACTCCCAAACCGGCAGGTCATCGGTGGCATTACCGGCATAATCAAAACCCTTTTCGCCGAAACGGGCAATCAGCGCATCGCGTTTGCGCTCCGCTTTCAGGTTGATGATTCCGTCGCTGGCCATGACATCGGTAAAAAATCCGAGATGCGAGGCGACCGCGCGGGCGGGAATCTCATCGGAGGCGGTTGCTAGAATCAGCTTCCGGCCCTTTCCGTGTTCGCTCTTCAAAAAGGCGAGCAGTCCAGAGTGAAACGGAAGCGCGGCAGGGTCCAACTGGACTTCCTGAGCAACCGACCGCTTGAAAGCCGCCAGCCCGGCGGAAACCCGGCGCAGTGTGGCAAAAAACGTTACGGGCCGGGTGCGGATGAGCAATAGCAGTGCTTGTGCAAAAGTGTCGGTCTTCACCAAAGTTCCGTCGAGATCGACGCAAAGCGGTCGCGACGAGGATATGGAGGCTTCATTCATTGCGCGGGAGTATTCAGAAGATTGACGGTGAGTTCAACCCAGTTTTACGCCGGTCTTCTTTTGCATTGCCGGTTCACTTACCAATCTGTTCAAATCAAAGTCAGATTATGAATCCACTCGAAAACATCCGCGTTGTGCTGGTCGATCCAAAATATGCCGGGAATATCGGCTCGATCTGCCGCGTCATGATGAACATGGGCGTCACCGATCTGGCCGTCGTCGCGCCGGGCGAACACCTCGATTGGGCGGAGGCGCGCAAACTGGCTTTCCGCGCCGAAGAGATGCTCGACCGGATTAAAATTTTCAAAACTCTGGAAGAAGCCGTTGCCGACTGCACCGTCGTGGCCGGAACCAGCGCCCGTACCGGCCTCTACCGCGACCACGCCTATCTGCCGCGCGAAATCGCCCCCATCGTGCTCGACTCCGCCGCGCACCATAAAGCCGCGCTGGTTTTCGGCCGCGAAGACAAAGGGCTTTTCAACGAAGAAATCGCCGTCTGCACCCACATCATCAACATTCCGTCGAGCGAACTCTACCGCTCGCTCAATCTCTCGCACGCTGTCATGGTCTGCTGTTACGAACTGTTCCTGCTGGCCAGCAACCCATCGTATGTTCCGCCGGAAGAAGGTTCGCCGGAGGCCGACGGCGCGATGCGCGAACGACTTTATGCCGCGTGGAGCGCCATGATGCTCGAAACCGGTTTCTGCGAAATCGAAAAACTCGACCACATGATGCTCGGACTGCGCCGCATCTTCAGCCGCGGCAAACTCACCGATAACGACGTAAAGATTCTGCTCGGCCTCGCCAAGCAATCGCGCTGGGTCGCTCAGCAGCTTGAACCATTACGAAATTCACGGATTCATCCGCCCGCGCCTTGACCTCGGCATAGACGACAAACTACGATTCGCGGCCTAAGGTCTTTTGGATTTCAGGAGTGTACCGTGCTTAAATCTCTCTTCGCAAAAATATCCCCGGCACTGGTGGTCAAAGAGGCTACCGCAAAACACGCGATGTCGGAACATGAACAGCGGCTCGCCGACCTGTGCGCCCGGCCGGTGGATGCTGTTTTGCGTACGCTGAATTCCCGGATGGAAGGACTTTCTGAGGGAGAAGTTGAAGCCCGGATGGAAGAGTACGGGCGCAACGAACCGGCCCACGCGGCGATCGATGGATTCTGGCGCGACATTCTGCGCCGCTGCCGCAGTCCGCTGGTCATTCAACTGCTGGCAATCGGCGGAATTTCGGCGGCGATGGGTCAAATGGTTTCGGCCACCATCGTCGGCGGCATGATTGTACTGAGCGTCGGCCTCGCCTATGTTCAGGAGCGGAAGTCCGGAAAGGCCGTCGAAAAACTTCGCGCACTGGTGCAGGCGCAGGTGGCCGTGATCCGCAAAGGGAAAGAAGTTGAAATTCCGATGGCGGAAGTGGTGCCGGGCGATATCGTCGTTCTGGACGCCGGTGCCATTATCCCCGCCGACCTGCGGCTTCTGTCAGCAAAAGACCTTTTCGTCAGCCAGTCGGCGCTGACCGGCGAATCGATGCCGGTAGAAAAAAATGCCGCACCGGCAGCGGCAGATGATCAAGGGCTGCTTGCATCCGCCGCCGCGTGTTTCCAAGGAAGCACGGTGATGAGCGGCACAGGCCGCGGCGTAGTGGTTAATACCGGCGCCCGCACCTATTTTGGTTCGATTTCCGAGCGACTCGCGCAACGCCAGACCGACACCAGTTTCGACCGCGGCATACGCGGATTCACCATGCTGATGATCCGCTTCATGGTCGTGATGGTCGGCGTAGTGTTTTTCGTGGTCGGACTTTCGCGCGGCAATTGGGGCGAGGCACTGCTGTTCGGTCTGTCCGTGGCGGTAGGTCTGACGCCCGAAATGCTGCCGATGATTGTGACGGTGAATCTGGCCAAGGGCGCACTGGCGATGTCACACAAGAAGGTCATCGTTAAACAGCTTTCGGCCATTCAAAACCTCGGCGCGATTGATGTGCTGTGTACAGACAAAACCGGCACGCTGACGCAGGATCGCGTCATGCTGGAGCGGCATGTGGATGTGACGGGCCGCGATAGCGACGACGTCCTGCGCTACGCCTACATGAACAGCTACTACCAGACCGGCCTGAGGAATCTTCTCGACCGCGCCGTGCTGTCGCACAGCGAGTTGGACGTGGAGCACAGCTGCCGCAAGGTGGACGAACTGCCGTTTGATTTCCAGCGCCGCCGTATGTCGGTGGTGATCGAGCACGAAGGCGATCACGTTCTGATCTGCAAAGGCGCGGTGCATGAGATTTACGCCTGCTGCGACCGCTATCAGGTCGAAGATGAAATTTTTCCGCTGATTGACATGATCCGTGACGACCTTTTTGACGAAGTCGCGGACTTAAACCGCGACGGCTTCCGCGTGCTGGCCGTCGCCTACCGGGAATATCCGCGGGAAAAACCGGTTTTCGGCGTAGCCGATGAAACCGGGCTGATCCTGCTCGGTTATATCGCTTTCTTCGATCCGCCAAAGGAATCCACCGCACAGGCTATCGCTCAACTGCATGAAGCAGGCGTTGCGGTAAAAATTCTGACCGGCGACAATTCGCTGGTGACGCGCAAAGTCTGCACCGATGTGGGACTGGACGCGCAGCATATCCTCACAGGCGACGAACTGGCGAAGCTGTCTCAGGATGCGTTTGCCAAAGCGGTAGAAGAAATAAACGTCTTCACACGGCTGTCGCCGAACCAGAAGGAACAGATTATCCGCCAGTTACAGGCGGCGGGCCACGTCGTGGGCTATCTGGGCGACGGCATCAACGACGCCCCGGCGCTCAAGACGGCGGACGTGGGAATTTCGGTGGACTCGGCGGTGGATGTCGCCAAAGAAGCGGCTGATATCGTTCTGCTGGAAAAGAGTCTGCTCGTGCTGGAAGACGGTATCCGGCAGGGGCGGCGCGTTTTTGCCAATATCATCAAGTATGTCCGCATGGGTGCCAGCTCCAACTTCGGCAACATGTTCAGCGTTGTCGGCGCGAGCTACTTCCTGCCTTTTCTGCCCATGCAGCCGGTGCAGATTCTACTCAACAACCTGCTCTACGATTTTTCGCAGATAGGAATTCCGACCGACAGCGTGGATGCCGAGCTTGTAGCAAAACCGCGCAAATGGAATGTCCGCAACATCGGTCGCTTTATGACATTCATCGGCCCGATCAGCTCGATCTTCGACTACGCTACGTTCGGGCTGATGCTGTTCTTCTTCCATTGCAGCGACTTTACGAAGGTCGGCATTTCCGCGGCGGATAAAGCCGGGTTCGAACGTCTGTTCCAGACCGGCTGGTTCGTCGAGTCGCTGTTAACACAGACACTCATCGTTCATATCATCCGCACCAAACGCGTTCCGTTTTTCGGCAGTCGGGCTTCCCTGCCCATGACGCTGACCACGCTGGCCATCATGGTGATCGGCGCGTGGCTGCCCTACTCGCCGTTCGCCGAATCGCTGGGCTTCGTGCCGCTACCGCCGATCTACTGGGTGTGGATCAGTTGCTTCCTGCTCATCTATAGTGTACTGACACACACGGTCAAGGTATGGTTCCATAAACGCTACGGAGACGATTGACATGAACAGCCTGCTGGAAGCACTGCAAGAAGGTCGAATGGTCGAGCTGCCGGATGGAAATAAAGATCAGGCGCTGACCATTCTCGCGAACCTGATCGAGGCCATTCCGTCGGTTCCGGCCGGCACAGACATGACCGGCGCCGTAATGACCCGCGAAGGCTCCGGCAGCACCGCGCTGGGAAAAGCCTGGGCCTGCCCTCACGCACGGCTCGGAAATGAAGGCGATCTGGTGTGCGCCGTCGGCTGGAGTCCGTCGGGAATCGAATACGGCGCGCCGGACGGGCGTCCGGTACGCATCGTGGCCATGTATCTCGTGCCGCTTAACCAGAAGAATGCTTTTCTCCGCGAGGTTTCCGGTGTCGCCAAAGTTCTGCAGGCTCAGCCCGACGATACGATGTGGGCCAACATACGCGACCTGACTCAAGCCAGAAACGCCTTGCTGGACATGATTACCGCCGGCGGCGAATCAGCCGTTCCGGAAGCGCGGGCCCGCATGATCCGGCTGGAGACCCGGCGGGCGGCCGTCGAAATGCCGGCCGTTGCAGTGGCCGGCCTGACCGTTCAGGCAGTCACCATCATCGCCGGATCGGCACTCAAACCGGTGGTTCTTTCCCAGCATCAGGATTTAACCGCCCGGCTGGAAGCGGTCGCCGACTTAACGGGCCTGCTGGCACGGAACGGTTTTCTGGATGTCGGCGGCTGGCGCATACTCAGCCGCGGAACAACGCCCTATGCGGCGGATCGCGTCATGCTCGACTGTCTGGCCGTAAAAGGCGCGCCGGAACGTCCGGCGACACCACAGGTCTAAAAACGGCCGGGGTTCTATTGCCCGCCGCGCACCGGCCACACGTGGAAGGCGTAGGTCTTCTCGCTGTCGTACACGCCGCCATTACCCATACTCACGCCCCACGCATCTGTGCTGTACGGACGGAACGTCCCCGCCCAGTAGTAGTAATAGTCTATCACGCCGGTGAAGTGTGCTTTTGAGTGAAATTGCGCCGCCAACTCGCTCTTGCTTGGCAGTCGCCAGTCGGAATATCCGGCATAGATTAAACTGCCGCAGTAGCTCACCGCGCTATCCCAGTCTTTTTTGCCGCCCAGACTCGCGTTATGAAGCCACATCAGTCCGGTCTCCCGGTCGCTCATGGTGATGTCGCCGTTGGCGTACGTATTCTTTGTCCAGCGGACATCGATCACCTCATTGGAAACTGCCGACGGATCACCCGGAACCTGAGCAGATGCATCCAGCGCAACAGCGCCAGCGGCGAACCCGGCAAACAGCATCACCAGCAGACCTTTGAGTTTCATAACGCCCTCCAGAAAAGTTGGTGGGCCCGCTCGGACTTGAACCGAGGACCAAGAGATTATGAGTCTCCTGCTCTGACCAACTGAGCTACGGGCCCGAAGAGTGCTGAAAGATAGTTTGCTCCCCGTTTCGACGCAAGCACTTCTCCGCCTGTTCAGCAGACCAGCTCCGGCAATAGATTCCCTTCCCGGACGTTTTACGGGAATGTCGCGCGAATGAACTCAATGTCTTCCCTGCTGAGAGACCGTCCCGTTCCGGCCAGATTGCAACTGACCTGCCGCTCATTGCGGAAGCCGGGAATAACGCATCCGACATTCGGGAAGCTTAGAACATAGTTGAGAGCAACCGCGGCCAGGTCTTCCGTTGACGAGCCGAAGCGCGCTTTGATTTTTTCGAGCTTCGGTTTCACGGCGCGCAGATATTCCGTCGTAAAGCGCCTGTCACCTTGGCGATGATCGCCTTCTTCAAATTTCGGCGGATTTTCCGGATCAAACTTGTCGAGCAGCACGCCCTGACAGAGCGGGCTGAAAGCGACGAAGGACATTCTGTATTTTTCGAGCAGGCTGGCGACCGGCGAGCCGGGCGTGACGAACTGAACGTCCAGCGCGTGCGCCCAGCTTTGGAGCACCATCGGTTTAACAACCGGAACCGCACGCTCGAAGTCGGCAGCAGAATACGCCGACTGTCCTTTGATGCGCACTTTGCCTTCTTTGACCAGCGCGTCCATGGTCGCGGCGGCCTCGTCCAGATGTGCGCCAAAATTTCCGTGATGGAAATAATAAATGTCGATGTACTCGCGTTGAAGATTGATCAGCGACTGTTCGCATTGGTGACGGATGTGCGCCGGTTCGTAAGCATGCTCTGCTGTACCGGAGAAATGGCCGACTTTAGTGGCAATGATGAAGTCCTCACTTTTAAGTCCCAACTTCTTGAGTACGCGCGCCAGCATCCGCTCGGCTCTGCCATCGCCATAGACGTCGGCATTATCGAAATGATTAACGCCCGCATCGGCCGCCTTCTTTACAGCGTCAACCACTTCGTCCTCATTCACATTCGCCCAGCCATTCGGTTTGCCGTCTTTCCAATTCAAACCGCCAATCGTCCAGCAGCCGAGACTGATTTCAGAAACTTCAATGTCACTGGTTCCCAGTTTGCGATACTTCATGATTGCTTCCTTTCGGGATTCTGTGCGCCAGAATAAAAAAGATATTCCAGCCCGTTGGCTTTGATGGTGTACACGGTTTCGAGCATCTGCCCCAGTTCGCCTTTCGGGAAGCCCTTCTGCTTAAACCAGACGACATACGGTTCGGGCAGATCAACCAGCCGCCGTCCGGCATATTTTCCGAACGGCATAACCGCCTTCGCCAGCTTGATAAAGGCCTCGCGATCGGGCTGAAGCTCCTGACTCATACGCCGGAGTCTCTTTCATCGCGCAACAGGCGGCAAATAAAAAATCAGCCGAAGGCGGCAGAGATGCGCGCACTTAGGGGTTAGGAGTGGCATGCGAGTACCACGTTGCACAATCTCTACCGATCCGGCTGTGAAAGAATAACGTCTGAGGAATTCTTTTATTGTGCAGTAAAATTCATATCTTCATGACGTGGGTTTTTACTAAAGCGTGTTTCTCACAAGGCGAACGCGATTGTAGATGCGGATGACGTCGCCCTGCGGCCCGCGACCTTGCGGAAATTGCGCCGGATCGCCGACCTTCGGATCGCTGCGTTGGGCGCCGGCACCGTGGACGTCGAGAAGTTTGACATCCGGCGACGGCGGCAGCTTCATCCAGCCGGTGGCTTTGCCGAATGTAACGTAAACGGCGGCGACGCCGCGCCGGTCGACAGGGCCGTCAAGGTGTGAGGTGCCAGTCCAGTACCATGCTTCCGGATCGCTCATTTTGAAGAACTTTTGATCAATAGCGGGAACGGCTGAATAATCCACAATGCTTTGCAGTTCTTTTGCGTTCGGCAGCCGCCAGTCGTTGTGTCCGAGATAATTTCCGGCGTTCATTTTTTGAACCCACGCCAGCGCCTCCTGCCAGTTCAGTCCTTTGCCGCTGTCGCTCTGCTGCCACATCAGACCGGTGGCGCGGTCGATGACCGTGCCGTCGGCATTATCTTTGAAGTCATTTTTCCCGTAGTCCTGGTTGCCGCGTACATAGCGCATGAACAGTTTGTTTTCGCCGCGCGGACTGGATTTCGGATAGCCCTTGATGCGGCCGTCGGCGAAGTTTACGCCGAAGACAGTGGGGTTGCCGTTCATCGTTGTGCCGATGTATTCCGTCGCTGACCAGTCCTGACAGTCGATGATGCGCACGCCTTTGGATTCGTCGCCGTAAACAAAGTCGAAATATTTTGTGTCGATATACGGCGTTGAACTCGCCACCGTTCCGGCGCACCCGCCGTTGAAGTTGATCAGCGAATAAAGTTCCTTGATCGTCGGCATCCGCCAGTCGTCATAACCGCCGACGCGACACGTCTTCGCGCCCGCGACAGCGAAGTCCCAGTTCGTCTTTTCGCCGCGCACTTTCACCCACATCAGTCCGGTGTTGAGATCGCTGACGGTGCCGTCGCCGTTGTCTTTGTAGCTGGGCGGGTTCACGCTGTGTTGCGCATCCTGACCGTAGAACGGCTGACCCGGTTGCGGTGCCGCGATCTCGCTGCGGTCATCATAGCACTTCGTCTGTCCTGTACCGACGACGACATAAGTCGGTTCAGCAGCAAACACCGAACCGGCGATGAGAGTAACAGTGGATGCAATCAAAGCTAACAGAACGGTTTCTCGCCCGCTTCCCTTCAGTCGCTCAAGGCGCGAAGGCGCAGATAATTTCAAAATGATGCTTGGCGTCTTAGCGGCCTGCGGTGAGCTTGTCGAACTCGCTTTGCGAGAGCAGATATTCATGCGAGCCTCCTTGTTAACGGTGGAAGAATAACACGCAGGCCGCCGGATAAACCACGAAAACTCTATTACGGTTCAGTAATCTGCCGCCGACAGATTGGAATTCAGTATTGGATTGAGCGTCCGGCAAACGACGGCTAAAGAACTCGGAAAAGCTACCGGCCTAGAAATGCCTTCCGTCGCAATGCGGAAAGAAGATCTTGTTCAACAAAAGCACCTACGTCCCGATGGTCAGTTACCTCTACTCTGAGCTCAGGTTAATGTTCTGTGTGGGAATGTTCACACAGAAGACCGTCTCGCTTGCACCGCTGTCTTTCAGTTCCAGCGTACCGCCGTGAGCGCGGGCGATTTCGCAGGCCAGAAATTATTTCAAGGTGGAACGCGAACTCCGTGCGCGTTTTAAGCGTGCTCGACCATTCGGCTAAGCTCAGGGCAGGCGGGCCCGCTCCACCAAAAATCATTCATCTTCTCCCATCGGAAAAGCCGATGGGTTTTTGAGCGACTTCTTTCCTTCGGAAGCGATGCGGCGTTGGACTTTTTTGACATCCTCGGCGGCGGGCAGGTGTTCGGGACGAATGCCGCGTTCAAGCAGCGTGTCGCGTACGGCTTTATTGTTGGTGACATGTTCATCCGAAATGGCCGCTTCACTGGTCATGCCGTGCTGCCGGGCGTTGAAGATGGTGATTTCGGCGGCAAAGTCCTTGGCTTTAAGAATGATGGTCGGAGCAAAGTCGGCCAGCGGACGGTTGTCCGGTACTTTCCACTGCGCTTTCATGGCGCGGGTGCTTTTGCTGAACAACGCCTGATCACCTTTACTGCGGATCAGGGCAAAGTCCTCATTCCCGCCGGTTTGTTCATAGATAACCTCCGACAGCTCTTTTTCGGTGACGCTGAGTTTTTTCCGCGCTGAAACCCGTTCGGCTTCCAGAAGGCGCTGTTCAATGATTTCCGCACGACGGGTCTGGATGGCAAAGTAAGTCTGAGCAAAAGCGATCTCCTGTTTGCGCGGATCACCGTTCTGGGCGATCAGGTAGCAGGCGTAGCGGGTAAGCATGATGTCCTCAATCTCCCGCTGACTGCCAGAACCAAGAACAACCATTTTGTTGACGCCAACAAAATGGTCTGCAACAGGATGTCCGGAGTGTTCACAGGCGGTTTTTGCTCTGGAAACGGCAGCGCTATTGAAGTTCCGCCATTCTGTGTAGCCGAGCAGGGCTTGAAGGTCTCGGGCGAGCCAGTACTCCACACCGCCTTCGGTTTGCTGGGCGTGCGCCTCAAAGGTTGATGTCAGGCTTTGGATAAGTTCCGTTTTCATATCTCCAGTCTCCGTGCTGTATGGTGAATTTTTTCCAAACAGTTTAGTGAGCGAACCGCAAACCGTCAATTTAAAGGCTGGAAAGAAGATTAAAGTTTAAAAATCGCGAGCTATTCGTTGCGCAGGCCGCGCAATGCATCGCCGCGCAGCGAAACGCGGATCGCGGCGCTCATACAAACCGCGCCGCAGATAACAACGACGGCCAGCAGATCGAACAGAAATCCGACGGAAGTTTGCGACTTCGAAATGATCAGCGCCGGAGTCATCGCCACAACCGACGCGATACCGCCGACACCGAGTCCCGCCGCGAAAAGCAGTCCGTGTTCGATGAAAAGTAGTTTCCGCAAGTCGCCGTTTCGGTAGCCGACCGCACGGAGCAGCGCGATTTCGGCGCGACGATCCTGCACATTGCGCAGAACCACCACGCCCATGCCCATACTGCCGACGGCCAGCCCCAGCGCGCCCAGCAGCAGAAACATCGCAAGGTATGTCGATTCGACCGCGTAAAATTCCATCAGCCGTTTTGTCGAAGGGACAACGTCCATTCCGTCCCGCGCATACTTCTTCATCGCCGCGGCATCAGCAGCCTGATCATCGAACAGAAACATGCGGTAGCCTTCTTCGCCGGGAAACTTTTCAACAAACCGCTGTTCGGAAATCAGAAGCGTTCCCTGGAAAACCGACAGGCGCATCGGCAGGCGTCCGACCAGTCTGACCTTGAAATTATTTCCGGCTTCGTCGCGATAGTCGAGCAATGCGCCCTGCTCCACGCCAGTCTTCGCTTCCAGTCCCCACATCGCCGTGTCCGAGTCGCCGACCAGCGCCGGAACCACACCGTCCGGCAGTTCGAGTTTCAGTAACTGCCAAACATCTTCGCCGTTTAAAAATGCTTTGCGCTTCGACATCACATCTGGATCGACGCCCAGCAGGCGCGGCGAGCGGGCGCGATTCAGATTGAGACAGCTGGCGTCGTCGCCGTCGCGGACGCGTAGCCGGACTCCGCCCGGATTATCAGTGACCGGCAGCGTGGATTCACCGAACCACTGAAACCCGCCGGTGCCGGACCACGGTTTATCGGCGTGCGCCGTTATATCTTCCTTCATCGACGAAACCGCGAAGACCAGAAAACATCCGCAGGCCAGCAGACCGATCACCGTCAGACTGCGTCCGCGCCGCCGTGTGACATTGCGCAATGCCATGCCGGTGAGACCGGACAGGCTTCCATTCCGTCCTGTCCGGCGTAGCACGATGCCGCAAAACAGAACTCCCGAAACCAGTAGCAAAGCGCCCGCGCCGAAAAACGGCATCGTGACACTCTGCACTTCGCCGAACAGTGCACAGGCAACCGTTCCGGCCGCGCCCAACCCGCACATAACAGCAACAAATCCTCCGGCGCGCCGCGGCGTTGACGGAGGCGGCTGCGAAAAATCGGCCGTCAGCAATTCGCGAGCGGAATGCTTTGTCTGCCGCCGCATCGCGATGCCGATGGAGAGGATCGCGCAAACGAAACTCGCCGCCGCGCCGGTCAGCACCGTACCGGGCCGGGCAAAATATTGAATCGCCGAGTTGGCTACAGCGCCCTGCCAGCAGGTAGCCAGTCCAAGAATCAGCAGTTTTGTATAGACGGTTCCGAGTCCTGAGCCAATCAGCGAACCCGCCAGCGCAATCGCGCCGCCTTCTAAAAAGAAAAGGCGGCGGACGGCGGACGGCATCCAGCCGGTCGCAAGCAGAATTCCCATTTCTTCCGCGCGCTGCTGAATACCAAAAACAAAAAGCAGACCGGTCAGCATCAGCGCGGCGGCGATCAGGAAAAAGCTCATACCGACAAACAGCTGGCCGAAATCCATCGCGTTATTGACCGATGCCAGCGCCTGTTCGCGCGCCGGCTGAAAAACAAATCCGGCCGCCGCCGGAACAAATCGAGCGCGGAACTCTTCCGCCACCGCGCCGCCCTGCGGCCAGCGCACCGACGTTAAATTGCCGAAGCGGTTCGCCCACATCGCCTGCCCGGCTTTCAGCGAGACAATGGCTTTCGGCGTCTGCCGGTATTCGTCCCAATACGCCTTGTTCGCTTCATTATCCAGTTGCGCTTTCTCCATCGGGATTCCGACATCCCAATCCGCGCAACGCTCGACATCCGTCAGACCGGGAAACTCCGGCGCCAGTTCGCGCTCAACAGCCAGTTCATTCATTTCCGCAATCCGGCGGACGGTGAATGTGCGTTCGCGTTCAACAAACCGTCCAGACGGCTGCACCTCAAAATAGTTCATCGCCACCGGGTCGCCCGGCTTCGCGCTGAGTTCATCCGCCAGCCAGCGGCTCAGGATGATTTCATCGTCGCGCAGTTCGTCACCGTCCTTAGCGATGACAAACGAATACGGCGTCGACTTCTGCTCTTTTGAAATCGAATTCACCAGATAGGTCAGCGTTCCTTCTGCGCCTGAAATCGAAAGCGCCGCGCGAACCGCCTCCGGTTCCAGATAAACCTGATCGGACTCCAGCTGTATCAGCGCGCCATGCTGGCGGAACCGGAAACCGAAATCGTCAAGTGTCCAGTTCTGTTTAAGCGCTGCGGCCGCATCGGCGGCGGTCAGCAGCAGATTGGCTTTACCTTGAAGCTCTGTTCGATTTTCCAGTTCCTGTAAATTCACGAAGGCGTTGTACGGCGCCACCTGATTGGCCGACAGACTGAAGCGGCCCAGCTCGTCGTCACTGAGAATGCGCCTGACGGTAAACCGCGCGCGCACGGTCTGGTTGTCTTTTTGTGAAGCCAGCGGCGCATCACCCGGCAACAGTCCCGGCTTTTCGATCCGCAGCGAAATCTCGTCGCCGACCCGAACGCCGAGTGCCGCCGCCAGTTTTTCGTTCAATGCCGTCTCGTTCTCCGAGAGCTGAATATCTGTTCCGGCAAAATTCCAGAAATTGGAATCGGTGCCGACAACCTGCACGCGATTGATCTGCTTACTATCCGTGATCGCGATACCGCGCAATTGAAGCACCGCCGCACCGTCTGGAATTTTTTCAGCCAGACTGCGCGAAAAAAAACGGTGCGGCGTGTACATCGCCTGCCGGATTCCGCCCAGCCGCTGCAGCGCAAACTTGTTCAGCGACCCCTTCACCGAATCGCCCACCAGCAGTGAGCCGGTCAGCACCGCCGCCGCCAGAACGGTTCCCAGCAGTACGCCAAGATGCGCCCGCCAGTAGAATCGTAAACTGTTCAGCAACAGCTTGGTCATTTCAGCTTTCCGCTCTCAAGCGTCAGCACCCGATCCATCTTTTCTGCCAGACGTGTCGAATGCGTCACCATAATCAGCGCCAGATTTTCTTCGCGGTTGAGTTCCAGTAAAAGCTGTACCAGCTGTTCAGCTCCTTCGCGGCTGAGCGAGCCGGTCGGCTCGTCGGCCAGCAGTAATTGCGGACGGTTCATCAGCGCCCTCACCACCGCCACACGCTGACGCTCGCCGCCGGACAGTTGTCCCGGACGGTGATTCAGCCGTCCGGAAAGACCGACCCGCTCCAGCAATTGCAGAGCACGCGCTTTGGCGGCGGCGGAGTCTTTGTTCACCAGCGTTGGCACCAGCACATTTTCCAGAATCGAACATTGCGGAAGCAGATGGTGCAGTTGAAAAACAAAACCGATCTGCCGGTTGCGGAACTCCGCCGTTTCTTTTTCATTCAGCGCCAGCAGATTTTTTCCGGCGAACTCCAGCGTGCCCGCATCGGGGCGCTCCAGGGTTCCGATGATATTCAGTAGTGTGCTCTTGCCGCATCCAGACGGCCCGGTAATCGCCACGCTTTCGCCAGCCATCAACGAGAGATCAACGCCGGACAGCACCGGGGTTTTCTCGTCATACCGTTTTGAAATGTTTTTAAGGCTCAGCATTATTTATCTCCCCGTAAGCACCCACCGTTCCGTCATCCGCGCCGACCACCAGCAGTCCGCCGATCAGCGCAGGCGAACTGATTCCGTCGCTGACTTCCTGCGACCACAGCTTCCGGCCGTCGGCCAGATTCAGCAAATACAAAACGCCATCCGACGAAACCGCGACTTTGTCCTTCGCCACGACCGGCGAGGTCGGCAGGCCACTGGCATTAAAGCTCCACAGCAGACGGCCATCAGCACGAGTTACCGCATAAACAAAACCGTTGTCGGAAGAGTAAATCACTTTATCGCCCGTCACCGCTGGGGTGGAAAACGTCTGCTCCTTCGACTCCGCACTGCTCCAGATGATTTTGCCAGTCTCCATGTCAGCGCAAATCAGACTTCCGTCGCGCGTTCCGGCAAAAATCAGGTTTCCATCCACCGCTGCGCCGCCAGCCACCTGCGAGTCGTCGCCGACCTCAATGTCACGCAAATGACTTCCGTCCGCCGCCGAATAGACATGTAGCGCGGACATGCAGCTGCCAAAAACAATCCGTCCGCTTCCAACTCCCGGCGAACCGTCGCTCCGCTCCATGCCATCCGTTTTCCACAGTAGCTTTCCGCTGGCAAGATCCAGACCATGCAGCACACCGGCTGACTGATCGATGACTACGACCTGGTTTGTATTAATCCAGTTTGGCGAACCGACAATCACGCCGCCAGTATCATAGCGCCATTTTTCCACGCCGGTTTTTACATCCAGCGCGATCAGCATGCCGGATGCCGTTCCGGCGAGTACGGTGCCTTCAGCACAGATCAGCGGCGCATCGAACCGAACCGGCATCGTCGCGCCGGTTTCGTTCGTGCGTGTAAAATTTTTCTTCCAGACTTCGGAACCTTTCAAATCGATAGCGGTCACCAGTCCTTTTTTTGCCGTGAAGAAAATCCGCTCGCCGTCCGACACCGGTGTGTTATTAACCGCGCCGCCTGCGTTGTACCGCCACAGCCGTTGCGGCGTTTCCGGCAAAGCCGCTTCCGAGACGCCGCGCAAATCCGCTCCGCCGTGGTAGGTTCCCCACTCCGCAAAAACCGGCGTGGCGGAACAGGCCAACAAAACAACCACGATGGATGACCGCAAAGACGCTAAGACACGAAGGCCACAGAATCTTTGCGCCTTGGCGTCTTTGCGGTCAGTTTCTGGATTTTTTTTGTTCGCGCTCATCACTCCCCTTATTCCACGCCCGTCAGTCCGTTTTTCAAGCCGGATCTACGGGCTTCGCCCTAAGTTCCGGCTTTACTGCAGTACTGCCGGAACTCAGCCGTACCCGGCGTGGATCCGGCAAGTCAAATCCCCGGTTCCCGTCGATGCGGTCAAAATTCATTTTACCAGTCCTTTGTAAACCGAAACCATCTTCTGCGCCATCGTCTCGACGCTGAAGTTTTTCATTACCGCCGTGCGGCCTTGTTGTCCGAGCCGCCGAAGTTCTTCCGGATTCGTCAACAGTTCACGCAGCGCAGACACCAGATCGTGATAAATGACTCCACCGCCGGTCGCTTCGATCAGTTCGGGAAACGCCCCGGCATCCGGCTGAACCACCGGCACGCCCGCCGCCAGTGCTTCGATAATAAAAGTACCGAACGCCTCGCCCTGCTCCACAGGCACACACATCACCGACAGCGATTTTAAAAACGCCTGCCGGTTTTCGCGGCTGAAGTCCTCAATAAACTCCGCATCGTCCGCGAGTCCGCACGCCGCCAGTTTTTTCTGAAGACCGGCAACAAACGTTTTATTTGTACCGACCGCACCGCCTGTCGCGCGCAACTTCAGGTTTTTCAATTCCGGAACTTTCTTCAGCTCAATAAACGCATCCACCAAACGGTCAAACCCCTGCGCCGGACTCATGCGCGAAAGATAACCCAGCACCGGCGGATTCAAATCAAGCGCCGCCGGTTCGTAGCCGTTTAAATCAATGCCGATATGCACCACGTCGATTTTGTCCCGCGCAATTTTGAGCCGCGCACTCATCCGGTCGGCAAACCAGCGGCTCACAGAAATAAACCGGTCAACGTCTTTGCAGCGGGCCGCGATGGCCTGCCAGCAGGACTGATTGAACGGCGGATTAATTTTATCCAGCCATTCGTCCTCGTCCTGCAACATGCAGACCACTGGGACATTCAGCGCGGCTTTAATTTCTCCCGCCAATCCGATCAGTAATGCGTTCGAGAGCTGCACCACATCCGGCTTTTCGTTTTCCGCCAGCCATTGCACCAGCCGCACGACTTCTTTACGCTGATTTCCGTCCGAACCTTCCAGCATCGAAAGAGTCATCTTGCCCAGTCCTGCCGCTGAAGTCGTCCCTTCCATTTGCGCCGCACGCCGCAACATCCATTTTGAATCAAGCCACTGATCAAGCCAGCGCGGCGTTTTGCGGAACAGAGGAATCTGCTGCTGAAGCCAGACATTGATGCCGCCGAAGAAAACCGGCGTATGATCCTGCACCGGACTGCCGTCAACGAACATCGGCAGATACATCGGTACCATCACCACATCGACACCCTGCCGCCGCAACGCCTGTACCAGCGCCGCGTCGCGCATACAGTTCTGGCAGTAAAACGTACCGCCGGAACCGGGAACTATGTGTACGACTTTCATTTTGCAACCTTCATCCGAACAAACGGGCGGATCGCTCCGCAATCAAGGCCCGGTACCGAACTTTCATTTCGCCGGAGCAGAAACTTCTCTCAATCAGAGCGAGTCCGGAATCCATGGCCGTGCTGATTCTTCGAAGACTGTTTTGAATCTGCCGTTCGGTCAACTGCAGCGCGGTACCGAATTTCAGAAAATCTTCCGGTTTCAATTTTCGTTTTTTTCCGTTCAGCGTCAGCGCCGTTTCTTCCGGATCTTCCGGCAGCAGCAGAACGGACGGAAGCAGGTCGTAGGCCGGGGCCAGCCGGATTTCACGGCCCGGCGCATAGAGCAGTGAAAAGTTTTTCAGATGCATATCGGCATTGCCGGTCAGGAAGCAAAAGACGGTCAAATCAAACAGCCGCAGGGCTTCAAACAACGGATTGGAACAATAGCGCAGAACGGCCCGGCCGGCCTGCTCCATGGAGCTGCGGTATTTCTGCTCCGTCAACCGGTCGGTCAGCTGACACAGGTCTTCCATGTGCAGTTTGTTTCCATCGGGGCGATCCATGCGGCGGGTAATAAAGGCCCGTTGTCCGTCCTCCAGCGGAACCAGTCCGCATTCGGCGGTCTCGATCCCGAATTGCCGCGCCATGAGCATCGTCAAATGCTCCAGTTCAGGCATTTCGGGGTAGCGTGCAACCGGCGGCTTGAGAATATATCCGCCCTCAAGCCCGACGAGAGTCAACCGTCCGCCTGAGGTCTTCCCCTGACGATCCAGATGCAGCGACAGTTTAGGCTGAACTCCCGGAACCGCGACATGCTGCCGGATCACTTGCTCCGCCAGCGAATTCAGCCCTTCCCAGGTGTACGGTAAAATCGGCTGCTCATTCGTACCGAACAGCTTTTTGCAGCATGCCGTATGGGACGCCGCGTCTCCTTCACGCAACGCATCCAGACAAATCGGGCAGTTTCTGTCACTCATGATCAGTGCTCTCCGCCGGAACAACGCTGACCGCGCCGATGCAGTCACGGCAGCAGGCCAGCAATAATCCCATCCGATCCCGCGGATCCAGTTTCCAGGTTTTTTCTGCGAGATCCAGCAGCCAGCCCTCCGGAATCAATCCATCGAAAAATGGAAACAGACGCTTGTCTTCATACGGCTCATTCTGAAGCGGGAGCGACAGACTGATCGCCATGGCGCCGGCAGAAGACACATACGCAGATGAATAGGAGAAACGATATCCCTGATCATGCTCTTCCAGAATCCCCGCCTGACGATTAAAGAGATAGATTTCAGCGCGCCTCATTTTTCAGCTCCAATTGAAAGGGAACGGGTTCCATCCGCCGGCCAAACAAAGCTAAAACCTGATTCACTTTATCGAGCCGCAGAGACTCCTTGCCCTGCTCCAGATCGCGGATAAAACGAAGCCCGACTCCCGCCCGGTCTGCGAGATCGTGCTGAGTCAGTCTCAACTCCCTGCGCTTCTCTTTAACGAATTGAACCAGCGGTTTCATATTAGCCCCTGTCGGGTATATTAACTTTCTACCGGATTTATATTACACCCTTTCGGGTATATCAAATGTTAATTAATAATTTTTTATCCCCGATAGGGTATAAAGATATCCGATAATCCGCTCTTCACGGCATGCACCTATGCGGCTTAATTTCTATACGCAAGTGCGCCGGTCGGGCAGGCCGCGACGCATTCGGCGGCGGCGATCCGCAGGCCGTTTTGCAATGATTCGCCGAACGGAACGGTGACTTGTGTGTTAAACCCGCGTCCGGCGAACGCCAGCCCGAGCGCTTCTCCGGCGCGTTTGGTAATCCGCACGCACAGTCCGCACTTAACGCACTTGCCCGGCTCGAACACCACCGCTTCGTTATGTCCGATCAGTTGAACATGCTTGCGTTCATCGGCAGGAAATTCGCGTTGATCGGCGCCATACTGCTCGGCATACCGGCGCAGTTTACAGCTCTCCGGTTTGCGGCAGTCGCAATGCAAACATCGCGCCGCCTCAATCTGTAAAGCTGAGGTTCCTGCCTGCTCATGACAATTCTTCGTCAGCTCCTGCAGTTCACTGTCGCGCAGTTTTCCAATCTTCGAATCAAACCGGTCTGCGGTTTCAATTCCGTTCAAAGCGCGCGCCGCCGCTTTGCCGTTGGCCACCGCTTTGACCGCCAGCTTATGTTCTTCCGGTTCAATCACCGCATCGAAGCCGTCCGCTGATGGAACGGCTCCCAGTCTGAATTCAATTCCGGCGGACTGAAGGCTACGAATTTCCGCATCGAGAATTTCCGGCGGCAACGCTGTTTCGGCGCGAAGCGAGCCGCCCGCCACCGGATTTACATCGAACACCGTGCAGTCATAACCCAGCAGCCGCAGGTTCCACGCGCAGGAGAGTCCCGCCGCGCCTGATCCGATTACCGCGACCTTTTTCCCGTTCTTCGGAAAGTCATTGCATGACGGCACATATTTATCTGCATTCTGCCGGTGCAATGCGCGGATGGTGATCGTCTGATCGACCTGTCCGCGACGGCAGCCCTTTTCGCACGGCGCGGGGCAGATGGTTCCGAGCACCGTCGGAATCGCCAGATCGCGCTTGGCAATCCATGCGGCGGCTTCAAAATCGCCGCGCTCAATTTCTCGCAGCATCAGCGGAATATTCAGATGCGCCGGACAGATGCGTTTACACGGCCCTTCGCAGTCACCGGTATGTTCACTCAGAAGCAGATTCAGGATATCGCGCCGCGCCGCCTGAACTTCGGCGCATTCCGTGTCGATGTCCATGCCGTCGGCGGCACGCGCCGAGCACGCCGGAATCATCCGCCTGCTGGCGTTGTCTTTTACCACGCACAGCATGCACGACGTATCCGGCGAACAGCCTTTCAAGTGGCACAGCGTCGGAATGTCGATCGAAAGCTTTTCCGCCGCCGCGAGCACAGTCAAGCCGGGCTCCACGCTCACCGCAATTCCATCTATTTTTAAATTAGGCATAACAATCCTTCTTCACTCCTCTCCATCTTTTAAGCCGGATCTACGGGCTTCGCCCTAAGTTCCGGCTTTACTCCAGTACTGCCGGAACTCAGCCGTACCCGGCGTGGATCCGGCATAGCTACTTCACTTCCACCGCATCGACAGGGCAAACCTTCCGGCAGTTATCGCACCGCACGCAAACTGCGGGATCAATTTCAAATTTTGAATACGGCTCGCCTTGAATGGCCTCCACCGGACATTCGACGGCACACTTGGTGCAACCGATGCAATCATCACTGATCGAATAGGTAATCAGCTTTTTGCACTTGCCCGCCGGACAGAGTCCGGCGATGTGCGCCTCAAACTCTTCACGGAAATACCGAAGTGTCGTCAGCACCGGATTCGGCGCGGTTTTACCAAGTCCGCACAAACTTTGCGACCGGATCGTCTCGGCAAGCTGTTCCAGTTTTTCAATATCACCCGGCTTACCTTTGCCGTCGCAAAGCCGCGTCAGAATTTCGAGCATACGCTTGGTGCCGACGCGGCAAGGCGTGCATTTGCCGCACGATTCGTTTTGCGTGAACGATAGAAAATAGCGCGCCATCTCGACCATGCAGTCGTGGTCGTCCAGCACCACGAAGCCGCCGGAGCCCATCATCGCGCCGACTTCTTTCAGCGCTTCGAAGTCGACCGTGGTGTCGCCAAGCGACGCAGGAATACAGCCGCCGGACGGGCCGCCGATCTGCACGGCCTTAAACTTCCGTCCGTCGGCAACGCCGCCGCCGATCTGGTTCACCACGTCGTTGATCGTGATGCCCATCGGCACTTCGATCAGCCCGCCGCGTTCAATTTTACCCGCCAGCGAAAACACCTTGGTGCCTTTGCTACGTTCCGTGCCGAACCGGGCGAACGCCTCCGCGCCGTGGCGGAAAATCCACGGTACCACCGCATAGGTTTCCGCATTATTCACCAGCGTCGGGCAACCATGCAGACCCTGCTCGGCCGGAAACGGCGGACGGTAAATCGGCATGCCGCGCCGCCCTTCGAGCGAAGCGATCAGTGCCGACTCTTCGCCGCAGACGAACGCGCCAGCACCTTCGAAAATTTTCAGTTTCAGGGAATGTCCGCTGCCTAAAATATTTTCGCCCAGCAAGCCCGCCTCTTCGCAGTCGGCCAGCGCTTTGCGAACCCGCTTCACCGCCAGCGGATATTCCGCGCGGATATAAAGAACACCTTCCGTCGCGCCGACGGCGAACGACGCGATGATCATTCCTTCGATGGCGCGATAAGGATACGATTCCAGAATCATCCGGTCCATGAATGCGCCGGGATCCCCTTCGTCGCCGTTCAGGATGATATATTTTTTTGCGCCGGGAGCTTTGCGAACGGTCGCCCACTTGCGGGCCGTCGGGAATCCGCCGCCGCCGCGGCCGCGCAGTCCGCTTTTTTCAATTTCCGAAATCAGTCCCTCGGGATTTTTTCCGGACAGCGCCGTCCGGAGCGCTTCGAATCCACCAAGGCGTTTATATTCCGCCATGTCGGACGGATTCAGCAAGCCGCCGAACTCGGTGGCAATGTGCCGCTGCTGTCCGAGATAGTCGGCGACCGGTTTTTCGCGCACATCAATCGAGTAACGCTCCGGAACATCGCGCGCTTCGTCGGTGTAGAGTTTTTTAAGCCAGCTCTCCGCCGCCGCGCGAACCTTGATAAACGGTTTGTCCGGATGAAAGTGCCGTTCGATAATTTCGGGAACGTCCTCCGGCTTCACCTTGGCATACAGAATCGGCTCGGCGCCCGGAATCACAATTTCCATCAGCGGTGTGCGGTGGCACATGCCGACGCAGCCGACCGGTTTGATCTCCACTTTGCAACTCAGCGCGGCAAGGGAGTCTTCCAGTGCATCGCGGATTTTTGCGCTGCCGCCAGCCACACAGCACGAACCCAGACCGATCCGCACCTCGCCTTTCGACACGCCGTCTTCCGAGGTTTGAAAATTGCGCGGCGTCCGGTTGGCTTCGTTCTCCAGAAAATCGGTGAGCATGTTCGACACGGTATCCGTGCGCACATGGCCGTAGGTTACGCCGTCAATCTGCACCGCCGGCGCCAGCGTGCAGCAGCCGAGGCACGCCACCTTTTGAACTGTAAAAATTCCATCGTCCGCGGTGTCGCCGGTTTTAATACCCAGCGTGTTCATCACGGAACTGTACACCGCGTCCGCTCCTTTAACGTGGCAGGCCGTACCGTCGCAAACGCTGATCATGTGTTTGCCGACCGGCGACCGGCGGAACTGCGAAAAGAACGAAGAGACTCCTTCGATCTGTGCCGGAGTAATTTCACTAATCTCGCAAATCCGCCGCAGGGCCGATTCCGGAAGATATTTAAATTCCTTCTGCACCGCCTGCAGAATCGGAATCACCATCGATTCGTCACGGCCAAATTCCGCGACGATCCGATCCACTTCCAAAAGGTTAATTTCGTCGTTCATTTTCCAACGCAGTAAAGATTCTTCTCGCCGCGGATGTAGATGCGTCCGTCCATGAACGCGGGTGTGGCAAAAACCGGTTCGCCCATGGCTATGGTTCCGATTTCTTTATATTCCGCTTCCGCACCGAAAATGTGCACGACGCCGGTGATATCAATGACGTAAACGCGATCGCCGACCAGCACCGGCGACGAGCTGAATCCTTTCTTGAATTCCTGCTCCCAGTTCGCCTTGCCTGTCGCGGCGTCCAGACAGACCACATCGCCTGACGACGTGGCGATGAAGAAAAGGTTTTCCGATGCAACCGGACTGCTGATTTCCGGCAGATATTCATCGTACGTCCACAGAGTTACCGGTGTGCTGACGGTCAGTTTTAATGCACTGGCTTTGGCATATTCGTTCGCCACAAAAATAATGTCTTTGCCGTTGAAGGCAGGCGACGGAGCAACTTCTCCGCCCAAACAGTTCACCGTCCAGATCAATTTTCCGGAGACCGGATCATAGGCGGTCACATTTTTTTCATCATTCAGAATCAGCTGCCAACCGGCGGCGGTTTCGATCAGTGCCGGACTCGACCACGAAATATCTTTGCGCGCCGTCTGCCAGACCGGATTGCCGGTCGCGCCGTCGAACGCCATCACCTTCTGCCCGGACTGGTGATCGTACTGCACGAACAGCCGTTCGCCGTCGCTGATGAGCGATGATCCCATGCCGTACGGATTTTCCGGAACGCCGAGATTTTTCTGCCAGACCGGCGTGCCATTCAAATCAAATGCCGCCAGCTCGCCCGTCGCGAAAATAACAAATACGCGCCGTCCATCCGTCGCCATGGTCGGCGCGGCATACCCCGTATCTTCCGTCACTTCAGGAAACTCAACGGCGGCTTTCACTTTCTTTGTCCAAAGCGGTTTGCCCGTGTCGGCATCAAAACAAAAAACTTCCTGCCCTTCCTTGTCGGCACCCGATATGAAAACACGACCGGCCCAGATAATCGGCGAACTGAGTCCCTGAAGCGGGATTTTGGTTTTCCATAAAACGCCTGCGCCGGTTGTAACATTCCAGCTGACCGGCGCATTTGTGAAGTGCGCTACGCCGATGTTCCCCGGTCCACGTAGCGACGGCCAGTTGTTTTTCGCTTCGGCCATAAACTGCACCGGCTGGGCCGCCGACGCCGTTTGCACGGCTGGTGCGGGTTGCTCTGCAGGCGCGGCTTGCGCGACTGGTTGCTCAAGCACAACCGCTAAATCGCTTTTCACCGCGAAAGCCAGCAGCGGAGAAACGGCCAGCAGCAAAAGTCCTGTTCCGGCCAGCAACTGTCGAAACAGCGCATTGAGATCGTTGTAGTTCACCGGCTCCGCTTTGCCCCTTCGACTCCCTTGTCGCTCAGGGCAGGCAACTTTTGGAAGCTCCGGTTTCCAGAGTTTGGAAAGTTTCAGCGCGATGAAACAGATGGACGCGCCGCCGAGCAGCAGAAACCCACCCATGCGGCGCTGTTCCTGATTACTGAAGAATGCGCGGCGCGCATAGAAATCAAACGTACGAACTTCTTCAACCAGCGCTTGGTTATCGCCGGTCGAAACGGCAAGTTTTTCACGCAGTTGCAGCAGATGCGGGTCGTTCAGCGGATCCATTTTTTGAATCCGCACGAAATCGGCAATCAGCAGAATGCAGAGGATAAGAGAGAACGTCGCCGCCACCAGAGCCGTGCTCTGCGCCGCCAGCGCCAAAACCGGTCGTTGTTTGAATTCATTCATAGGTTATTCCTTCACGGGACAATATTTAAAACAGCGTCCGCAACTGTAGCAGGCGCCGCGATTCGGTTCATAGTCTGTGCGTTTTCTAAAAACAGAAACGGAAATCAGTTTACATCCGACAACCAGTCCGATGAATGCGCCGAACACCATTCCGCCGAGGCCGAATTTTTCCTTAAGACCAACGGCTTCCGCATAAAGTTTTTCGTTCGGTGTGTCCGACGCGCGGAAAGCGGCCGACTCGATCGTCGTTCCTTTGTAGCGGCCCAGCTCTTCGCCGGCAATACGCTCGGCCAGCCGGACGGTTGGATGCATCCGCGAAAGCGGTTCGCGCAGCAGGCGTCCGGCGCCTGCGCCGGTCACAATAAGAACCGGAATCAGCAGAATCAGAAGACCGAGCCGCCGCGCGCCTTTGCCGCGGCTTTCCGGAACCGTTGCCGTCATCGGTTTGTTGATGGCGTTGTACGGACACGAGTCGGCGCACAGTCCGCACTGGATGCAATCTGCCGGTGTGATGACAGCGTGGCGGCGCGAAAGTTTTGACGCCCAGTTGAGCAGTACACCGTACGGACAAAGAAACCGGCAGTAGGGCCGTGCGACAAAGATTCCCAGCGCCAGCATGAGACCGCCGAAGATCAGCAGACTCGAACTCGCCCCCATACGAAAGAATCCGACGAACGGATCGTACTGGCAAATGATAAAACCTGATCCCATGGCCACCGAAAGCATTGCCAGTCCGAGATAGATATACGGAACGATGGAGAAAACTTTTTCAACCGCCAGCGGAACTTTCACCGGCTTCACCGCAACCGCTTCCTGAATGGCGCCGAGCGGACAGACCGCCGCACAGAAAACGCGACCGAACAGCAGCGCAAAAATCAGCGGCGCGGCGAAAAAGATCAGTACCGTGAGCGGCACGCCGTAAGCGGAGTTGCAAAGTCCCGCCGCCACATTCTGTATCGAACCGACAGAGCAGACACAGCCGTTGCGCACAAAACCGAAATAGAGCAGCGAAAACAGCGTGAGCAAAAATATTTCCCGGCGCTTGCGGCGCTTCAAAACAAACACTGCAGCCAGCGTCAGAGTTGCCAGCAGAACCACGATATCCCAGCCGACCATCGCCGTTGACGGCCCGGGCGTGTACACCGGCGGATGTTTATAGCCGGACGCGAACTCCGGCATCGGGAAACGAAACTCGGCGTGCGCCGGAACGGCGAAGAACACCAACAAGAGAATGAGTGACCGCAGAGACGCAAAGACGCGAAGAAGAAAAAAATCAGAAATCTTAAATCGGAAATCGGAAATCATGAGATCCTCCGTTCCTGATTGGATTTCAGCAGATACGGATCGGAGGCGGGTACGCGCCGGAAAGCATCGGATGGACAGGCGCGGGCAATGGAACATTCGTTGCAGTTAACGCAAAGATCGTGCTTCACCTGCAAATAGAGCGAACCGTTGCCGAACATGCCGCACCCTTTCACGCATTTGCCGCAACCGATGCAAAGTTTTTCGTCAATCGTGTACTGATAGTACGGCTTCTCGATAAACTTACGCCGAATCGCCGCTGTCGGGCAGAGCTGGTTTTCCGCGCCGGTATTACGCCCCTTCGCGTCAGAACGCTGATACCCGCCACACAGATCGCAGTAGCCGCACATGGAATAAGAGTGAAAACATTTCACAGCCGACATGGATAGAACGCAGTGTGTTGCACAGCGTCCGCACTGGGTGCACTTCTCCGGATCGATCTGCCAGACAAATCCGTCTGATCCCAGCGGACACGCTCCGCCGTTATCTGGCTTACACGTGCCGCAACGCCCGTTGCATTGATATTTATTTTTACGCGAAACCAGCACACCAAAAACTCCGGCAATACCGGCCAGCAGAGCGCCCCGTGTGAGGGTTTTAATGAAATCACGCCGTCCGGTCGTTTTCATTTTTTCTCCTCGAAAATCCGAACCTTGCCTCGGGAAGGATCCAGCACATAGATGCGCCCCTGACGATCCGCCGCCACATCAAGTCCCTCTGCGTCTGCGTCAAACTGATTCGGTGCCACCACCACGCAACGCAGCGAACCGTCCAAATTGTAAATTTTAACGCGCGGAATTTTCTTTTCCGCTGTAACAAACGCGCCGTCGGACAGAAGCGCGAAGTTCGCCGGATTGCAGCACCCGACGAATCCTTCGATATTGAGTGAATTCTTTTCCCATGACGAAATCAGCCGTCCGTCCGGACTGTAATTTTCCAGCGCGTGGTAACCTGGATTGACAACCCAGAGCGAACCGTCGGTGCCGATATCGAGGTCAAAGAACGGACTGGGGACATTAAAGCCGTGTACGCCGTTCGCTTCATCTTTCGTGCCGATCTCCAGCGGTTTGCCGCCGGACTTGCTGTAGCGCAAAACGCGGCGTCCGCCCGCATCGGCGGCATAGACATACCGGTCGTCCACCGCGATGGATGTCAGCCAGGTTTTTTCGCCAGGCGACGGCCAAGCCGTTTTTTTCCAATCGCTGGAGAAAACTTCGACGTGATCCTGCATGCCGGCAAACAGCGTACCGTCGTCGTCCACCGCGAGACAGGTTGCAGCACCGCCAACCGGGTGAATCGTTTTGTCCGGAAAAATTTCAATGCCGCTTTCTCCGCCGACATAAATCTTTCCGTCGGGCGCAATGGCCAGTGCGGAAAGTTTTCCGACGGCTGGAACAATCGGCGCAACTTCCGTGTAGCGGATAAGGGCGGGATCAACCCGGCGATACTCTTCGACGGAATAAGCAAAGCCTTGACCGAGATCGGCCCGGCGGCTCATTCCCAGATAAACTCCGGCTCCGACGATCAATAGCAGAATCGCGGCGAACCAAATCCAGCTTTTTTTCGCATCGTTCATTTCACGCCTCCGAGTTCTATGCAGACCATCCGGGTCGCGTCGCGCAATAACATGCGGGTTCCGGCAAGCGCAATCGGCCCCCAGGCATCCTGTCCGTCCAGCACCTTGTGCTGTGAGAGCTGTTCATATCCGCTCCGGCTCACCTTCAGCATGGTCAACGTTCCGCTGTCGTCCAATATAAAAAATTTTCCGTCCGCCATAAAAAACGGGCCGAGGCCGAACCGGTGCGTCTTACCGCTCGACCAGACCGGTTCGGCAACCGTCGGATCGTAGCAGACAAACTGCTGTTTCAGCGCGCCGCCGTCTTTCGGCATAATGCCGTACAACAGGCCGTCGTACAGAATCGGCGTCTGCTGTTCGCAGGCCAGCCAATCCGCCGGGCTGGTGCGCGAAATCTCTTTTGCGGCGAACCCATCGGCTGTCTTATCAATCTGCACCATCAGACTGCCCGCGCCATAACCGGCGGTGATGAAAATTTTATTTCCGGCAATCGGAACCGGCGACGGCGCGACAACCGAAGCGTTCCACGGAATTTCCCACAGAACTTTTCCGGCGGTGGAAATGCCGACCATGCCGCCGACGGCGGCATAGACGTACATTTTCTCGCCATGCAAAGTCAGCGGAAGAATGGACGAGTGCGACATTTTCCAGCCTTTTGGATTCGGCACCTTCCAGACGACCGCGCCGGTTTTGCAATCCACCGCCATCAGCAACACATCGGGGCCGCCGGGCGCAAGAAGCGCCAGTCCGTTATCAATCAGCGGGCACTGCCCGGTAAACCACAGCGGCTCGGTGGTGCCATATTCCTTTTGCAGGTCGATGCCCCAGCGGAATTTCCCGGTTGCTGTTTCGACACACGAAACATGACAGCGCGGCCCGACGGTTACGATACAGTCTTCCGTGACCGCCGGAATGGTGCGCGAAAGGCCGTGGTTCCGTTTAGCGGGCACGGTGTAAGACCGCCGCCAGATTTCCTTGCCGTCGGTCAGCGAAAAACAGCGCAACGCATCGGCGCGCTTCGCTTCGTCGTAATCGAACAGATAGACACAGCCGTTGAACACGGCGGGCGCGGCGTGCCCTTCGCCCAGCGTCACCGACCAGAGAACTTTCGGGCCGGATTCCGGCCAGCTGTCCGCCAGCTTCACATCGGCCTTGCAGATATTGTCAAAATCGGCACCGCGGAACCGCGGCCAGCTGCCAGGCAGACTGGATGGCACTCCGTCAAAGGTTTCCAGCTTGCCTGCAAGATTCACTTGAGATTCGTCCGCAACGGCCCGTTCTGATTCGGATGGCCCGCCGTCCATACCGGGCAGACTGCGCGTCAGACTGCGCGCCGGATCGTACGAGAACCAGCGGGAAAGCAAAAGTACCGATACCCATCCGCATAGAATCAGGACGGGTATGGCGACAAGTAGATTGGCGGTTTTTTGTTTCACTCTGCGCGCGCTATGGCTGTTTTATTTCAAATTCAGACACTTCATCACTTTATGATCCCGGACAAGCAGTTTTCCATCCGACAGCGCGATCGGGGCCAATGCCTGCCCTGCTTCATCCAACACCTTCGCGGAAGCCAGTTTGTTAAACGCTTTCGGCGTCGCTTCGATCAGATGCAACATTCCCGATTTGCTATCGAGTCCGACCAGCATTCCGTCGACCGCAATCATGTTCAAGCAAGTGAGCTTTAGAGCTCCGGCATCCCATTTTGTATTTCCATCCAGATCAATACAGACCAGCCCTTTGCCGGCAGCTTTACTCGTTCCGCTGACAAACAGGCAGTTATTTACAAAAACCGGTTGAGAAACTGATGTCGCTGCATTCTCGGTTTTAAACAGTTCTTTCGCTTCATACCCTTTATCGGTTTTTTCCACCTTGATCATCGCAGAAATAGATTGATAGCCGGACGTGATGAACAGCGTATTGGATCCCACCTGAATCGGACCCGGAATCGGCTTGGTGCAAGACCAGCCTAAATAAGTCCAAAGAACCTTGCCGTCCTTCGGCGAAACAGCAAACACATAGGTGGTGCGCGGTTCTTTCCCGCCCGTCTCATCATCATCGCTGGAGCGAGCAGGACTTCCGGCGGCTTCAGCGGGCGCCACCATAAGAACCTGATCCTCTCCATCAACAGAAATAATTGATGGCGAAACGAACGCGGTGCTACCGCCGAACCCCGGGGTTCGCCAGACATCCGTCCCGGTACGTTTATCCAAGGCCACGACGCTGCTTGCTTTCGACAGAGGCGCAACAATCACCAGATCGCCGTGCACCAGCGGAGATTGCGCAAAGCCGCTGGCACCGGCTTTTGCCCCGAACTCTTTCACCAACTGGCGCTTCCATTTTATTTTACGGGAATCCAGATCAACGCAAATCATTGTGCCAAAGAGTGTCGCAGCATAAATCGAATCGTCGGTCACAGACGGCGTACCGCGGGTTCCCGGATACAGTTTATTCATCGGTGTGCCTGAATCAGCAAAAGAGACCGTCCAAAGTTCTTTTCCGGAATCAAGTTCGAGCACCCGAAGGATGCTGTTGGTTCCGTCATAATCCATCAGATACACCTTGCCGTCTTTGACAACCGGGCTGGCATAGCCGCTTGTCACATTGATGGTCCATAACACTTCCGGGCCTGCCGCCGGCCAGCTTCGGGCCAGTCCGGTTTCTGTCGAAATATTATTCCGTTTCGGCCCGCAAAACTGCGGCCAGTCGGCGGCAAAAACCACCGCCGTCATCAGAGTTCCCGCTAAAATGCACGCACCTGTTTTTTTCATCTCAACCCCTTTTGTTTTCCGTTTCGCACCGGTTCAGCGCATCCACCGTAAAGATCAATGGATACAGCCTCTCAGAGTACCATAGACTCGCAAAATACAGGCCGATCGGGCCAGCAGAAAACTCTGTGCCGTTTTTTGTCATCGCCGACAGCACATCCAGCCCCTTACCGGTCACCCCGACGGCCAGTGCCGTTTCTTCGAGCGATCCGCCCCAGCTGCCGTCCGGATTCCGTGCGCCGTCCAGCCACTGAATTCCTCGCCGGTTCATTTTTGCAACGCTTGGGAACTCCGCTTCGTCGAGTTCCTGTAACGCCTCAAGTACACGCACGGTACCGTAAACCGGATTTTCATAATTCGGATTATGCTGACTTCCGAACCACAGAGGGAGCCATGACCCGTCGGCGCGCTGCTGCTTTTCCAGATAATGGAGACTGCGACGGATCGAACGCTCCATCTTTTTCCAAAGCTTAGAATTCACCTCGGCGCGCCAAGCGATAAAGGCACGGATGGCGTGCGCCGTCAGGTCCGGACAGCTTCGGTCAAATGGGAGCCTGCCCCAGCCTTTACAGAACGTCGGCATGCCGCCGTCACGGTTCTGCAAATCCAGCAACCATTGAATACCTTTTTCAACAACAGAGACTTCACACCCCAACAGCCGAAGTGCAATCAGCGCGGCGGCGGTGTCGTCGGCATCAGGCACTCCGCCTTGAGCATACGTCCAGCCCCAGCCGCCGGGCGCCGCATGAGTCAGCGGATGTTCCTCTTTCCACTGAAGCTGTAACAGGTTTGTCCGGATGCGGTTTTTCTGCTCATCAGAAAGTTCGTCCGCCAACGCCCGAACCGCCAGCGAGGTCACCCACGAAGAAAGGTTCACATCAATCGGCCAACTGCCGTCTGTGCGCACCGTGTTTTCCAGAAAGCGAATACAGGCCCGCGCCGCCGGATGCTCGCCGAATCCGGCGCCGATCAGACTCATGCCGACAAAACCGGTCAGCGGTGCCGCTTCGAGATAGCCGCCGCTGGCGGGCTGTATTTTCCGAAGGATATTCAGCATTCGCGGAATCAGCCGGTTCCGGATAAACGAACCGCGCGCCGGACGATTCACATGCCGGACGAGTCCTATGGCAATCAGCGCGGGAAGCGCATAGCTGACCACCGGCAGCCGAATGAATTTGTAGAAACGGTGCGGCACGGCGGCCAGCTCAAACGGAAGTTGCGGAACAACCGACCAGTCGTCGCCCAGCTTTCCCGTCAGCATGCACATCGTTAAAATCGGAACCGAAAACGTACGGTCGTCGCCGTAGTGCTCAAGAATCGACCGAACGATTTCTTGCGGCGAGCCGGTTTCTTCATTCAGCACACAGCGGCAGAGCAGCGTTGCGGTAAAGTTACTCGGACTCTCCGGACTGTCGCCCCAGCCGCCGTCGGCGTTGCGGTGATTTTTCAGCCACTGGCATCCGCGCTCAGCCAGATCGGTTTTGCCCGCCAGCTTCAAGGCAAACGAAGCGACCGCGGTCGCCAGCGCGGAACTCGACAGCTCGCCTTCCCAACGGCCTTCCGGCGTCAGTTCGGCGAGCAGCAACTTCCGGGAAGAAGCCAGCACCGCGTCAAAATGTTTTTTCTCCGCACCCATTTCGCATCTTTCACAAGCCGGATCTACGGGCTTCGCCCTAAGTTCCGGCTTTACCGCCCAACAGTACTGCCGGAACTCAGCCGCAACGCGGCGTGGATCCGGCAATCTCCAGATCAGATTAATTCCTTAACCGATTCATCCAGACAATACCACGGCCAGTCCTGCCAGTCCGCCACCAATCCGGCCTTCACAGGATTGTTCAAAATATACCGAACCGTTCCCTCAAATTTTTCACGATTCCGAATCCAGTGATCAAAATTCTCCCGCGCCCAGAACGGCCCGCTGCGGCCCAGCATCTGATTTGCCATGCGCCCCGAAAACCGTTTGAAATCAGCCATATCTTTCAGGAGGTCGCCTGATCGTCCGTCCTCACTGCGCATCAACAAATGGAGGTGTGTTGACATTACAACGCCGGCATAGATTCGCCATCCGCGTTCAGCCCGGAACCAGTCCAGATTCTTCAAAACCATCGCAGCAACATCAGGATTGGCCAGCCACGTATTTCCCGTTTCGCACGAATCCAGAATTTTTTCCAATCGCAGAAATTGCCTGCGCTGCAATTCCAGCAGCTCCGTCGAGTCCGGCGGCGCGTCTTCCAGATGAGCCCGCTCTTGCTGAAAAGCCCGCACAACGGTTTTCGGAAGTGTTCTGTGGAGGCGGATGGTAACGAAGTATGACCGGTCAGATACCAGCCAGTGAGGCAGGTTCCGCCTGAAAAACTTCATTGTATTTTCCATTCTTCTCTCCCTCTGAAGCCGGATCAAAGTCCCAGCTTTACTCAAGTACTGCCGGAACTCAGCCGTACCCGGCGTGGATCCGGCAAAGTCCCTGCCGCCCGACCCGCCCGCAAGCCGGATCTACGGGCTTCGCCCTAAGTTCCGGCTTTACTGCAGCTCAAATTCATTGCATGAGGCAACCAACGCTAAGCAGTGCATAAAAAGTGTACTCGACATCTTCAAATTCATCCGTCGTATTCCCGGCGAAGCCGCCACTGTCGCGCCAGAGCGATTCAACAAATTCCAAACACGGACGGCGAATTGAATCCAAATCGGCATGGAGACTCCGTAAGGCGAACAGCGCGGTGGCGGTAGAAAGCAGATCGGCAATATTCAGACGATCCGTCGCGGCAAATCCGCCGGAACTGCAAAATCGGTTGAGCAAAACTTCAGCCGCCGCTTTGTCCGCCGATCGGCTTACGATAATCGCCGCCGCAAGACTGGGCGTCGGATCGGTGAATACAATCGGTCGCGGCGCAATCGGCAGTCGGGCAAGGCCCAAACTGTCTCCGGCCAACTGTTTCATAAAAAAGTCATACGCAGATTCGGCGTGGCGGGTTTCCAGCATTTGGAAAAACCGGCGGCGCGTTTTCCCGAACATCGGGAACGCGGAACGCAACCGGATTAAACAGGACAGGTGAACGAGATCGAGTTCTTCGCCCACGCCAAAACGGCGGACATAGTTCCAGAGTTTCAGCGCGGGAACCGGCGCGCCGAGCGCCTTGAGTCCGGCAGCGGCAAAAACCGTGTAGTAAAGGTCGCTTTCCGCGCCCTTCCCCCGGAAGCCGCCATCCGGATTTTGACGGCTGAGAATAAAGCGGGCGGTTTGTTTGAGCGACTCTTTCTCCAGAAAACGCCGGGCGCAAGCAGCAGTACGAATCAGGCGGTCGTCGAGAGATTGCATGGCCTTTTATCTCCCGCTCAGCATTTTGGCGGCGATGCGCCGGAGCAGACTTTTGAGCAGCGCATTTTTAACCGGATTGAGCGCACGAACCGCTTCATTCTTGTAGTGCTCCAGCAGCTGCGCCGCCTTTTCGACAACCATGAGTTCTTCGAAGGGAGGCGTGCCGCCTCCGGGATGAGCTTCGCTGGCAAGCGCGAGCAGAAGCGAGGCGCGCAGATCGCGGGCTTCGCCGGTTTTGTATTCTTCCAGATCGTCGCGAATCTGGTAGGCGATACCGAGCGACTCGCTGAACGATTGCAGTGTTTCGAGCAGTTCGCGATCCGCCCCGGCGGCGACAGCTCCCAGCAGGAGCGAAACGCCGAAAGCAGGCGCGGTTTTGCGCCGGAAAATTTCAATGATCTCTTTGGATGTAAACGGATTTCCGTGCGCGAGGCCGTAAAGTTCTTCGCCCTGACCCAGACAGAGTGTGCGGTGGTTTTCGGCGGCAATGCGCAGCAGTTCCGCCGTGCGGACTTCGACGGAAGTGATCCAGCGATAGCCCTCGCCGACAAGCAGGTCGCCGGCATTGATGGCGACCGGAATGCCGTACTGCCGGTGAAACGTCGGCTCGCCGTAACGCAGATCATCGCTGTCTTCAATATCGTCATGAATGAGCGAAGCCTTATGGAAACATTCGACCGCAATGGCAAGGCGGCGGACTTCATCGGGCAGATCGGTGATTCCGTCGCTGAGTGCGCTGTAGGTGCAGGCGAGCAGATAGGGCCGCCAGCGCTTGCCGTCCTTGAGCAGCCAGTCAACCGCAATCTGTTCGGTGCGGGTTTCGGTTTTCCATGCGCCGGAATCTGCGAACCACCCGTCAACGACTTGATGCAGGCGTTCCGTGTCGAGCGTGTTTTTCCAAGGCGTAGAAGATTTCAGCCGGATGGCGTCGCGAACGTGATCCACATCCATCTTGGTGCCGATACACCCGTCAACCGTGAGCGGGACGGCCAGACCGGGAATCGCGCCATCCGCCATCTGCGGAAAAGATTTTTCGAGCGCGTTCAGACAGCTGACGCCGACGACGGCATCCACCTTGCCGCCATCCAGCAGCTTGGAAACAACGGTGGAGCCTTCAGCGACGAGGACGACATAGCCGAGATCTTCGGCGAGCGACTGAAGTTCGCCGATATGGCAACATCCGCAGGCTTCGCATAGCAGACCGAATTCATCCATTTTAGCCGGACAGTCCCGCTGACTGCGCAGACATTGCGGAAGGAGAAGAAGGCGGCGTTCGTAGGGAATGGAGGCAACCGTGTCGCGCCAGACTTCGTTGTTGAGCAGTACCATCACATAGCCGATCGCGCCTTGGCCCGGTGCGATCTGTTCAGCATGGTCGCGCAATTCTTCCATGGAAAGCGGCGGCACGAGCTGGTGTTCCGCGGCATAAACGGAAACCTCGCGCATAAGCTGGTCGCGCTCGAACCGTTCCGCCGGAACTCCGTACTTTGGTTGGGTCTGCTGCATCACCCGTAGGCTCCAAATCCGAAAAACCAGTTTTTCTTGGCAAAGCGATACGCCCAACTGCGCTCCGGAATTTCGCTGCCGGGCTGATGATGACTGCCGCACGGACACATCTGGTTCAGCTCGGCCAGCAATGTGCCGCGCCCGGAGCTATCGACCGCGTCTTCGTCTTTGATGAATCCGGCAAGCTGTTTCGGGTTCTCCATGATGATGCAACCCTGCGTGGTCTTGCAGCACATGGTGCGGAATTTTTTTAGAAATGCCGATTCGTTGAATAGCTTGTATAGTCCGGTGCCGTCGCCGATATTATCTTTGGCAAACTGAAGCGGCGGACACGGCTCGACGAAGCCGTCGGGGCTGACGTGATTAGCGATGCCGACCGCCGCCGGACAAAGCGCCCTGCCCTTATCATCCCAATAAGCATCAACGACCACGACCGGTGCCGTGAGGCGGATATCCACAATGAAGCGGCGCAGCGCTGTGACCTGTCCGGCGTCGAGCGCCAATTCGGGCGACGCATTCGGGCCAACGGGACGGTAGATGTAATACCAAAGATAATGCGCGCCGAGCGCGGCGATTTCGTTCACAAACTTTTCGCTGGCGAGGTCGGCGATGTTGGACTTGCAGACGCTGGTGCAGACGCCGGTGACGAGGCGATGCTTTCGGCAGTTCGCCAGCCCCGCCAGCGTCTGTTCGTAAACGTTTTTTCCGCCGCGCCGCTCGTCGCTCACTTTTTCAAGCCCTTCAATACTAATGAGCGGGCTGATGTTGCCGATCCGGCGCATTTCTTTGGCAACGGCATCGGTGATCAGCGTGCCGTTGGTGAAGAGTAGAAAATAACAGTCGGGATGTTTTTCGAAAACTTCAAAGAGGCCGTCGTAGAGCAGCGGTTCGCCGCCGAGAATTCCGAAGAAGCAAGAGCCTTGCGCTTTGCATTCGCGGATGACGTTGTCGAGCGTGCCAGGCGCAATCTGTTTGGGCGGATTAGATTGCGACACCCAGCATCCCTGACAGGCAAGGTTGCAGGCGTTGGTGACGGACAGGAAAAGAAACGCCGGGAAATATTCGCCGCGCTTGAGACGCTTTTGAAATTTTTCGATGGAGCGCATGCCTTTGTAGCCGAAGTTATAAGCAAACTTCCAAAGGAGCCGCTTGTCGGGCTCGGTCAGCATTCGCTTCATCAGCGCGATACTCATACTTTCTCCTCCGCGCATTTTTTCCGTTCCGCCAGCGCCTGTTCGACCTTCTTCTGGTTCAGCAACGTGCGGCGTTTCTGTTTGCGGGCATTGAGCGCGGCATAAACATCGTTGCCGAGAATTTCATCTACGTTGATTTTGATGTTCGCCTTGAGGGCTTCTTCGTCGGAGATTTCCGCGCCGTTGATCGGAGCCTCGCCGACTTTCGGAAAGATGATGGCGGCTTCAGGACAAATCCGCGCGCAGGCCGGACAATTGTTTTTACAGCTCTGCGGATTCGTCACGCGCACTTTGCCGTCCGCATCTTTTTCATAAACTCCGAACAGGCAGAACTCAAAACACTGTCCGCAGTTCGTGCAGCGGTCGCCATCGATGACCGGGAACCATGAGAGAGTTTGGGAGTGAGGGAGTACGGGAGTGCGGGAGTGTGGGAGTACGGGAGTACGGAGGTTAATGAACTCGGCGCTTTCAGGAAGCGGATATCCGGCAAAGGCAAACAGCGCCCGGACGGCACGGGGGTGGCAGGCATAGATGACGGGATACTCTGCCGCCGCGATGTCTTTGAGTCGCGGATCATTTTTCTGAGCGGCGCAACAGAGGTCGGGCACAACGAGCCCGGAAACCTCGTCCGCATTTCCAAGGTTCAGCAGGCCGCGCTCTGCGCATTGGCAGATCAGGATGGTTTTATTTGCTGACATTGATCGCGACGAGCGTTCCTTTGTCGTTGCGGCAATAGATGATTCCGTTCGCCAGAACCGGCGGCGTCCAGCACAGCTGACCGAGCCCGGTGTCCATTTTTGAAATCTCGTTATATTTATCCGGCGCGGTAGCCGCAAAGTAGAGCGTTCCGGATTCGCCCAACACAATCAGCTTGCCGTCCGCCGCGATCAATGAGCCGAAGCCGATCTGTTCGCTCCATTTTTCGGAGCCGTCGGCGGCAGAGATACAGCGCAGGGTTCCCTTCGATTTGGTCTGGCCGTCAATTCCGTAAATGTACCCGTCAATATAAACACAGCTGCTGAACTGGGTTTTCAGAGCCGTGCTCTCCCACAGCTTATTCAGTTCACCGGAGGAAAAGTCGAGCATGGCGCAACCGCGATCGTAGCCGGAAGAAATGAATATCTTATCGCCGATAACAAGCGGGTCGGCCCCGTTGATATCGAACTTGGTGATCCACTCAATGGACGCGATCTGCTTTCCGGTTTTGGCATCAACCGTTTGCAGGCCGGACGCTGTAAACATTGCGGCACACCGCTTGTCTGCGCGGTCGAACACAACCGGCGAAGCATAGCTTGGCGCTCCGACACTGCTCCATTTGATGCTTCCGCTGTTCTTGTCGAGCGCCACTCCGGCAGAACCGATGTTCAGCAGAATCATATTCCCTTCGATAACCGCTGAAGATGAAATGCCCCATCTGATGTTTTTGTTACCTGTCTTGCCGGGTACATCAGCCTGCCATTTTATTTTTCCCGACGCCGCATCGAGGCAAATGACCAGCCCGTCCTGACTGACCGTATAGACACAATCCCCGTCAATCACAGGAGTGGCGCGCGGCCCTTTATACTTTCCTCCTGTTTGCGAAGCATAAGAATAGCTCCAGACTTCTTTCCCGGTTTTTGCGTCCAGACAATAAACCGTGTCTTTGCCTGCTTTATCATCAGCCGACTCATGCCCCATGGTGTAAAGTTTATCGCCCTTGACGCTGACCGACGAATAACCGGCGCCCAGCTCCTTCGTCCAAAGCGTTTTTGCCCCGCTGGAATCCCAGCCGGTTTCTTTTGAAATTCCATTGCCATCCGGACCGCGCCAGACCGGCCAGTCGTTGGCGTATCCACCGGCGGCTGCCGCCGCAACTGTCAGGTACAACATCCAGTTCTTCATCGCGATCTCCTCTTGCTGAATAACTCTCCGTCAGGAAGGAAAGGAAACCAAATCCGACTCCTTTTTACACTCCCTAACTGCTGAAAATTGAATCCGGGGCGGACAAACTATGCGACGGCACTGGATACTTCGTTGCGCCAATCGGTCTTTCCAGAACAGGCAAGGTCACCCCAGAACAAAAAGCCCCCCGCTCCGGAGAGCGGGGGTCATGACAACTCACTTGTTATTCGAGCAGTCTGGTTTTTACTGCTGAACCCATTTGATCGCATCCGCGCACGGGCGTTTGCCGCCGGCGACGTCAGCGCCGATTTCAACATAGTTACCGCTCGTGAAGTTAAACGTGCCAAGCGAAACCCACGTTCCGCCATTGATCGTCTGGTTCACCCGGGTCGTCTGACTGCCGTTCTGATGAACAACAGTGTAAGGACAGTTCGTTCCCGCAGTAGCCCAGCCGGAAGCGTATTTTGCAAACACCTCATACGAACCCGTCGTTGGAAGCGTCGGGGTGTACCGGCGCCACGCGGTGGTGCTACTGGCGATGGTCATGAAGTTGGTTCCTTGATACCCGGTACCTGCAACAACACCATACCACGCTCCAGAGGCTGTCACTCCGGCGGCATTATTATCCAGGATCACTTCCGCGCCGCCGGGCGGGGTAACGACCTGATTGATTTTTAGATTATCAATCGCGCCAAACGCATTGGCCCCGGCTTTATAGAATCTAAAGTCGGCCTTCGTAATCCCGACCGCGTCCAGCGTGGCCGGAACAAGGATAGCCGCAGTCTGCAACGGAATAGCAATATTGGTCGTGGCAATTGTGCCGTTCGGATAGGCCAACGTGATGGTACACTGGTCTGCCAGATTATTCCCTTCTCCCACGTCCACTGAATACAGGTCAAACGGCTGTCCATCCGTTCTTTGCACACTGAGCAACCACCCCGCTGACTTGGCATGCAACACTTTACTTGGCCAGCCGAGGGGCCAGCCGTTGGTTGCATTAAATATCTTCAATCCGTTCGTTGAGCTGCCATTGACCGTATAGGCTCCGATCACCATCGGTTGCGGCGCGGAGGCTGTCCCGATGCTCAACGGCTGAGTTTCGAAGTTAATCGTGGCGGCCGGTGTGGATCGTTGGAAAACCTGCACAGTGAAGGTTCTCCATGCCGGGTCTTTGTCGGCATCCAGAACACGCAGATAAACGTATCCGTCACCTTTAGCCGTCGGAGTACCTGTGATTTTCTTGGTGCTCGCGTTGTAGGTCAGCCCGGCAGGCAGAAGAGATGCAATGCACTCTACCGTTAGGGTTCCGTTTCCACCGCTGACTGCGATGGTCTGATTATACGGTGTACCCACTTCCACGCGCGGCAACGCCGCTGCGGTGGTAAACTGCGGTACCAAACCCTTAGGTGTATGGATCGACCGGATCGTCTTAAACTCATCAATGACGTCGAGTATGAGCTGATATTTCGGCGCGTTGCTGGTCGGCTGATCGATATATTCCAGATGGCCCCACTGCCCGTTTTTTCCCCACTGGCCCGCATCGGTGAACATGCAATCCACCCGCAGACCTTTTTCAAAGGACATATTGACGTGAGCATAGTAGATGTCCGCGAACCCCGGATGGCGGTTCATCGCTTCCATCAGCAGAGTAACGCCGTCATCGGTTGTGGGAGGGCCGTCAAAGCTTGACGTATAAACCGACGGGCCGCCTTCATAGGCCACGAGCGGTAGATTATTGCTCAGAGCCAGCGGCAGCATGTAATCCGTAATCCCGCCGCGAACCCCCAATTCATCCGGGCCGGTGTCGCCACTGTTTTGTGTTCCGGACAACACATACTCCATCCACTTGGTAAGCGTGGCTTGAAGATCGGTTTCCAACCGGGCGCTCGCCCAGTAACTGTCGGTCCACGGTGTGGCGTTCGTCGGAACAAAGTTCTGATCCTTCGCCCAATACTGAATGCCGTTTCCAAAATAGGTGGTTACGGCCAGCACTTCGGGCTTCAGTAGACTGGCGTTGTTGTAAAATTCAGCCACATACGGCGTCGTGTAATCTGATCTGGCGGTCCACGCACCGGCAACACGCACCACGCGAGCCGCAGTTAGTTTACTTTCAAAAATCTCCCACAATCTGGAACCTCTGCGGGCAATAAACTGCGCCTTGGTAATTCCCGCCGCCGCTGCCTGATTGGCAGCCCAAACACCCTGAGCGAATTCGTCGTTACCCGCCCAGATTTCGTTGGAATATTCCAAGTAAACTTTCAGCGCGCTGTTAAGCGGCTTCCATACTGGGTTGGCCTGCACCGAGGTATAGGCATTGGTTCCGTCCGAACCGAATTTAATCAGATTGGCCAGATTGGTCACAAAGGTATCGTTGGCCAAATGCGGGATGTTAAGCCACATGTCATTGGTCGTTTGATTGCAAAGCGCAACCATGTATTCAAAGGAAACGCCCGTGTCACGGTTTCCGGCATATATCCCATCACCGTAAGGCTTAACGCCACCTTCTGTCGGATCGCGCGGATTCAACGCTCCGTCCTGGAAGGCATACGCCGGTATGCGGCGGTCACTCCAGTTCTTTTGGGGGTTCTGATTCACTGATCCGAGATTCATAAACCGGATCCAGGACCATCTCCGCTCTTGCAGATGCTTCAGAAAAGCCGGGTGGAACAGTTGATTTTCGAGCGATTTGTTATTGGGATCGGTCGGGTCGGGCAGCCAGCACTTCACGTCGGTTAACGGAGTGGCTCCCAGCGCGTAAATATTGACGGAGGGTCTCAAACCCGGAGCCAGCGTATAAACACGCGTACCGTTGGTTGCCACGCCGGTGGCCGCAACGGTTGATTTGGCGGCAACATACGTTCCGTTGGCGCTGCGCACATCGGCGCCGCCTTTCCACGTTATAACAATCTGACCGGCATAAAGACCGCTTCCATCCGGCCAGGAATCCGGTTTATTAACGGGAGTCACGGAATTCTGCAATACCTGCACAACCTGCGTGGCGGTTGCGATTAAAACGGTCGGGTAGCCGAATTTATTTAACTGATTAGTTGGATATACTCCGGTGCCGCCGGAAATAAACTTCCAGCCCTGATTGTCCGCAGAAAGGGCGTTGGCAAAATAGGCCGCGCTGTAAGGGAAGCCCGTATGGTACGCCACCGGCGGAGTGTTTGTATCGAACGCTGCTTGCGAGCTGCCCGCCCAGAATACGGCGAGCGTTGCGAGGAGAAGCGACAGGTTGCGCAAATGCCGCAATCCGCCGGACGGCTTGAAACGAGGACTCATTTTCATCATACCAGCACCTTTCTATTTCGGTTTGGAAACGACCTGACTAATGACCCATTCCGTTTGCGGCGCTCTTCGTGATGATCCCACTAAAAGCACCACATACTCCTGCCGTATTACGCCTCAACTTTATTTGCCTCAACCATAGTCCTGTCTTGAAAAATACAAGCTGATGCATAAAGTGGCCCTATGAGCAGATCCGTCACCCTGAGAGATATTGCTGAGGCTCTTGGCGTGGATATGTCAACGGTCTCACGGGCGTTAAACAACAGCCCCCGTATCCGGCAGTCCACCGCCGAAAAAGTCAGAGCTAAAGCCGCCGAAATGGGCTACCGCCCGGATCCCTCCTTGCGTCGGCTGACCCAACTCCGCTGGACAGGTGAAACATCGGCAAGACCGGTGTCGATTGCGCTTATCAAATGGCTGAAAGCCGATTGCCCCTTCCGAACGCAGGAACTCATCGCCCCCGTCCGGATTGCGGTTGAATCGCTGGGCTATGGATTCGAAACCTTTTGTGTCGAGGATTACAAAAGTCCGGCAGAGGCCGCACGGTTGATGGAAGCGCGCGGCGTGGCAGGACTGATTCTATTGCCGTCCAATTATCCATCGGCCTGGACCGGGTTTCCGTGGGCCCGGTTTACAGCGATTCACCTTCTTATGGGAAAAGAGCTTCCCACCGGGCTGTCTTATGTTGATCAAGGCGCCTTTCGCGTCATGCTGGATGCGGGGCGGCGCGTGGCGGAAGCCCGCCCGAAGTCGGCTGCCATTTGTTTTTTCAGCCCGCCGAGTGAAACACCGGAAGGCTTACAGAGCTATTCGGCGGCAGTAACGGTAATCGAATGGTGGAAGAAAGCGGGCATCGCCTGCCAGCCGCCGCGCCTGTTTGACGGGATCGAGATCATGCGGCAAATGGCGGAATGGCTCGCCAAAGAAAAGGTGGAGGCCGCGATTGTTCCCAACGCGGGAATCGACGCGTGGAAAAAGCCAAACGGCCAACCCATCCTGCCGGAAAAAACAAAATTGATTGCTCTGGATCGAAGAGGATGGTCGGACTTTGCCGGCTATGAGCGGCAAAGCGATCTTCTGGCGCGGCGAGCCGTGCAATACATTGACAGCTTAATCCGCCACGGCGAGCGCGGATGCCCCGCTCTGCCGGAAACGATTCTGGTTCCCCTGCTCTGGGTTCCCGGCCCCAGCTTTCCGGAATAAAATGGAAGTTACCAAAACCAATAGGCGCCGGTATAAACAGCGTACCAGCCGAGCAGTCCATTGGTAACAGCGTGCGCCAGGACGGCGGCCCAGATATCGCGGGTTTTCACCATCAACCAGGTGAAGATCAATCCGCAGAGGAATCCCATCAGCCATTCGTTGTGTTCAAGCGCGAACAGCACGGCGACCAGAATGCACATTCCGTTGTCAAGCTTGCCGATGTCCTTTTGGAAAAACGGACTGCCCTGCATCCAGCGGTAAACGAAGCCGCGGAAGAAAAACTCCTCAATCATGCCGATTACCAGCGTCGTGCCGAGCATGTGAACCCAGAACAGCGGCCAGCCGGTGGTGCGCGGGTCGTAGTGGTAAAGTCCGTTCGCGCCCATTTCGAGCGGCTCGCGCAATTTGCCGAATTTCGTCATCCCGACCAGATAGCGCTCATAGAATTCGCTGATCTTCGGAAAGACGCTTTTGAAAAATTCCGATTCGAGGCCGACCCAGAAAACAAACACCAGCAGGCCGACCGCCAGCGCGAGCGGAACGTTCTTGAGTTTCGGCGGCGTGTACCAGCGCCACGGTCGGCAGATCAGCAGGAGAATAATTCCGCCGAGAGTCTGAATGGCGTAACGGGGTCCGGACGGATCGCCCAGCAACGACATCATCAACAGCCACGCCAAATACGGAATGGAATGCACCCAGACCGCTTTGTCGTTTTCCTTATCCAGCTCCGGCGTCCAATCGTCTTTTAGTTTTGCAGACATGCGGCGGAAACTACCGGACGGATTCCCGGCAGAAAAGCAAAAACGCCGCCCTCAGATAAAAGGGCGGCGTCCGCGAAAACAGAAGATCAGTGCGTTGCGGCAGCAGCGTAACAGCGGATCTCTGCAATGGCCGCCGAAGGGTCACCGCCGGTTGCCTGAATCAGTACGCGGAGCCGTTTGACGGTTACCGGTTGCGGCAGATCGTGGTTGCGGCGGCGGTTCCAGTTGTCCCGCACCCGCACCACCTCATTCCACACGCCGTTGCCGGCATCCACTTCAATTGAATATTCGCGGGCATTTTGCGAAGCGCGGTAGAATGGCGGCTCGCTGTGAACCTCCAGCAACATCTGTCCCGGAAAAGTCAGCTCAACGCGTTTGATCGTTTGCGGAACATCCCAGGCCAGCTCCAGCCATTGCGGCAGAGAACGGTCTGGTGCGCTGCGCCAGCATTCCGGCCCCACCCCGGGCCGGGTGCGTCCACTGAGAACAGAGGCGGGTTCATACACCGCCTGCACCGGTTCAATCTGGAACGAAAGTGTATGGTGGTGGCTACGCTGCTTGGATGGCGATACTCTGCGGCGGGACGAATGCCCCGGCAGGCGGTACTGTGTGGAACGCCAGACGGCTCCGGCGCAAGGCCCCGCCTGCAGGCAGACATAGCCATCCGGAACATTCTCGAGCGAAACATCCCACCAGACCCAGCGGCTTTCGCCGGGCTGCGCTGTAATTACCCCTTCGGCCAATACACCTGCGCCATCGGTTCTGTAATCAAAGATGTCCGTCAACCGCACCAATCGAACCGGGATGTTCACTGCGCTGTCACCTTCAACATTAAGACACAGACCCAGCCGATCAATCCGCCCGCCGGAAACCGAGATCAACTGGCCAGGCAATACATCCAGAGACAGCGACCCTTCCAGCCAGCGAGTCAGACCCGCTTCGTTGGACTGATCGAGCGGGGAAACCCCCGAGACGGTCGCGCTGGAACTTGCTGTGACACGGGCCAGCCGCGCAATGTCGCTGGCATCGGTGTTGCGCAGATTCGGCAGGAAACAGCCGTCGCGCAACAGCTGCTGCTGAATCTCGCGGATGGCGCTGCCGCCAGCGGCGGCATCGGCGGCGAGATCTGGCAGGCTGAGGTTGCGGGCTCTGGCCAGCCCGGCGGCCGTGCCGATCGCCTGACCCATGAGAGCGGTTGTGGCCATAACGCGGACGGTTCCCAGCGCGGCGCGAGTGACGGAAATGCACCGGCCCGCAAGCATCAGGTTGTCCACATCCCGGGCGATCAGACTGCGAAGCGGTATTCCATACGGGCCGACATAACTCTTGGCCTGATATTCGCTGTCAGCGCTATACCCTTCCGCGCTGGAAGGTTCAGAGGTAGAAGCCAGAAGTCCTCCCGGTGTATGCAGATCAACAAACCAGCCGCCATACGCCACTTCATCCGGAAACTTATTTTTCGCCTGTATATCGTTTTCGGTCAGCCAATAGCGGCCGACGACACGGCGGCTTTCCCGCTTACCGGGAACCTGTCCGATAAAATCCAGTGCAAAATTTTTGCAGGCTTCTTTCATGCGGGGGTCACGGTTTTTCATCCAGTCCCACACACCGAGCGCATGGCGCGTCAATTCGCGGCGAATAGTTTCGTTTTCGTGGATCGTGTGCCACGGAATGCCGATTTCAATCCACCAGTATCCACCGGTCGGGTCGGACGGCGGACGCCCCTGTTTATAGAAAAAGTCGGCATCGTCGTAATATACCGCCCAGTCTGGCGCCTGAAAGGGACACGGGTGCCCCATATCGCGGCCGCGAAGAAGAATCGTACTTCCCATCGTGTCTGTGCTGGCGGTTTGAGGTGCATGAACCTCTCCGGTTTCAGCCTGAGATTCGCTTCCCATGCGCCACTCGCAACCGGCCTGGTCGGCAATAAAACCGTCCCCGGTGCAATCAGCGAACAGTGGCGCCCGAAGCTCCAGTTCCAGCTCGGCGGAAAGTGTGCGGGCGACTACTGCTGTAATCTGACGGCTGGTGGCGCACGCTTTACGCAGATAATACCCGGACTTTGTGTCCGGCAGATGACTCGCCGCCGCGCCGTGATCCATTAGAACATCCACGACGCAGGTGTTGAGATGCAACGTGAGATTGGGTGTGCGGGAAACCAAATCATAAATCGCCATATCAAATATGCTGTTGGTCCAGCCGGTTTCATTGATGGTTTCATGATTAGCCTGTCGTTCCGCCTCCAGAATTTCATGAATAATGCCGGTTTCTCTGGCATACGCATGGTGGCAGGCCGCGCCGTGTATGGTCACGCGGGTTTCAGAACTGGCAACCCCGCCCAGAACAGGCCGCTCATGAACCAGGCAGGTGCGCAATCCCTGCCGGGCCGCCGCAATCGCCGCACACACGCCGGCCATTCCGCCGCCGACTACAACAAAATCATACTCTTGAATCTGCTTCATCTTTTATCCTCATAACCGGCCTTGTCGAAATAACCGGCCTTGTCGAATTTCGTCGTCCAATCGGCTTTTAGTTTTGCAGACATGGTGCGCAAGGTATCGGAAGCGGTTCTTTTCTGAAAGAAAAAATCGGGTCAGTTCATCGCCGCGATGACTGTGTTGAGTGCGCCGGCAAATGAAACCCATAGAAAATACGGAATCATCAGCCACGCCGCCAGACGACTGCGCTGACTGAAGGCTCCGATACAAATGAGAATCGAAAACCAGAGCAGGGTCAGCACAATCAGCGCCGAGTCCGGACGATGCAGTCCGAAAAATACCGGACTCCAAAGTGCATTAAGAAGCAGCTGTGCGCCGTACGCGGTAAAAACTGCGCGCCGTTCCTCGCGGCATCCGCGCGTCCAAGCGAGGTAACCGGCCAGACCGATCATCAGGTAAAGCGTCGACCACACCGGGCCGAATATCCACGACGGAGGATTCCACGACGGTTTGTTCAACGCCTCATACCAGCCGCCGATGTTTACAAAAACCGCGCTGAGCGCCGGTAGAAATGCGATACCGATGAATAAAAGAACTAGCCCCGCTTTTTTCATATTTTAATTCCTATCAGGTTGTCGGTCAGTCACAGGTGCTTTGAACATATTCGTGCAACGTCAGAAATACTCCGGCGGACCAGCCCATCATCGGCGCGGCTTCGTATTCGCCGCCAGCCACCTCGCCGGTTTCGGCGTCGGTCTTTTCCCAGAGCTGGCCGGTCTTTTCAAACAGCAAGATCGCGGTCTGAATATATTTCCCGGCAATGCGCCGCGCTTCTTTTTCGTATCCGTAACGGCGAAGTCCTTCAACTGTGATGTAAACCAGCGGCGGCCAGACATTGGGATAATCCCACTGGAAGCCTCGCCGCTGTTCGGGTTCCGCCGCGCAAGAAATTCCATGCTCGCGCTCAAACAGCGGCAGGTTGGCGACCATTCGCGCGGCCTGCTCTTCGCTGGCCAGGCCCGCGGCCAGCGCGTTGAATCCGGCGAGCGACGGAGCCGGACTGGACTTCCCGTTTACAAAGTCGTAGTCGAGGAACAGGCCGGACTTTTCATTCCACAGATACCGGTTCATCCGCTCGTGTCTCTGCGCCGCGCGGTTTTTCCACAGCGCCGCATCGCCCCAGCCGAGCGACTCCGACACGTCCAGCAAATACACTTCATACTCGTAGAGAAGCGCGTTCAACTCCACCGGACAATAATCCAGACAGCGTCCTTCGAAGCGCGGAGTGAAGTCGCAACCGGACTCCGCCTCCGCCATATAGTGCCCACCGACGTGGACTTTTTCTTCTGAAGAGGCGGCGGGTGAAAATTTGAGCCGGTCGATCAGGTACTGGTTATAAAAACCTTCACAGCCTTCCGCCGTGTCATGATGTCCGTAGCGATTCAGTCCGACAGGTGTAAAGCGCGCCGTCGTCCAGAAGTGATATTCCTGCCGTAACCCGTCCGCGCACTCGGCAAGGAAATCGCAGTCGCCGGTCGCCGCGATATATTCTTTGACCATGCGGCAGAGATACGGCGCCTGCGAACGGTTATAGAGGCCGATATAATTCGGCATGTAACCCTGCCGCTTGATCAGCCAGAGCATGTTCTGAATGTTGGCCTTGGCAATTGCCGCGCGGCCGCTTCGAAGCAGTCCGGCATTGGTGAAATACGTGTCCCAGTAGAAAAAATAGTAAAACTTCCCTTTGCCCTTTATGCAGGGCGAGGTGTACGGGAACGGAAGATCCACGCCGCCAAAGCCAGCACCGGGCGCGTCTCGGTAAATCGAAGACTCCCAGTTTGCCTCAATGTAGGAAAGGATGTCCTGCCTCATATTTTTCTCCGTGCGGTTGCTGGACACGGAATCTATCCGAGCCTTGGTCAATGCAAAAGCTGAATTCATCGCCAACCGTAGCGTGCCACCAGAGCTGGTCGCAGTGGACGGCGGCGGAGTCTTGTGTTACACCCTCACGCCATGCCGATTCTCCTCAAAAACCAGACCGCCGAAGAACTGCACAGTCAGCTCGGCATTACGCTCCGTCAGGCGCGGATGATTCAAGCCGTCGTCATCCGGAAAGGCAAACTGCCGGAGGCGCAGGCCGAGATTTCAGAAAAGGCGCTGAAAGCTCTCCGCGCCGCGACAGAGATTCCTAACCTGACCGTTTCAGATAAACAAATTTCGCCGCAGGACGGCTTCGCCAAATATCTGTTTCACGGCGACGGCCCGGAACCGTTCGAAGCTGTCCGCATTCCGCTGATGCACCGCGCGGAAGATCAGAAATATATTGTCTGCGTCAGCTCGCAGGTCGGCTGCGCGATGGGCTGTTCGTTCTGCTACACCGGCAGAATGGGATTTATCCGCAACCTCTCCGCATGGGAAATGGTCGATCAGGTACTCAAAATCCGCGACGACTCCGAACATCCGGTGCGCGGCGTGGTCTTCATGGGCATGGGCGAACCGCTCCTTAACTACGACGAAGTCATCCGCGCCGCACGCATTCTCTCCGAACCGTGCGGCGGCGCCATTTCCGCCAAAGCCATCACCATTTCCACCTCCGGTATCACGCCCGCCATCCGGCGGTTCACGGCGGAGCAATATCCTTTCCGGCTGGTCGTCTCGCTCACTTCCGCCGATCCGCAAAAACGGCTTGAACTCATGCCGGTTGAAAAGTTGCACCCGACCGCCGAACTGATGGACGCGCTCCGTGAACGCCACCATGTCACCAGAAAGCGGATTCCCTTGGCGTGGATTATGATCTCTGGAGTTAACACCGCTGAAAAAGATGCCAAGCAACTGGCGGAACTGACGCGCGGAATTCCGGTCATGCTCGATCTGATCGACGTCAACGATCCGTCTGGAAAATTTGTTCCGCCCTCACCGGAAGAACTGTCTGCGTTCCGCGACGCCTTACGTCTTCATCTCGCCGCACCCGTCACCCGCCGTTACAGCGGCGGCAAAGATATCGGTGCAGCCTGTGGCATGTTAGCTGGCGCGGAATAATGAAATGGAATTAAAGGAAATTTTACGTGTTCACACGGCGCCTTTAGTACGGGCCGAGACGCAAGATTCTGGTGTGTTGTTGATCCGATCATCAATTGTCGCTTCATACTCAAACACATAATCTCCAACGGGAAGATTGACCCCAAAAGCCATTGACTTAAGCCCAATGTGAAAATCAAAGTTCGTCCCAGTGCCGGGGGCAAAACGAAAATCGCCAGCAATCAGATCCGGCGGATGCGAGACCAACTTTGTTGAGATACGCGGCACACTCCGCATTTGTGGAGCCAGACGGCCCGACCCTGTAGCTCGGTATACCGGCCTCAGAAGGCGCACCCTAAGGGTTCCTTTCTGTTTAGAATCTGTCCCACCGGCAATATTTTGTTCAACACTAACTGCCGGTGGTGGAGGGGCTAATCGAACAAAACTTTGCTGTATCGGTAATTGTTTTTTCGCATTTTCGATTCGTTCTTCAACAACTCGCAGTTGTTCGGTCACCTTGGGCTCATCGATCTCACTGACAGCGCCTGTACTTCTCTCGGCCTTAAGACGTTCATAGGTCTCATTATCTTGCAAATACTCGCGGAGTTTATCGTACTTCTTTTCAATGGTTTTCCGAGACGCCAGCGAAACGACGCCCAGCCAGTCATTGCGAAAGGCCTCATTTGATGAGGCTAGTGATGCAGTCATATCTGCTGCAGCCTCGACCCGATGGCGGTACGCGTTTATCGCGGCGGCAAGATGAATGGCGGACTCGTTGTCTGCTACATCAAGAGTCTCTTGAAGATAGCTTTTGAGGTGCTGGAGCTGTAGAGAGAGATGAACCATCTTCTCTGTTGACTGTTCCGCGATGGTATCGACTTTCTCCGACGTACTGCTTCTTGCAAAAAAATATCCAGTAATAACTGCAGATATACTGGAAAGCCCAAACAGAATGATGTTAAGAAGATTTGTAACCATTGATGATGGCGCGGGCGAAAGCCACGCGAGAGCAATCAGGGCGATCGCACCAATCAGACTGACTCCGAGGATAATCAATGCCGTTATGTCTTTGAATTTGTTCATAGTATCTCCTTTTTTATGCCGCCATTATATTATGTTTTTTGAACATAGCGGACGGCGCGTCAGACTGCAACAGAAGTTTCTTTTATAGAAACTCTTCAAGGTTGCGAAGCGAAGGAAAAACGTAGACGTTTTCGCCGGAAGAACTATCTGCATTCCGCGACACCCTACGGCTTCACCTCGCCGCGCCCGTCACCCGCCGTTACAGCGGTGGTAAGGATATCGGCGCCGCCTGCGGCCTGCTCGCCGGCGTGGAATGATGGGATCCAGAAAATCGAAGCTGATTCAAAACGGTCTTCATAAAATCCGCCGACAGCTCTTCATGGCCATCCGCGAAACGGATCGTGTAGGATGATCCGCTCATGATGGATTTCGTGGCGCAAAGCTCTATAAAATCTTCTGCCGTGCGGATTTTCTGACTTTGCTTGGTCCATTTGAGCTTCAGATGATCGGCGGCCTCTGCAGGAGTATGCTCACTGCCGTTCCTGATGAACACCGCGCCACCCAGACTTCGTACCGTCTCGATCAGCGCCTCAATCTCGGCCGCTGGTTCAGCATAAGAACATGCTGTAATGCCTAGAAAAGCCATGACGGTAATAAATCTTCGGAGCATAAATGATCCTGTAGTCTTTAACCCAGCTAAACAACCGAAGCCGCGAATGTAGCCGGACGGTTTGTGTGTGGCAAACTGGAAATGGTTGCGTCCGAGACAAGGCAGGCGGAACGCCTGCGGTACGTATCGTAACCGTCCCGGTTGCCTTGGAGGGACGGCGGCCTCGCCGTCCTTGGTCACCGAGGCCGGTGCCCCTCCAAATGAATCGCATCACCAAACGCGCCAGAGCTGCTTCCACTTTTTCAGTCCACGCTCCCAGAACAAGGCCAGGACCGCTCCGACCGGAATGGCGAGGAGGAGCCGCCTCTTTTGCGGCATGGACGCCAGGATCAGCGCAATGGGCGCGAGGATAACCAGCCAATAGGTCACCAGACAAAAAATCTTTTTCATCTTCTCGCGTCCAAACAGGGTTTCAGTTTCTTGCGGGTTAAACAACCGAAGCCGCGAATGTAGCCGGACGGGTTGTGCGTAGCAAACTGGAAATGGCTATGTCCGGGACAAGGCAGGCGGGACGCCTGCGGTACGTATCGTAACCGTCCGGTTCGACAGGCTCACCACAGGCCGGTTGCCTTGACTCGCCCGCTGAGGGCAGCGGGCCTACAAACCCAATGTAGGCCGGGTGCCCTCACCCGGCGAACGTTTCGGGATTGCGAAACCGCGCTGAACCATGGACACTCCCGACGCTTAAACCATGAATCCTCAATCGCAAATCATAAATCGAAAATCGGCAATCGAGCTAATGAGCCCTGCGGGCTCCGAGGCGGCACTGGCGGCGGCGATCCGCGCCGGCGCGGATTCCGTTTATTTCGGTGTCGGCAAACTCAATATGCGTGCCCGTTCCGCCGGTCTGGCGCCGGAAGACCTGCCGAAAATTGCACGTCTTTGCAGCACGGCGGGCGTGAAGAGTTACCTCGCGCTGAACACGATTGTTTACGACGGCGAGATGGAGGAGATGCATGCGCTGTGCGATGCCGCCAAAGCCGCCGGGGTTTCCGCCGTGATCGCCACCGACATCGCGACGATTGAATATGCCCGCGCCATCGGCCTGGAAGTTCATATTTCGGTGCAGGCGAACGTCACCAATTTTCAGGCGCTGGAATTTTATGCCCGCTACGCCGATACGGTGGTGCTGGCGCGCGAACTCTCACTCGAACAGATTTCCGCCATCGCGAAAAAGGTTCAGGATAAAAACCTGCGCGGCCCGTCCGGCGAGCTGATCCGCCTCGAACTGTTCGCCCACGGCGCGCTGTGCGTCGCCGTCAGCGGCAAATGCTACATGAGCCTCGCGCAGTATGACCACTCCGCCAACCGCGGTGCCTGCTTCCAGCCGTGCCGCCGAAGTTACCGCGTCACCGACGAGGAAACCGGCGCGGAACTGGTGATCGACAATAAATATGTCATGTCGCCGAAAGACATCTGCACGGTTCAATATCTGGACAAAATTACCGCCGCCGGAATTTCGGTGCTGAAAATTGAAGGACGCGGACGTTCCGCCGATTACGTCGCGACGGTGACAAAGGTTTACCGCGAGGCGCTCGACGCGCTGGCCGCCGGAACCTATACGCCGGAAAAATTTGATCCTTGGATTGCCGAGCTGAGCAAGGTGTTTAACCGCGGATTCTGGCACGGCGGCTATTATTGCGGTGAAAAGCTGGGCGAATGGGCGGGAGCCGCCGATTCGCAGGCGACCGAACAGCGCGACGAAGTCGGCGTGCTCAGTAATTTTTTTGCCAAGACCAATATCGCCGAATTCACCGTGCGGCGCCACGCGATTAAAAACGGCGACTCGCTTCTGCTTGAAGGGCCGACGACCGGCGCGCTGCGGTTTACCGTCGAGAATCTACGCGTCGGCGGCGAACCGGCGGACGAAGCGCAGCCGAACGATGTCGTTACGCTCGCCCTGCCCCGTAAAGCGCGGCGGCAGGATAAAGTTTTCCTACTGACGCCGCGCGGAAATTAACCAAGCGTGATGATGATTTCCTGCGCGCTGATTTCTTTTCCGAAATCAACGGTTAAGATTTTGCCTTCGATCCGGACATCGCCGGGAACAGACACTTTGGCCGAGGCGGCCGGAGCGGCCAGCTCAACCGTGAGCTTTTTAATTTTCAGTTCGCCGCCGGCGGTTTTAATTTTCACGCTACCGGATGTGCGAATGAAATGTCCGTAGGTGTCGGGAGCGGCAAAGAACAGTTTGACGTCGGCCCGGTTCAGCTTCGGAGCAAAGGTGTATTCTCCGTGTTTGATCCCCAGCCCGGCCATGGCGTTAATGATCGACCAAGCCGACATCGGACGGAAGTAGTGTCCACCGTATTCCTGATGGTCGAAGTACATTCCGTTTTTCCGGTAGCGGTCATCAACGTTTTTGATGAGCATCAGCCCTTCGTCGAGCATTCCTTCGTAAATCAGGAACGAAGCCATCTCCAGCTCCACGCCGGTCCAGCAGGTGTTGGCCTGATCGACCCAGATGTCTTTGTCGATCTGATGGAAAAATTTATCCTGCGGCCACTGACAGTTGCGCAGGCCCTGCCAGGAGCGATAGTTGTGCTTGAGTATATTTTTGAGCGCGGTTTTCACTTTGCACTCGTCGTACAGATGGCCGAAGCCAACCTGATGCGCCGCCCACTGACTGATGAGCTGGTCGCTCAGACAGCCTTCGTCGATCAGCGGCGGATTGCGGTTTTCGTCTTTGCATAGACGGAAATATTCGCCATTCCACAGCTGATCTTCAAACCGTTTCCGGCCCCGTTCATAGAGAGCGGAATATTTTGCGACATCCTCCTTTTCGTTCAGAAGTTCCGCGGCTTCCGCCAGCGCTTTGAGCGCCACAATAAACTGTCCGGCCACGAAGGAGGCGACACCGAACATGGGGAAGTTGTCGTAGCTGCACATGATGCCTTCCATATCCGGCAGTCCGTCTTTGTTCATGTCGCGATGTGTGAGCACATACTCCACAGCGGCTTTGGCCGACGGATACATTTCCTTGAGATAGTCGCGGTCATTACACCAGAACGCATCACGCAGCGTCATGAAGGCGTGCTGCGCCGGAAGATCGAGGCGGTTGGATGTGCCTTCGCTTTTATCCATCACCGCGAAATTTTTCCGGATGGAATGCGCGACGGAACCGTTTGCATTCTGGAATCCGGCGTAGTCCCGGTTGACTTGTCGGGAAAGACCGGGGAAAAGCGCGGCGTACATCACGCCGCCGTACATAGCCACGTCGGTGGTGGAAAGTCCGGCAAAGGACGCCGCCGGAGCCATTCCTTCGACAATGCCGAAGTGCCCTTCGCGGGTGAACCAGCTTGAGGTCACCATGGTGTTCAGGTTCGAGGCCACCTGATCCAGCACATAGTCCGGCGCGTCGGAGTCGTAATAGGCATCCACAAAAGCCTGCGAGCGCGATTTCAAATCCGCGTGATGAGCCGCGATGTATTCACCCGCTTCGGCGCTGCTGCTGAAGAAGTTGTTGTAGTAGTGGCCTTCGTTCCGCGACGGATCAAATGTTGCATTGTCTCTGCCGGTAAACTTCGTCGTATCTCTGGCGTAATTGTTCGGAAAATTCCAGGAGGCAATGAAGGTGTGCTCAAATCCGGCGCCGGAATTCAGTTCGCGCTGTACCGCGATGGTGCTCCAGCAGCGGTTGTTGTTGATGCGCATTTTGCCAGTTTCCTTATCAACCTTGTTGCGGCCATCGACGTCGCTGACTTCCGGAAAAAGGTCTTCGCCCAGAAAGCGTTCGTAGTACGGATGCGGATGCTCCCAGCCGAGATAGCACCTGGAGTCCGCCGACAGGCTGGTGATTCCCATGGTGCCGAAGGAAACGTGATTCGCTTCCACATGGCCGACGGAATGCATGAATGAACGGCAATTTTCCCCGTCAACGGCTTCGGCGGTGTAGTAGCGATCCGGACGATCATACGCCACCATGTTGCGCTGACAGGCCGCCAGTGTGATTTTCAGTTTTTTGTCGGCTTTCGAGGTGATCTTGAAATCAAACACCGCTCCCGGAAGCGCCGAATTTTTTTCGTCGAACGGAATGAACGGACTCCACGCGTTCAGCTCCGCTTCAAACGGCATATCGTCCGCGCTGAATTTAAGTGTGGCGAACGGAAAGGTGGCTTCAAACTCGATTGTGTCCACGCCGGTCAGCCAGGGGAAGATGTACTGGATTTCATGGCTGACCAGAGATGCCGCGCCGTGGCTTTCCTCGATTTGGAACAGCTTCATGCGCGGCTCTTCGCCTTCGTACTGCCACTTCGCCACGAAGAAAAGATAGGAGTGCGGCACGAACTCCAGAATCGGCAACAGCGGGCCGTGTCCCAGCGGAGCGTTGTTGAAAATATTCCAGTTGGCGGTGGTTCCGTCCTGACGGATTTCAAACCATCCGGCGCCGATGCCGCCCAAAGCCATCCCGCTGCGCGGCTTTTGTGTTCGTTCGGTTCTGATTTTGTAGGACATATGAATACTTCCGGGTTGTGGAAAAACAGGGGTTCATTTTGTAGTCCTTCGTCCGGCGGCCCGCAACACAAACTTAAATCAAAAACGGAATGCCGCGCTGTTTGATAAATTGCTGGCAATCGAATGAGGGTGACCTTATGGTTTGTCCCCTAACAAAAGGGTTTCTATGCGCATACGATCGGCTTCGGTTCTAACACTTCTCGCTCTTTCGGTTGCACTCTCCGGCTGCAAAAAAAAGCCGGAGCCTGTTTTGCCTCCGCCGACAGCTGAAGCTATCGCCGCGTTTGCGGAAGCCGCCTTCAACGGAAACACTGCGCAGGTCTCCGCCGCACTGAAAACCGGAATGCCGGTTGATCAGGTGGAAACCAACGGCAACAGCGCACTCATGCTGGCCTCCTTCAACGGACATGTCGAAACCATACAGGTTCTTCTCGATGCCGGCGCAAAGATCAACCTTCACGACGGCAACGGGCGTACGCCCCTGATGTTTGCCGCCTCCGGCCCTTTCCCGGCGGCGGTAAAACTGCTCCTCGAAAAAGGCGCCGATATTAACGCAACGGATAAGGTGGATCATTTCAGCGCGCTGATGTTCGCCGCCGCCGAAGGGCTTTCGCCGATTGTCGATATCCTCCTTGAAAAAGGCGCTGACCCGAAACTGAAAGACAAGGATAACGACACGGCTGCCAGTTTTGCCCGCAAACGCGGATTCACCGCACTGGCCGATAAACTTCAAGCCCTGATCGACGCGCCATAACGGAGAATTTCATGACCGACGATACATTGTCCGATGCCGGTTCCTATAAATTTGGCAAGTTCGAGAAGAACGCCGAGGAACTCGCGCGCCTTAAATTGCAGGCAACCATTGCGATTGAAGTGGAGCGCGACGTCTGGAAAAATGCCGGACTGAAACCCGGCATGAACGTACTCGACGTCGCCTGCGGCCCCGGCTTCACCGCTTGTGAATTGGCGAAAGCTGTAGGAAACGGCGCCGTGACCGGCGTGGATATTAATGAGGAGCTGATTTTTACCGCTCAGCAGGCCAAGGCTTCGGAAAAAGTCGCCAACGTCTCGTTCCGCACCGGTAATCTCTACGAACTCGATCTGCCGGAAAACGCCTTCGACTTCGTCTATGCCCGCTTCGTCTTTCAGCATTTGGAAAAACCGCAGCTCGCACTGAAAAATATTCTGCGCGTCCTCAAGCCCGGCGGCATTCTCTGCATTCTGGATATCGACGACAACTGGACCAGCTTCTCGCCGGAAAGCGCCGCGTTCGTCAAATTCATCCGCAAAGCGGGCGCCGGACAAAAACGTAAAGGCGGCAACCGGCTGATCGGCTCACAGCTTTTCGGCATACTAAGCGAAGCGGGATTTAAAAACGTCTCCACCAAAATCCGGCCAATCACCACCGAAGACCTTGGCGTGCGCTACTTCCTCGGCGTGGCGGTTCTCTTCCGCGTAGAAATGCTGAACAAATTCCAGAAGCTGCTGGCGCTTCCGCAACTCCGGAAAATCAAAAAAGCCGCACAGGCTCCAAATGCATGGGGATCAGTCGGCGTCTTCGTCTCCACCGGCACGAAAGCTTAATTATTTCTTAAGCCGAATCGTGGCGGAGCGGGCATGGGCGTCGAGGGTTTCGACACGGCCGAAGGCTTCGACGACAGAGACCGTTTCTTTCAGGTCTTCTTTGGTGAAGTGGATCAAACTGACGCGGCGACGGAAGTCTTCGACCGTCAGGCCGGAGAAAAAGGCCGCCGTGCCGCCGGTCGGCAGAACGTGACTGGGGCCAGCCGCAAAATCGCCAACCGCTTCCGGTGTCCACGGACCGATGAAAATAGCTCCGGCCCGGTAAATTTTTTCTGCAACCCGTTCAGCGTTTTTAACAATCACTTCCATGTGTTCCGGCGCAAAGCGGTTGCAAAGTTCGATCCCTTTTCCAATGTTTGGAACCACAACCAGAATACAGCCGTGAGCCAGTACTTCGGCCACCGGTTTCTGGCGAATCAACTGCGCGGACTGCGCTTCGAGTTCGGCGCGAACAGCTTTCGCCAGCTTTTCAGAAGTTGTGATCAGTAGAGCTTTTTCGGAGCCGGTGCCGTGTTCGGCCTGCGAAAGCAGGTCGGCGGCGACGTGCGCCGGATTGGCGGTTTCGTCGGCCAGTACGGCGATTTCGCTCGGACCGGCAACCATGTCGAGCGCGACTTCGCCGTACACCAGCCGCTTGGCGGCAGTAACGTACGGCCCGCCGGGGCCGACGATTTTCTGAACTTTCTTGATCGTCTTGGTACCGTAGGCCATCGCGCCGATGGCCTGAATGCCGCCGACTTTGTAAATTTCGGTCGCGCCGGCAAGGTCGAGCGCAAAAAGAATATACGGATTGACTGAGCCGTCCGCCGTGGCCGGTGTGCAGGCAACCCGCTCCGGAACACCGGCAACTTCGGCCAGCGTCAGCGTCATCAACGCGGTCGAGGCCAGCGGCGCGGCGCCGCCGGGAATATAAGCACCGACACGGTCGAGCGCGACAAATTTTTCGCCGAGCCAGCCGCCCTGCGGCGCAGGCATCCGCCAGTCCTCGCGCAGTCCGGCAATGGCAAATTCCGTGATCCGTTTATGCGCTTCTTTGGCCGCTTTCTTGAAATCGGCATCCACCGTTTTTTTGGCGGCGGTGATTTCGGCCTTTGTGACACGCATCGTGGCCAGCGTGACCGGCGACCGGTCAAACTGCTGAGCATATTTCACGACGGCGCTGTCGCCGTGCGCTTTGATATCGGCCAGCACACCGGCAGCGATTTTGTCCGCGCCTTTTTCGACCGGCGGGCGGAGCATAAAATCGTCAATTTTGGCCGAGCGCCCCTTGGCGCTGTATTTCAAAATGGGTGCGTCGGTCTTTTTCATGTGCGGTCAGGCGTACTGTTTGAAGTATTGGATCGTGTGCTTGAGCCCTTCCTGCAACGGCACTTTCGGCTCCCAGCCCAGCTTTTCTTTGGCGACGGTGATGTTCGGCTGGCGCTGTTTCGGGTCGTCGGACGGAAGCGGTTTGAAAATCAGTTCGGATTTGGAGTCGGTCAGCTTGATGACCGTTTCAGCCAGCTCCAGCATGGTGAACTCGCCGGGGTTTCCGAGATTGACCGGGCCGGTGACGTCGTCCGGCGAATCCATCAGTTTCAGAAAACCGGCAATCAGGTCGCTGACGTAGCAGAATGAGCGGGTCTGCTGTCCGCTGCCGTAAATGGTGATCGGCTCGCCGCGCAAAGCCTGCATGATGAAGTTACTGACGACGCGTCCGTCGTTGGGATGCATGTTCGGGCCGTAGGTGTTGAAAATTCGTGCGACTTTGATTTTGACGCGGTTCTGGCGGTGATAATCAAAGAAGAGGGTTTCCGCACAGCGCTTGCCTTCGTCGTAGCAGGAGCGCGTTCCGATCGGATTGACGCGGCCCCAATAGCTTTCCGGCTGCGGATGAATTTCCGGGTCGCCGTACACTTCGCTGGTCGAAGCCTGAAAAATCTTCGCGCCGACGCGTTTGGCGAGGCCGAGCATGTTGATGGCGCCGATCACGCTGGTCTTGGTGGTCTGTACCGGATCGTGCTGGTAGTGCGGCGGCGAGGCCGGACAGGCCAGATTGAAAATTTCATCCACTTCGACAAACAGCGGAAACGTTATGTCGTGCCGCAGGATTTCGAAGCGGGGATTGTCCAGCAGATGCGCCACGTTGCCGCGCCGTCCGGTGAAAAAGTTGTCCGCGCAAACGACATCGCAGTTGCGTTGGAGCAGTGCTTCGCACAGGTGGGAGCCGAGAAATCCCGCGCCGCCCGTGACTAGAACCCGTTTATTGGAGTGGTAATTCTTCATGCGTTGTTTATCCTCTGCTTTTCAAAAACAGGGCGATGCTATCTTTCCAACCTATGGAAACCAAACAAAAACTGATTCTGGCCAGCACATCGCCGCGGCGGATCGAACTGCTGCAAAGCGCGGGGATCGCTTTCACGGTCGTCCGCCCGGATGCCGACGAAAAACTGCACGCCGGAGAAACGCCGGTGGAGTACGCCGTCCGTACCGCACGGGAAAAAGCGGAAAGCATAAAGCCTCCGTTCGACTCAATTGTGCTCGGCGCGGACACCGTGGTGGCCGCCGAGGGTCGTATTCTCGGTAAACCGGCTGACTCCGCCGATGCCAAAGCGATGCTGCATCTGCTGTCAGGAAAAATGCATGAGGTGATCACCGGCGTCTGCCTGCGCTCAGCGGAAAAAACCGTCTGCTTTCATGTCGCTACGGCGGTTCTTTTCCGCGACCTTTCCGAAGAAGAAATTGTCGCCTACGTCGAAACCGGCGACCCGCTCGATAAGGCGGGCGCTTATGCGATTCAAAACGGCGCGGCAGGCATGGTGCGGCGCATCGACGGCTCCTACTCGAATGTGGTCGGTCTGCCGCTTTGCGAAGTCATTGAAGCGTTGGAGAAATTCTAATGGACGCAGGTCTTTATATTGTGGGAACCCCGATCGGCCATCTCGGCGACATGACCGCGCGCGGCATTGCCACGCTCAAAGAGGCGTCGCTGGTCATTGCCGAAGACACGCGGACAACGCGTAACCTGTTGAACCACTTTGAGATAAAAACCCACTGCATCAGCTGCCACAAATTCAACGAAGTGCAGCGGTGCGACGAAATTATCGAGCGCATCCGGCGCGGCGAAGCCGTGGCGATGGTAACCGACTCCGGCATGCCCTGCATTTCCGATCCCGGAGCCCGCGTCGTGGAAGCCTGCCGCGCGGCAGGCGTTCTAATTACGTCCGCGCCGGGCCCGACGGCCGTGACGACCGCGCTGGCCCTGAGCGGATTCGGCGGACACGGGTTTCTGTTTGCCGGGTTTCTGCCGCGCAAACCCGGAGCCCGCCGTAAAACTCTGGAACAGTGCGCCGCTCTACCGGTTCCAGCCATCTTTTATGAATCGCCCTATCGCCTGCTGAAACTGCTTGAAGAAATCGAAGCGGTCATGGGCGCAGAACGGCGGGTTTTTGTAGCGCGCGAACTGACCAAAAAGTTTGAGGAGCTGCTCAGCGGTACTCCGGCGGAAATCCGGCAGCGGTTCGGCGAGCGCACCGTCAAGGGCGAATGCGTGGTCATCATTGATTCGGCGGAATAAGGTTTTGCATCTTATCATTTGCACTGCCTTATGGTGCCGACTAGACTTTGGCCGTCCTGAAATTGAGGAATTTTTGACTTATGCCTGAACCAGAACAAAGCAACGACGATTTACAGGCCGCGATTGTCGGCGAGAAAGTGTTTATCCGGGTGACCGGACGCGGCTCTTTTAAGGTGAGCGCCACGTTGAAGCAGTTCATTGCCGAGGTCGCCGCAAAACAACCCGTCACTTTTGTGGTGCTTGACCTGGACGACTGCATCGGCATGGACAGTACCTTTATGGGCGTTCTCGCCGGACTTTCCGGACGGCTGAAACAGAGCGGACAGACATTGGAACTGATCAACCTTTCAGAAAAAAACGAAGCCCTGCTGGCCACGCTGGGCGTGGATCATGTCATCACTCATTACCGCCACAGCCACGGACACGAGCTGCCGAATCAGCCCGCAGAATCGCTGCCGACGGCATCGGCGACAAAAAAAGAGCTGGCCGAAACCGCGCTGCAGGCGCACGAAACTCTGGTTGAGCTCAGCGAAGAAAACCGGCCCCGCTTTAAACGCGTCATTGAATACCTGAAGGCTGACGTAGACCGGCTTAACTAAAGTTATGACTGAACACCCGTCATCATGGGCGACCCTGTTTCTGATTTTCATGCTCGGCGCAGTTCTGTCAGCCCTGCTCTGCCGGATATTCTGCCGGAGCCGCCAGCTTCGGCGCCAGAATCTGGCGCTGCGGCAGGAACGTGAGGTTATTTTCGATTTCATTCATAACATCGGCGAGGTATTTGCCGATGCGGAAGAAATCCACATCGAGTCGCTCCTGAAGCGCATTCTGTTTTTCGCCACCAAAACCGGAAAATCCGCGTCCGGCGTCGCCTATCTTTACAACGCCGACCGCACCCAACTGTTCGCCCGCGCCGTCTCCGGCATTTTCCCGCCGCTCTACGATGCCGATCAGGTGCATACCGAACAGCTCCTGGCCAAGTCGCAGCACCTCGAAACGCTGGTAAAAACCCGTCCGGTCGCCGACGGCGAAGGCCTCGTCGGTTCTGCCGCCGCAATCGGCAACGGCATCATCATCGAAGATGCGGAAATCGACGCGCGGGTTCCAAACTACACCGATGAATTTCTAAAAATCCGATCCCTGCTGATCGTGCCGATGCGCTTCGGTAACGAAGTGCTCGGCGTTATCGCGCTTGCCAACCGCACCGACGGACAGCCTTTCACCGCTGGCGACCTCAACCTGCTTCAGGCGATGGCCGATCAAGCCTCGGTGCCGGTTCACTATGCCGGACTCAAGGCCGATCTGGATCGTAAGCGGCAGCTCGACCGCGATATGCAGGCGGCCCAGCAGATTCAGGCTTCCCTGCTTCCGCAACAGCTCCCGCATATTGAAGGCGTAAAACTGGCCGCCTGCAACCTGCCCGCTTTCAACATCGGCGGCGACTATTACGACGTCATTCAAATCGACAGCGATCACCTCGGCATCGCGATTGCCGACGTTTCCGGCAAGGGCATTGGCGGGGCGATGATGATGGCGGTTTGTCAGGGCGTTCTGCGGGCCCGCGCACCGCAGGAAAAAAGTCCGGCGCGCATGCTTTCTGAGCTTAACCGCGTTCTAAGCGCCAACCTTGCCGAAGACATGTTCATCACGATGCTCTATATGGTGCTCAATACCCGCACCCGCGAACTCAAATTCGCCCGCGCCGGCCACGAACGCCCGCTGCTTAAACGGATCGGGCAGAACACGCCCGAAGCACTCGATTCCGCCGGCATTGCGATCGGTCTGGCCGATGCAGAAATTTTTGACGGAGCCATTAAAGACGCGTCCATTCAGCTCGCCACCGGCGATGTCGTGGTGGTTTATACCGACGGCATCACCGAAGCGCTCAACGAGAAAAATGAGGAGTGGGGAACCGTCAACCTCCTTCAAACCATCAATACCGAAACGTCCGGCGGAGTGGATGTGCTCATTCAGGCTGTCCGCTCACAACTGGCCCGGCACATCGGTGCGCAGCAGCAGTACGACGATATGACCCTGCTCGCTCTCGAAGTCCACTGATTCTGTCCGGCATTGACTAACCGTCATAAATGCGTATTTTTCCAACCCTTGGACAGCCTTTACAGCGTCCGATAGAGGAATCTGAATCATGAACAAAAAACACAGAAAAGAAGACGCGCCGGAACAGCCGGACATCGCCGCGGAACAGGTCGTTACGCCGGAGGTTGAAGCGGAAGAACCGCTGAAAAATCAGATGCTCCGCCTGCAGGCCGACTTCGACAACTTCCGTAAACGCACTCAGCGCGAACGCGGCGAGCTTTTCCTGTTCGCCAATGAAGCAATCTGCCTTGAAATGTTGCCGGTCATTGACCATTTCGAAATGGGATTCAAAAGCGCGGAAGCCCACCAGACCGACTGCTCCGTCACCGAAGGGTTTCGCATGGTTTATAACCAGCTACTGGATGTCCTGAAGAAATTCAACGTCACCGCGATCGACGCCGTCGGCGAACCGTTTAATCCGCACCGCCACGAAGCGATCCTGCACATGCCGTCGGACAAACCGGCGGAAACCGTTTTGGAACAGGTGCGCCGCGGCTACATGCTCGGCGACAAACTGCTGCGCGCCGCGCAGGTCATCATCTCCAGCGGCCCCGCCGAACAGAAGGAATCTGAATAATGCCCGGTCAAAAAAGAGATTATTACGAAGTGCTGGGAATCGCTAAAGGCGCGTCCGCCGAGGAGATCAAGAAGGCCTACCGCAAAATGGCCATTCAGTATCACCCAGACAAAAATCCCGGCGACAAAGCCTCCGAAGAAAAATTTAAGGAAGTTTCCGAAGCCTACGAAGTACTGAGCGACGAAACAAAACGCCAGCAGTACAACCAGTTCGGCCACGCCGCCTTCGGCGCGGGACGCGGCGGCGGTGGCGGCGGAAGTTATGGCGGATTCGGCGGCGGCGGAATCGACCTTGAAGAAGCGTTACGCACCTTCATGGGCGCATCCGGTGGCGGCGGCAGTATTTTTGAAAACTTTTTCGGCGGCGGCGGACGGTCACAAAACCCCAACGCTCCGCAGGAAGGCGCCGATCTGCGCTTCGATCTCGAAATCGATTTCGAGGAAGCCGTCCTTGGCTCCTCGCGCGAAATCCGCATCAACGTCAACGAAACCTGTGACCGTTGCAAAGGCAGCGGCGCGGAACCGGGCTCCGGACGGAAAACCTGCGCGACCTGTCGCGGCCAGGGCCAGGTCGTCAACGGCGGCGGCTTTATTCAGTTCCGCCAGACCTGCCCGACCTGCCGCGGCTCCGGCCAGGTCATTGAAAAACCCTGCACCACATGCCGCGGACAGGGCCTGGTTCGCAACAAACGCACCATCGACGTAAAAATTCCCGGCGGCGTTGAAACCGGCTCGCGTTTGCGTATCGCCGGTAAAGGCGAAGGCGGACTGCGCGGCGGCCCGGCGGGCGATCTCTACATTGTCCTGCACGTTCGTGAACATGAATTTTTCAAACGCAACGACCTCGATATCATTTGCGAAGTTCCGGTGCCGTTTTATATCGCCGCGCTCGGCGGCGAAGTGCACGTACCGACCATTCACGGCGGCGCGGAACTGAAAATTCCGGCTGGCACGGAAAACGGAAAAGTGTTCCGGATGAAAGGCAAAGGCATCACCAGTCCGCGCTACGGCACCGGCGACCAGCACGTCGTCGTGCAGATTGAAATTCCGCAGGGACTCGGCGGCAAGGAAAAGAAAAAGCTGGAAGAAGCCGTCGCGCTGTTCACCGAAAAGAATTTCCCGCTGACGCAGAAGATGCACAAGGCGGCCGAAAAATTCTACGAACACAAACGGGCTTTGGAAAAAGAGAAATGAGGATTAACAGCTTCGTGACACCTGAGGCGCTGAAAGCCGACATCGTCGTGCTTTCGCCCGAAGAGTCGCACCACCTCGCGCGGGTTCTCCGCGTCGAGGCCGGTCAGGAGCTGACACTTTTCGACGGACAAGGAATGCGCGCCGAAGGCGTCGTTGATTCCGTTACGAAAAAAGAAGTAACCGTCCGGATCACCGCGCGCGAAACGGTTCCGCCGCCCGCTGTCGAAATCACCCTGATCCAATCCGTCTGCAAACCCGACCGCTTTGAACTGATCCTGCAAAAAGCCACCGAACTGGGCATTCGCCGGATTCAGCCGGTCATTACAAAAAATGCCAGTTTGCCCGCCGGTAAAATTGAAAAGATGGCTGAACGCGGCGAAGCGATCATCCGTAACGCAGCCCAGCAGTGCGGCACCGCCTGGCTGCCGGACTTCCAACCCTTGGAAAAAATGGAACGGATCATTCCAACCATTGGAAACTTTGATGCTGTTTTCATCGGCTCGTTGCATCCGGAGGCCAAACCGTTTAAGGAAGCCTTCAGAAATTTATCCAAGGCCGCCGGGACGGCGGCGATACGTACCGCAAGCGTCTCGCTTGCCCTGCCAAATATCAAAACCGCCGCCCTGCTGATCGGGCCGGAAGGCGATTTCACGGAAGAAGAAGTAAACGCCGCCGTCGTAGCGGGCGCGATTCCCGTTACGTTCGGCAACCAAATCCTGCGAACCGAAACCGCCGCCATTTTCGGGTTGAGCGTGCTGGCTTATGAGCTATTCTAGCCCGCACATGAGCACTAAAGTTATTGCACTCGCGAATCAAAAGGGCGGCGTCGGTAAAACGACGACGGCCGTCAATCTGGCCGCCGCGCTGGCCGAACGCCGTAAGAATGTTCTGCTGATCGATCTCGATCCGCAGGCTAACGCGACGAGCGGCGTCGGCCTCGAAAAGGAAGACGGCGCGAGCATCTATTCCGCGCTGCTCGGCGAAGCCGACGCCCGTACGCTGATTAAGCCGACGGCGACCAAGCGGCTGCATGTGATTCCGTCGGAACTCGATCTGGCCGGTTGCGAAGTGGCGATCGCCCGTCAGGATAATTATCTGCACTGCCTCAAAAACGCTCTGCGCCCAATTGTTGAGCAGGATGAGTATGACGTGATCCTGCTCGACTGCCCGCCGTCGCTCGGCATCCTCTTCATGAACGCGCTCTACGCCGCCGACTCGATCGTCATTCCGATTCAAGCGGAATATCTGGCGCTCGAAGGGTTGAGCGTCATGCTGCGAATTATTGAACAGGTGCGCGCCGCCGGCAATCCGGGACTGCAAATCGAAGGGATTGTGCTGACGATGTACGATGCACGCACCAATCTGGCCCAGCAGGTGGCGGCGGAAGTTCATAAACATTTCGGCGACCGGCTGTATAAAACATATATTCCGCGCAATATCCGGCTGAGCGAAGCGCCCAGCCACGGCCAGCCGATCACCGAGTACGATACGGCGTCCAAGGGCGCCAACGCCTACCGTCTGCTGGCCAGAGAATTCCTCAACCGTCAGGATGCGGAGCGCATTCCGAAGCCGGACGCATCATCCATTTATTCCCTGCCGGATGAATCCGCTGAACCGTTCGAAAATGGCTTGGCAGACACTACCGAAGACACTACCTTGTAACACCTTTTCGCGGAGGGGTGGCTGAGTGGTTGAAGGCGCGCGACTCGAAATCGTGTGTACCGCAAGGTATCGGGGGTTCGAATCCCTCCCCCTCCGCCAGTTTTTGCGCCGCAAAAACTGATTCAAAGGGATGAGAACCCCACGGGGGTTCGAGCCGAGGCCGCCGGCCGAGACAGGCCCCGAAACTTCGGGGCAGTGAACAAAGTGAACGTCAATCCCTCCTCCTCCGCCAACTTTCGTAGAGCGAAAGTTGCCTCGCCGGAGCTTTACGCGAAGGCTGGCTATTATTTCTTTTTAAACACCGTCCACAGCCAAAAGCGAAATCGTTGCCAAGGCGTTGGTTTGGGATGGCGGGATCGCGCCGACGGCGCTTTCATGTAATCTCTGTCGTAAATGCCCATAATGAAATGGAGCGGGTGAACGGATTCGAACCGTCGACAATCACGTTGGCAACGTGATGCTCTACCAACTGAGCTACACCCGCGTTAGAAAGGTTGGCGATTATGCGAATATAGAACCCCTTTGCAAGCCGGAATTTGAAAATTTGCCGCTGTTCTCCGTCCGCCGTTCATGGTTTGCTTCTGTCCGCATGATTACGCAGGAAAAATGGGAAAAATTGTACGAACGGATGGCCGCGCTGGGCATCCGCGAAGAGGAGCTGACAGAAAATTTTATCCGCGGGTCAGGCTCCGGCGGACAGAAAGTTAACAAAACCTCTTCCTGCGTCCAGTTGCGCCATGCGCCGTCCGGCATGGAAGTCAAATGCCAGTCTTCCCGCCTGCAGGGATCAAACCGCTTTTTCGCCCGCCGCGACCTGTGCGATAAGCTGGAAGAGCAAAAACTTGGCGCACAAAGCAAACGGCAGCAGGAGCAGGAAAAGATCCGCCGCCAGAAACGCCGACGTTCCCGCCGCGCCAAAAACAAAATGCTCGATGGAAAACATAAGCACGGCGAAAAAAAGGCGCTGCGTCGTCCGATGAAAGAAGAATGAAAGTAGGACAGGCTTCCAGCCTGTCTACCCATGCACCGCAGACAGGCTGGAAGCCTGTCCTACATTAGAAAATGAAAACGGAAGAAAAGTTGAATCGGCTGGAAGAAATTTTCCAGTCATTAGGAAAAACGGTCGTCGCTTTTTCCGGCGGCGCGGACAGCACCTTTCTGACTGCCGCCGCCGTCCGCGCACTCGGAAAAGAAAATGTACTGGCCGTCACCGCCGTTTCCGCCACGCTCACCGATGACGAACAGGCCGAGGCGGTAACACTGGCCGGAAAGATCGGCGTGAAGCATGTTCTGCTCGAGACCGACGAGTTCAGCGACGCGCTTTTCACCGCCAATTCCGCCGAGCGCTGTTACTTCTGTAAAAAAATACGTTTTCAGGCGCTCGTCGGCTGGGCCGCCGACCGCGGTTATTCATGGATTGTCGAAGGAACCAACGTGGACGACGCCGGCGACTACCGACCCGGCAGCCGCGCCGTCGCAGAACTGCCCGCCGTGCGCAGTCCGCTCAAAGAAGCCGGACTGACCAAAGCGGAAATCCGCGAAGTTTCCAAACAGTGGAACCTGCCGACGTGGGAGAAGCCGAGCGCCGCCTGTCTCGCCTCGCGTATCGAATACGGACTGCCGCTGACACCGGAACGGCTAAGGCAGGTCGAAGAAGCCGAAAAACTGATCCGTCCGTTTTGCAAAGGCCAGCTCCGCGTACGGCACCACGGCTCGCTGGCACGCATCGAAGTCGAACCAGAATGGATTTCAAAACTGGCGGAGCCGGAAACGGCGCGGGCGATCTCCGGCAAACTGAAATCACTTGGGTTTCATCACGTCGCGCTGGATTTATCCGGCTACAAAATGGGCAGCCTGAATCAGGATTTGAAATGAAACCAAAACTGTTCGAGGAAATGGGGTTCGCGAAGATCGATCATCATCGCACGGAGCGGTGCGGCGCGCCGGAAGCGATTTACTGCCAAGGCAAAACGGCGGAGCAGGTGGCGCAGATTGTCGAGCGGATGAATCAGGGCGCACATGATATTCTGGCGACGCGGGCCAATGCCGAGACCTTTGCGGCGGTTAAAAAACTGGTGCCGGAAGCGGAATACCACGAAACCGCCAAACTGATCATCGTCCGCAAGGAAACGCTTACGCCTGACCCCGACCGCTTCATTCTCGTGATAACCGCCGGAACCAGCGATATCCCGATTGCCGAAGAGGCCGCGCTGACGGCGGAGCTGATGGGCCATCGCGTTGAGCGCGTGTTCGATGTCGGCGTCGCCGGAATTCACCGGCTGTTCGCGCAGGAAGAAAAAATCCGCAGCGCCAATGTGATTATCGTCGCCGCCGGAATGGAAGGCGCGCTCGCCAGCGTAGTCGGTGGACTGGTGAATAAGCCGGTGATTGCGCTGCCGACGAGCGTCGGCTACGGCGCGAGTTTTGAAGGACTGGCCGCCCTGCTCGGTATGCTGAACAGCTGCGCCGCAGGCATTGCGGTGGTGAATATCGACAACGGCTTCGGCGCGGGCCGCCTCGCCGGAATGATGAATTCGATGAGATAGGAAGAGTGGAGTATTGGAGTAAGGGAGTACTGGAATAATGGAAAAGAAAAAAACAGCAGTAAATCAACACTCCAACACTCCAGCACTCCACTCATCCACTCTCTACCTCTCCGGCTTTGCCGGAATCAGCGGCAATATGTTTGTCGGTGCGCTGCTGGACGCCGGGCTTCCGGAAAACGTTTTCCGGAACATGGTGAGCGCTTTGCCCGTTTCTGGCTATCAGTTGAAAATAGAAAAAGTCGTGAAGCACGGAATCAGCGCGACGCATTTTGATGTAGTGCTGGATCGCGACGGACACCAGCCGCACCGCCATCTCGCCGACATCGTAAAAATCATCGAGGGCGCGAATCTCTCCGCGACGGTGAAAGCCCGAAGCATTGCTGTTTTCACCCGGCTTGCCGAAGCGGAAGCCAAGGTGCACGGCACAACGGTGGAGAAAATTCATTTTCATGAAGTCGGCGGCGTGGATGCCATCATTGATATCATCGGAACGGTGTTCGGACTCGAAGCGCTCGGCATCGAAAAAGTTTACGCCGGAAATTTGCGCACCGGACACGGCATAATCCAATGTGCCCACGGTGCCATGCCGATCCCAGCACCAGCGACAGCGGAACTTTTGACCGGCATTCCGTACACGCACGGCGATATTGAAAAAGAATTGCTGACGCCAACCGGCGCCGCGCTGCTCGCCGTACTGTGCGACGGCTTCGGCGACCGGCCCGCCGGTTTTGTTTCTGAAAAAATCGCCTACGGCGCGGGCGGCTGGGATCTCGATATTCCGAATGTCCTGCGTGTGCAGCTCGGCACCATTACGGAAAAATCCGACGAACTGCTGGTGATGGAAACGAATATCGACGACTGCAATCCGCAGATTTTCGATTATGTGATGGAGCGGCTTTTCAAAGCCGGCGCACTGGATGTCTGGCTAACGCCGATTCAGATGAAAAAGAACCGCCCGGCCGTGACACTTTCCGTGCTGGCGCCTGCCGCACTTCAGGACGAAGTGGAAAAAATAATTTTCACAGAAACCACGACGATCGGAATCCGCCGCTACACTGTGCAGCGTACGGCCGCCGAGCGCCGCGAAGAAACCGTCAACACACCGTGGGGCACTGTGCGGATGAAGATCAGCTCCATCAACGGCAACGTCTGCACGGTCACACCGGAAGTGGATGACTGCCGAAAGATCGCGACGGCTACTGGCGTGCCGCTTAAAGAAGTGCTGGCTTCAATAAGAAATTAAAGCCGTTGATTTCTGAGAGGGAATCCCCTACATTGCGCGCCAACGCGAATATGAATGCACAGGCATCCAGAAAAAGGCTTTGGCGCCGCGACCCGCCAATTCCGAATCCGTACCGTGACACGCTGAGCCAGGAAATCGGCTATAAGCTGGACGCCCGCTATGCCGGATGTCTGCTTATTGCGCTGGCCACAGGCGTGCTGATGGTTTCCGGCGGATCCTTCGTCGTCTACTGGCTCCTGCACTAAGTCGCTGTTCCCGATTATCGGAAAATTTATTCCTCGTCGGCGGCGGAGCGTTTCATCCGTTTGCGTTCGTTGTCGGTGAGGTAGCGTTTGCGCAGGCGAACGTTGTGCGGCGTGACTTCAACCAGCTCGTCGTCTTTGATGTATTCCAGCGCTTCTTCAAGGCTCTGTTTCTGCGCGGGAGCAATCTTCATGGCGCGATCGGAACCGGAGGCGCGCATGTTGGTAAGCTGTTTGGCTTTCTGGACGTTGACGAGCAGATCCTTGTCGAGGCAGTGCTCGCCGACAATCATGCCCTCGTAGCAATCTACGCCCGGATCAATGAAGAAGATGCCGCGCTGCTGCAGGCCGTCGATCGCAAACGCAACCGAACCTCCGTTGCCCATGCTGATCAGCACGCCGTTGTTGCGGTGGTTGATTTCGCCGGTATAGGGCGCGTAGTGCAGGAAGCGGTGATTAATAATCCCTTCGCCCGCCGTGGCGGTCATCATCTTGCTGCGCAGCCCGATCAGTCCGCGGGTGGGAATGTGAAAGGTCATATTTTTGCGCAGGCCAAGCTGATCCATGCGGATCATTTCACCGCGGCGCATACCGATCAGTTCGATGGCTTTGCCGGCGTATTCGTCCGGCACGTCCACCGTCAGAATTTCAATAGGCTCCTCTTTCACGCCGTGATGTGTGCGGAAAATAACGCGCGGCTGTGCGACGGTCAGCTCGAAGCCTTCGCGGCGCATGGTTTCGATGAGAATGGAAAGGTGTAGTACGCCGCGACCGCTGACGATAAAGGAGTCGCCGCCGAATTCTTCGACGCGTAGCGCGACGTCACGCTCGGTTTCCTTAAGTAGCCGTTCACGAATGTGGCGACTGGTAACAAATTTGCCGTCTTTACCGAAAAACGGTGAATCGTTGACTCGGAAGGCCATGGAAAGAGTCGGCTCGTCGAGCGCGATCAGCGGCAGTGCTTCGGGATGTTCGGCGTGGGCGATGGTATCGCCGATATCGATGTCCATGATTCCGGAAATGGCGCAAAGGTCGCCGCACGGAATACTGGTGGTCTTAACGCGGCCGAGGCCTTCGAAGGTTTGCAGTTCCTTGAGCTGAACATTCCGTACCGATCCATCGCGCTTGATGATGCAAGTCGGCGTTTTCAGGTCGAGTGTACCGCGGTAAACGCGGCCGATGCCGATACGGCCAACATAGTCGTTGTAGTCCAGCGTGGTCGCCTGCATCTGAACCGGACCTTCTTTGACCGGCGGACCCGGAATGTACTTCACGATGGCATCCATCAGCGGCTTGATGGTGTCGCGCGGGTCGTTCAAGTCGGTGACAGCCCAGCCGTCACGGCCACTGGCGTAGATCACCGGGAAATCAAGCTGGTCATCATTCGCTTCGAGTTCGGCGAATAGATCGAAAACCATGTTGTGAACTTCGTCGCAGCGCGCATCCGGCTTATCCACCTTATTAATAACTACAACTGGTTTCAAATTCAGTTCAAGCGCCTTGTCCAGAACGAAGCGGGTTTGCGGCATCGGACCTTCAGCAGCATCCACCAACAGAAGTACGCCGTCGGCGAGGTTGAGTACGCGCTCGACCTGTCCGCCGAAATCGCTATGGCCGGGGGTGTCGATCACGTTGATCTTCACGCCGTTATAAACAATGCTGATGTTCTTGGATAGAATGGTAATGCCGCGCTCGCGCTCCAGATCGTTGCTGTCGAGCAGGCAGGTTTGGAACGCTTCGTTGTCGCGCAGAATGTGGGCCTGTTTAATAATCTGATCGACCAGCGTGGTTTTGCCGTGGTCGACGTGCGCGATAATCGCGACATTGCGGATTTGCTCGTTTCTCATAAATTCTCCGGATAAGGGCGGAGAATCTACGCACCTGCCCGGAAAAAGCAACCTTTCGGGCGTTAATTCTGTGTGTCCTGAATTCCGAGGCGGCGGCGGTCAAAAAATGTGGCAGGCGGGGCCGCCGTTTTTCTCAAAATAGCGCTGGTGATATTCCTCAGCGCGGTAGAACGGCCCAGCAGGCAGAATCTGCGTCGCGACCGGCTTTTTATATTTTCCGCTCTTATCCTGTGCAGCTTTGGCGGCTTCGGCGGCGGCCTTCTGTTCCGGCGAATGGCAGAAGATCGCCGAGCGATATTGCGTACCGACGTCCGGCCCCTGCCGGTTAACCTGCGTCGGATCGTGCATCTTGAAAAAGAGTTCTAGCAGTTTTCCGTACGAGACCCTCGCCGGGTCAAACGTGATTTCAATCGCTTCAGCATGGCCGGTGGCATCGGTGCAGACCTCTTTATAGGTCGGCTTCTCCGTTTTTCCGCCGGTATAGCCGACCTGCGTGTCGATCACGCCGGGCACCTGCCGGAATGCGGATTCAACGCCCCAGAAACATCCGGCGGCAAACGTGGCTTTTTCGGTTTTCATAGCGCCCTCCTCTGCCGGAGAATGTCCGGCAATTGCGGCAATCAGCACGCTGAACAGCATCGCTTTCATGAAGGCATTGTACCGCGAAGGATGAAATCATGGAACATCTGAATGAGCCCCTGACGCGCCAGCGCCGTGCGGTAAAGCTTCGGCGAATGGTCGGGGCCGAAGAGCGTATAGGCCGTTTCTCGGATGACGCTGTTCATCGGTTCGACCGGCAGATTGTTCAAAGCCGAACTATCCCCCTTCGCCAACCGGTATGGCGCGATCACGTTTAACTCAATCGCATTTAACCGGTCTTGGCCGACCAGCTCCGCCGGCTTTTCTTTTCCCGTCCACCCCGCATGACGGCTCCAGTAACAGTCCTCCGGTGTTTGGAAAGACCCGAGAGCAATATACTGCGCCAAAGCGCATAGGCGGCGAACCGGATGATTCAGCGGACGCACACCGGCGAGCCGCCATTCGCTTTTATCGAGCGGCGCGATCTCTTCCCATTTATGCTGTTCGCGCCACCAGCAATCCCAAAGGGAGCGCAGTTCTGTTTTGGAAGATTGCGGCCAGCTGGCGGCAGGTTGTTTCGGAAGCAGTCCGGAGATGCCAAGCAAGACGGCATAAACTGTTTTCCAGTCCGCGCCGTACGGCGTGAGCGCTTCGAGCGAAAGTCTCTGCGCCAGTTTACGGAACGGCGCCTTATTGTGTTTATAGCCGAGCGCGGCGGCGGTTTCTTCGTAGAGCGCCTGCGCTTCGCCGCGCCGCTGAATCAGCCAGGCCATCCGCAGCGTTTTCTGCCGGAGCCGTTCTTCGCCCGCGCTTTCCAATATGCGGATAATTTCGTCCGGCGATTTTTCAACCATAGGAAACTCCGCCGTGGCGCGCGGCTCGTGATACGGATAAGCGGAAAGATCGATGCTCTCCAGATCGGCGGTGCAACTATCCGCCAGAACAATATGAACGGTTCCGGGCGGGAAAAGCGTTTCGTCAACTTTCCCAGTAAACCAGGTGATGTGAAATCGGACGTTTGAATAGCGCGGATCGGTGTGGTGCCCGTGGTTTTTCCAGTCGTTGGGAAAAATATGAATCTCGGCGTCGCCTGCCACGCGCCGCTTCTCGCGACCAATCAGAAGTACCGCGCCGGAAAAGTCCGGCCCGGCTTCGAGATTCCAGCGGCCGGGAGTTTCAACCGTCACCGGTTCGCCGCGCGACGTTTTCAGATTTTGCGGACGCAACCGGTTGTCGAACCAAAGCGCATGCAGATGACGTTCGCTGTACGGGAAATAGTGTCCAGCGGTTTCGCGGACTTCGCCGGGAGAAATCAGTTTGCGGTAGTCCGCCGCGTTCGGGAAAAACGTTTCCGGAATGGGCGGTGCGGCATACATCCGTTCAACGCCCCGCGTTAGGAAAGTCGAACTCGGTTTCGAAGAGTTCTTTGAATTTCGCGGCGGCGGCGGCTTCGTCGGAGCCGTTTGCTTGAATCGTGATTTGGGTGCCGTGTTCAAGGCCGAGAATCATCAGCTCCAGCGCGGAGCCCAGCTCGCAGGAGCCCGAAGGGGCCGTGACGGTGACCGTACTTTTGAATCCGGCAACGGTCTGAGTGATAACGGCCGTCGGTCGGCAATGAATGCCCGCCTCGTTTTTGATGACTGCCTTTACCTCAACCATAGTGCGGCAAATCATGCGCACAGCGGCAGCTTTTTCAATCCTTATCTCAGAAACACTTCCCGTTTTGTTTCCGGAAGCCCACGTTTGATTAAGCCCCGCCTGAGCGCTTGCCCGCAAAAGTCAGCCGTGTTTAACTGGCGCCCCATTATAATGAAACAAGCTGGAGGAAAGCAGATGCTGAAACGAAACCTTGCTGTTGCCGCAACCTTACTACAGTCCAACCCTCTTCCCGCGGCTTTGCCGGAACTGAATACGTCCTTCGGTCATGCAAAGGTGCAGACGCAGGATAATGGGCTGATCGTTTCGACCGGCAAGGTTGAGCGGCGCTGGATGTGGACAGGCGGCGGCTTTACCACCGTTTCATTGAAGGATCTCAAATCCGGCAAGGAATGGATTTCCGCAAAGACCGGCGCGGCATCCGACTGGCAGATTCCCGGTATAAATGAAACCGTCGGCCAGCTGGTTTCGCTGACCGCCGAAGAGAGCACAGATGAGGGGTTCACCTCTCCGCATTTGAATGTTCAAGCCGAGATCGCCTATCCTGTATCAGGAAAAACGGTTCGTTACCGCATATGGGCCTATCCGGACGCTCCGGGACTGCGCACTCAGGTCGGAGTCAAAGGCGGAACCTTATCTGCCGCCGCATCCGCCAAGGAAGCCGTTGAAATTGTCCCGCAAACAGGCCGGGATATCGATAAAGACAACATCGCCGTGCGGGCGGGAACCAATGGCGTGTGCTCTTTTGCTGTGAAAGGACTGGATCCGGCCAAATCATATCAACTCGGACTCAGCTGGATTGATCTCTGGGGACAGAACCGCACACAGACTGTTACGGTTTTTTCCGGCGACAAAGAATCGTCCCAGATTATTATTGAGGCGAACAAACTGCCTCAACCGGATGCGCTGCCCGAGGCCCTCTCGGTCGGCATCACCCGGGCGCTGTATCACAGCGGCACCTGCACAATTCAAATTACAAATCAGGGGAATTATGATCCGGTTATTTCCGAACTTTGGATCAATGAATCAGAACCCGGGGACAAAAAAAGCGCCGTCGCCTATCTGAACTGCGGAGCTGCAAAGGCGCAAGACGCGATGACGAATATGGAGGATCAAGAAGGGGTTGCTGATACACTGCCTGTAAATCTGTGCGGCTTGCGCCTGATTGCATGGGGATACGCGGATGACACACAATCCATCAACTCGCCAACCATGCCGATTCTCCGCGAGCAAAACACCGATTCCTTAGGCCCGGTCGGCGAAATCATCTGGGCGAGCGGCATGGATCTGTCAGATCAAAGTGGACACCTGATTGTGGTCAAAGAATCCAATAAGTGTTTCAACACGGACTTCGCCGCCAACAACGGGCGGTTTGCATGGAGCGCCGCCGGGCTTCGCAACACCGGGCTTGGATGGCTTCCGGAGGAGCTGTCCGGCGACAACTACAAAGACGGATGGGCCACATGGATCATGCTCGGAAACGGCTCTGATGATGAGGCTCAGCTGGTACTCAAACAATTCGATCGATTCCGTTACCCCGTCCATCCGGGAAAGGATATTTACATCCTCGCCAACACCTGGGGCAGCGCCGCCGCCAAAATCGACTCCCAGCTGGCGGCCCGGGAAAGCAATCTTCTGCGGGAGATTGATAGCGCAGCGGATCTGGGTATTGATATTCAGCAGGTCGATGACGGTTGGCAGGGCTACGAGACCGGCGGAAAAAACTGGCGTCCAATCGCCTCACTGCAAGCTCCGGACGGTGCCTGTGTAATCGAAGAGTACGGTTCGGAAACAATCCCTGTCTATCCTGACGGATGGGTCAATATTCGGAAACACGCTCAGCAAAAAAACATCAAACTCGGCCTTTGGGTACACGGCTCCGCCGTGCCGATTGAAGACCTGATCTGGAATCAGCGGCAAGGCGGATTCTCCGTTGTTAAGTATGACTTTTTCAACATGAGGACTATGGCCGAAGCACAGATGCATCTGAACAAAATGCGTACATTTATAAAGGCGGCCGATCATCAGGTGCGGGTGAACTGGGATGTCACCGACAAGCCGCGCATCGGGTATTATCTCGGACGCGATCAGGGCGCCATTTATCTTGAAAACCGCAAGCCGAAAAGTCCGGCCAGCGTGATTTATAAACCCTATCTGGTTCTGCGCGACGCATGGGAAATCTCAAAATACGTGAATCTCAACAAGTTCGAACTCACCGTTCAAAACGCAGACCGCGTCAGCCGGAATCCGGATTCATACGGCGAAACCAGCGACGCCTGGAAACATCCGCATGACTACTGCTTCGCGCAAACCATGATGGGCACGCCGATCTTCTTTCAGGAAACACAACTCTACACCCCGGAAGCACGTGCGCAGCTCAAGCCGTTAATTGCGCTCTATCGGAAACACCGTGCCGCACTTTATGCAGGGTATGCGTTCGCATTGGGGGCCCAGCCTGACAACCGGAACTGGTCCGGATTTCAAAACTATAATCCGGAAACCGGGGTTAGCTATCTCACGGTATTCCGACAGATTGAAAACTCTCTGACGGAAAATGAAATCGACATAAAGTTCTACCCGCCGGAAAGCCGCCTTCGCGTCACAAACCTTGTAAATAACGAATCAACGGATCGCATCGTCGGGAACAACGGCGCAGTAAAATTGACCATTCCTCAAGCTCCCGGGTTTCTGTTCCTTCGCGTAGAAAAAATGTGATTTGCCGGGAATAGCGGTTCATGTTTAACTGCCGCCCTGTTTTGAAGGAACTGAACTATGAAATTTGCGCTGAGCTGGCTGAAGGAATATGTGGATTTTGACGACACGATCGCGGGGCTTTCGGACAAACTGACGTTTGCCGGGCTCGAGGTCGAACATATCGAAACGCTGGGCGGCACGTTTGAAGGCGTGGTCGTCGGCGAGGTGAAGCAGGTCGAGCCGCATCCGGACGCCGATAAACTGCGCCTCTGCACCGTCGAATACGGCGCCGCCGAAACGTTGCGCGTCGTCTGCGGCGCACCGAACGTCGCGGTCGGCGGCAAATATCCGTTCGCCACCGTCGGCACCACCCTGCCGTGCGGCATTAAGCTCAAGAAAGCCAAAATCCGCGGCGTCGAATCGCTCGGTATGCTTTGCGCCAAGGATGAACTCGGACTCGGCGAAGACCATTCCGGTCTGCTGGTTCTCGACGCATCGCTCAAACCCGGCACGCCGCTCGCCGCCGTCATGGGCCCGGCGGAAACCGTTTTCGAACTGGAAATCACGCCGAACCGCCCCGACTGTCTCAGCATCATCGGCGTCGCCCGTGAAGTCGCCGCCATCTACGGCAAGCCGCTCAAGATGCCGTCCATCGATCTGAAAGAAGCTTCGGAGCCGGCCGAGAAAGAAGTCAGCGTGGAAGTGAAAGATTCCGGCAAGTGCCCGCGCTACACCGCCCGCGTTTTGAAAAACGTCCAAATCGGCCCGTCGCCGGACTGGATGAAGCGCCGCCTCGAAGCCTGCGGCATCCGTTCGATCAATAACGTCGTGGACATCACCAACTACGTCCTGCTCGAAACCGGCCACCCGCTCCACGCCTTCGACTACACTTTGCTCAAGGACGGAAAAATTATCGTCCGCCACGCCGCCAAAGATGAAAAGTTCACCACGCTCGACAGCGTGGAGCGTCGGCTGACCGAAGAGATGCTGGTCATCGCCGACGCCGGTAAAGCCGTCGCGCTCGCCGGAGTCATGGGCGGCGCCAACACCGAAATTAAAGACGACACTTCGACCGTGCTGATCGAGGCCGCGACGTTTGAACAGTCCGGCATCCGCGCCACTGCCAAAGGACTCAGCCTTTACACCGACAGCTCCTACCGTTTCCAGCGCGGCGTCAACGGCTCCAGCGTGGAATGGGCCAGCCGCCGTGCCGCCGCATTGATGCACGAACTGGCCGGCGCCAGCGTCTGCAAAGGCGTCGTCGATGTTTATCCGACACCGAAAACTAAACGGCAAATCACCGTCCGCTGGCAGGCGGCCTGCGACTTGATCGGCATGAACGTGCCGGTTGAAGCGATGAAGAAAATTTTCCAATCCTTGGAAATCGCCATTCTCTCCGCCGACGCCGAAAAAGCGGTTCTGGAAATTCCGACGTTCCGCGACGACCTCGAACGCGAAGTGGACATCATCGAAGAAGTCGCCCGCATGAACGGCGTGGACAAGATTCCCGAAAAACTGCCGGTTGCCGAAACGGTCGCCGGAGTCAGCGACAGCCGCGTCCGCGCGATTACCGCCTGCCGTAAAAATCTGGTCGGACTCGGCGCGCGCGAAATCATGAACTACACGCTGGTCAGCCATCCGCTGCTCGACCTTTTCGGCAAAGACGATGCCGCCGTCCGCGAAGAATTGCCCCACCCGATCAGCGCCGAACAATCCGTCCTGCGCACGTCGCTGATTCCGCAGATGATCGAAAGCCTCGGTCGCAACAAGTCGCGCCAGATTGATGAAGCGGTCTTTTTTGAAATCGGCCGGACGTTTGCCAAGACGGTACAAACCGAAAAGGTCTGTCTCGGACTAATGGGAGCCGCCGGGCGCGGCGCACTCGACAAACAGCGCGCCCTCGGCGAAGAGGAAGTTTTCCTCTGGCTCAAAGGACTCATCGAAAAACTGCTCGCCGCACAGAAAGTTTTGGATGTGAACTTCCTGTCCATTGAAAATCCGGCTTTCGAAGCGGGCCGCGCCGTAGATGTATTTTCCGGCAAAGAAAAAATCGGCGTCATCGGTCTAATCAATTCCGCCGCACGCAAAGAATGGCGATTGAACGATCCGGTCGCCGCCGCCGAACTGAATCTTGAGCCGCTGATTTCCAATGTTTGGAAACGGAGTGCGGTGCAGGACATCCCGACTTATCCGGCGACGGAACGCGACTTCGCCTTCATCGTTGATGAAGCGGTGCGTCATGAAGAAATTCTGGCGGCGGTCCAGTCCGCCGCGCCCGCCGAACTCGAAAGCGTGAAACTCTTCGACGTCTTCCGTGGCAAGGCGATGGAGAAAGGCAAGAAGAGCGTCGCCTACAGCTTTGTTTACCGCTCGCCGTCCGGCACACTGACCGATGAAAAGGTCAACGCCTTCCACGAGGCCGTTGGCAAAAAAGTTTGCGCCTCCGTCTCTGCCGTTATTCGCGAAGGATGATGTGGGGAATCTCACCACAAAAGTGAACTGGCCGCTTGACCGGAAAATACCGCAGGCGTAACATCTGAGTCGTGAGGAAGAGAAGAAGCGAAACCTCACTTGATCTTTCAAAATTTAGCCCGCCCGGTCAGGCAACAAGTTTCCGATCCGTTAAACAAAATAATAAAGGGCGCTCAGGACAGTGATGGTGTATCCCACCAGCACTTTAGGGCGCCCACCTTGTAAATCAGGGTTCGGAAATGAGCCTCCCGGATACGGGCCTTCTTAAAAACCGCCTCGATGTAAATCGGGCGGTTTTTTGCTATGCACCAACCCGCGGCTGGAATTTCCCTTCGGGCGCGGTACGGATGCACCACTGAATCAGTTTTCCCATGAGCATCCGGATCGGTTCGTCGTACCCGGCCCGGCCCCATAGGTTGACCAGTTCGGACGGATCATTTTCCATGTCGTACAGCTCGTGATCGTCCGTCTCGCGCATGACGAGTTTCCATTTCTCTGTGCGAACCATCCGGGTGCGCGCCATGGTATCGGGATATTTGGAATAGGTTTCCTGTTTGCCCAGCGTCGCAGGCCGGGTTAATCCGTCGTGCACCTCGGAGGGCGAAACATTAAACCGCGCGCGCATCGAAGTTTCGTGACCTCCGTCAGCAAAAACAGCTTCTTTGCGTTTTTCTCCGCGAATGGCCGGAAGCATAGATTCGCCGTGGATATCCCAATTGCCTTCCAGTCCGAGAACGCTGAGAACAGTGGGAACCAGATCGATGTGCTCGGTCATACTGGAAACGCGGGTTCCTTCTGAAAGCCCGGGGACATGCATGATGAACGGAACGCGGGTCAGGCAGTCGTTCATCACAGTGTCCCACTTTTCAGGAAGGCCGTACTGGCCGGCGAAATCGCCGTGGTCAGATGTGAAGACGACGATCGAATTCTCAAGAAGCCCTTCCTCTTCAATGGCTTTCAGCACGCGGCCCATCAGGTCGTCCACTTTGGAGATCATTCCGTAATACACGGCCTGAATCTGACGGAAGTCTGCCTCGGTGGCATTCGGGCCGGAACGCACTTCGCGCATTTTCTGAATACACAGCGGCGCATTTTCCGGCACGCTATGGGGGTACGCTTTAATCTCATTCCGGTCGTACATGGAAAACCACGGCTCCTCCACCTTGTATGAAGGATGCGGCGCGCTGATGTTGAGCTGCATGAAAAACGGTTTGGAGCGATCCCGGACATTTTTCAGGTAATGGATTGCCTGTTCCGCGCGATTGTCGTCACAGAATCCCTTCAAAGGGTCTGTCACCCGGCCAACGCGCAGGTTGACCGCTCCGTCGTTTACGTGAACCGGCGCACTGTCTGCGCCGGGCTGTTCGACTTCCCATGTCCGCTCGAGAAGCGGAGCAAAATTCTCCGGCTCGAACGACTGGTAATCGACCACGCCGGAACTCTTTTTATTGTTGTCGCCGAAAAAGTTTTCCCAAACATGATTCAGACCAAACACGGCGGTTTCGTAGCCGGCACCGCGCAGCGCGGCGAGCAGATTCGGACGATCCACGGGCAGCAGATTGGTGTCGTTGACCGTTCGAATGCCGTCGGCATGGGCGTACCGTCCGGTCGCCAGGGCGCAACGGCTTGGAACGCATTTGGTATGAACAGTAAAATGGCGTTCAAAAACAATCGAGCGAGCCGCGAAGCGATCAAGCTCTGGAGTTTTGCAGTCCGGGTTTCCTGTGAATCCGGGAGCGTCCCCTCTCATTTCATCTGAATGCAGGATGATCAGGTTTTTTACACGTTTCATGGTTGTTTTAAGGTGCAACAGTTGTCAGGAGTCGTCAATATTCAATCCATTCAAAAACTGGAGCCGCGTCATTGAGTTGAGGATAAATGCGGCGCCGGAACAAAAAACGGATAGGATTTGCCGCGATGAAAGAGAATTTTGGACTCTATATGGTCATGACCGATCCGGTCGTTGGATATGAAGCCTGCGCCCGGGCCGCCGTAAACTGCGGACTGCGCTACGTCCAGTTACGGATGAAAAATGCGCCCCGCGCCGCGATCCTGTCTGAAGCCAAAAAAGTCCGCGCCGTCACGGCCGGCACCGGAACGCTTTTCATTATGAATGACGATGTGGAACTCGCCTGGGCATCCGGTGCCGATGGTGTTCATCTCGGCCAAGGCGATATGCCGCTCGATGAAGCGCGCAAACTCTGGAACGTGCCGGGAAAAATATTCGGTCTTTCCACACATAGCGAAGCACAGGCGGAAGCGGCGGTCGTGCTGAAACCGGACTACATCGGCGTCGGCCCGGTATTTCCCACGCCGACCAAAACCATCGCTGATCCCGCGCTCGGCATTGAGCGCGCCGGAACGATTATCAAAAACTCGCCGCTGACCTGCGTGGCGCTCGGCGGACTCGACGAAACCAATCTCGCCGCCGTGCTGAAGGCCGGTGCGGTCAACTTTTGCGCCGTCCGCGCCATTATGCAGAATCCGGAGCCGGAAAAAGTGATCCGCGCGCTCCAGCAGATCGGTCGCACCGCAGTCTGAGCTTCCAATGGCTGGAGAAAATCAGCTAGTCTCTCGAGACTTTTTTTCAGGAGAACCCTATGAAACTCAAACTCGCCGTTATGCTGTCCGTACTCTTCGCTTTCACCGCCGCCCCGCGCGCCGCGGAATCCTACACCAACGCCTACGAAGCCATTACGCTGTTCACCAAAGTGCTTGAAGAGGCTCACCGCAGTTACGTGGATACCAACGAGGCGGGCTATGACTCGCTGATCCGCCATGCGCTGACTGGAATGCTGCAGGATCTCGATCCCTACAGTCAGTTTCTGGATAAAGAATCTTACGGCGATATGAAGGACGATACAGCCGGACGTTTCAGCGGCGTCGGACTGGTTGTCAGTATAAAAGACGGCCTGCTGACGGTTATTGCGCCGATGGAAGATACGCCGGCGTTCCGCGCCGGGCTTCTTTCCGGCGACATCATCGTCGAAATCGACGGCAAAGAGACGCGGGAAATGTCGCTTTCGGACGCCGTGAAAAAGATGCGCGGTGAAGCCGGGGCGGGCATCAAACTGAAAGCGATCCGGCCTTCGACGCACGAAGTGAAGGAGCACTCGATCATCCGCGAGGAGATCGTGGTCGCCAGCGTAAAGGACGACAAGCTACTGGAAGATCACATCGGCTACATCCGCGTCACCCAGTTCAATGAGCCGACAGCGGCAGATTTGAAAACCGCGCTGAAAAAGCTGGTGGATCAAAAGATTAAAGCGCTGGTTCTCGACCTGCGCGGTAATCCCGGCGGACTGCTGACCGCCGCGGGCGGCGTCGCGGAACTTTTCCTTCCGCGCGGCGAACTGATTGTTTTCACAAAAGGGCGCGAAGGCGAAAAGGCGGATCAGCGGATCACTTCGTCCGGAACGACACATTACACCGATTTCCCAATGGTAATTCTGGTCAACGGCGGCAGCGCCAGTGCCTCGGAAATTGTTTCCGGTGCGCTGCAGGATCATAAACGCGCGGTGCTGGTCGGCGAAAAAACGTTCGGCAAGGGTTGCGTGCAGAGCGTCCTGCCGCTGGAAGACGGCGCAGCCATCAAGCTGACCACAGCGCTTTATTACACGCCCGGCGAACGGGTCATTCAGGATCACGGTATTGAGCCGGATGTGAAAGTTGTCATGAATCCGGAAGACCTTTTCAAAATCCGCATGAAGCAGGCCCTTCAGAACAGCGACACAAATAAGGTTCTGTCCGTGGAGCCGGAAGTCCGCGACGTTCAGCTCGACTACGCCATCGGCACGCTCAAGGGCATGATGATTCAGCAGGAATGGATGAAGTGATTCTCCTCGGTATAGAAACTTCGTGCGACGAAACCGCCGCCGCCGTGCTGATTGACGGAGCCGTTCGCTCAAATGTCATCTATTCCCAGATTGCCAAACACGCTCCGTACGGCGGTGTCGTTCCGGAAATCGCCTCGCGAGATCACGTCAAAAAACTGCCGGGCATTATCGAGGAGGCGTTGCACGGCGCCAACTGCTCGTTCAAGCAACTCGACGCCATCGCGGTGACATACGGCCCCGGACTGGCCAGTTCGCTGCTGATCGGCTATTCCGCCGCACGGGCGCTCAGCCAGCGGCTCGGCATCCCGCTCACCGGCGTGCATCACCACGAAGGTCACATCTATTCCGTTTTTTTGGGCGAAAATCGGCCCGTACTCGATGGCGCATTTCCGATGATGGTTCTGCTCGTCTCCGGCGGCGACACCAAGCTGGTTTATATGAAAGCGCCCGGCCGGTACGAAATCGTCGGCCAGACCATCGACGACGCGGCGGGCGAAGCGCTTGATAAAGGTGCGCTCCTGCTGGGCCTCGGTTATCCCGGCGGGCCGGTTATTCAGCGCACCGCCGAAGGCGGCAATCCGTACGCCGTGCGCTTTCCGCGCGGCCTCGATAACGTCGGCGGCGAATGGAAATACGAACTCGACCGCAAGCTTTGTTTCAGTTTCAGCGGACTCAAAACCGCCCTGCTCTATCATGTGCAGAATCATCCCGAAACGATGAAAGACGAAGCCGCCAAAAAGGATTTGATTGCCAGCTATCAGGAAGCCGTCGCCGACGCGCTCACGGTCCGGGTTGAGAGAGCGCTGGAACAATATGACTGCGCCTCATTCGCCTGCGCCGGCGGCGTATCGCTCAACAAAGTCCTGCGCGAAAAACTGGGCTGTCTGTCAGAAAAATCCGGCGTTCCGCTACGGCTTTCTTCGCCGAGACTTTGTACCGATAATGCCGCCATGATCGCCGGAGCCGCTTACATTAAATGCTCCGCCGGACACGCATTTGTCACGCCGGAAGATGTGAACCCCGCTTTACGGCTAGAAAATTGGAATATTCGTTAATGCAGGAATCTGGCTGTGTCCGCAAAGCACTACGTTCGCGAGCAGTTTCATTTATGTAAGGCTGCCGAGTCGCAGTCCAAAACCTGACCCGTTTTCGCCGGGAAAGCACCTGCTGTGCTTTCATACAATCCCCTATCAGAAATCGGTTCTCTCACTCGGAGCAGAGTTCTTTAAGAGAATCCTTGCACATCAACTTGAGAGTGCGCTTGCCGGACGAACTTTTAAAATAGATTTCCCGGCGCATGGCGGCCCGTTTTGCGAGGTGATATTCACAATACGGTAGAGCAAAGGGACGGCGCGGAGCTGTGGCAGGAGATTGCCCGTGAAAATGTGCCGTGAGCCGTTGTTGAAGGTTCTCGGTATATCCGATGTAGAGTTTTTCATCGGCATGACTGAATAGCACATAAACGCAATATTTCAGCTTTTCGGGCATGCCGGGATTATTTTCACGAACAGACAGAAGAATCAACCATTGACTGGCGGAGGGGGGGGGATTCGAACCCCCGGTACCGGTTTAGGGTACACACGCTTTCCAAGCGAGCTCATTAAACCACTCTGACACCCCTCCACAAATTGAGCGCGAGAAGCTAACACTTCCTTCCTGAGAAATCAACCGGCCCAATATGATTAATTTCGGCCTGACAGATGATAATGTCTTGCTCACTTGTGTTTGTTGATATTACTTTTTGCAAGTTTTAATCGTATCTTGCAAGGAGGTTGGTATGAGAAGAGTTTTCAGCCGGTTGTTTGCGGCTTTCGTTTTGGCGCTCATCGTCTCACGGTCCGCTTCCGCCGAAGACCGTCGCGACACAAAAAGACAGGAAACCGTTCGCACCCGTATGCTGGAGACCGTGCAGGAGGCGTGGAATACTCCGGGAAGCGAAAAAGAAAGTCCGGAAGCCGGACCCGGACAGCGCGACCTGTCTGCCGATGAAAAGCGAGCCTCCGCCCTGCGCGATAAACTGGAAAGCATCCGTATTCCGGACATCGCGTTTCAGAACGCCGATATTCAGCAGGTGGTGATGGAACTTTCCGCCACTTGCCGGAAACTCGATCCGGATCATACGGGTGTCAATCTGGCGATCTTCGGTACAGCGGGAACAAACCTGCCCTGCATCACCTTTTCCGGCACGGATCTGTCCGTATTGGAAACGCTGGACATCGTTACTCAACTATCCGGCATGAAGTATGAAATCAGACCCGGCATGGTCAGCCTGACGCCGGTCGGCTATGAACTGCCGCAGCAGATGGTGTCGGCGGAGTTCGATATCACGCCGCTGGTTGGAACAAAAATGGCGGCGCGCTCAGGCGGACAGTCCGCGGGATTGCTGGATATGCGCGACTTTTTCGGTACAGTGCCCTTCCCGCTCGGAGCAAGCGCACAATACAATCCGGAATTCAATATCCTGCTGGTTCGCAATGTGCCGAAGCACATTGAATCTGTGGCGGCACTGCTCGACCGCTGCAACCGCAAAGCGATTGAAGAGCGGTCGCGGCAAGTTGAAATCGAAACCAAATTCATCGAAGTCTCTCAAGGCGCTCTTGATGAACTTGGCTTTGACTGGACGCTCGGAACAGCCGGAACCGACCTGACTGCCGGTAAGTTTGCCATGCCCGGCGGACAGAAAATTTTCACAGACAGTCTGCGCGACGGACAAGACACCTTTAACCCCGGCGTGAATCAGGCGGGCCGCGCAACTTCGTTTAATTCCTACGCGGGCGCCGTCGCTGATCCGACCGGCACCGGGCTGATCGGAACTGCAGGCGAACTTCTGGTTCAAAAAGTGAAAGGGACTCCGGTGGATCTTGTCATCCGTGCACTGGAACGGACGGCGGGAGGCGATCTGCTGTCCGCGCCAAAAATTCTCACGAAGAGCGGAGAGTCCGCCAGCATTCACGTTGGCGAAGTACACTGGTTCCCGACGGCCTTCGATATCGGAATCGAACGTTACGCGCAACCTGGCCTGATTCCGCTCAATTATGCCGAAGAGAAAACCGGCGTTATGCTGGAAGTCACGCCGGAACTCGATCCGGAAAACGGAACGATTAATCTTAAACTTTCGCCGGAAATCCGGGAGCTGGCCGGATTTGATGAACAGCACGTCGCCACCATTTGGCCGGAATACGGCAACGAATCGCTCGACATGAACAGCGATACGCCAGCCAATAACAACCTGATCGACTTCCTCACCCGGCGCGAAGAAAGCCGTACCGCCAGCGCCGACCGGCTGATCGCCCGCCGGCCGATTTTCAAATCCCGCAAAGTGAATACGACGGTGACGATTGAGGATGGCAGCACGATTGCGATGGGCGGACTGATCAAAGAGCAGCTCGAGACATTCAAGGACAGCGTTCCGGTTCTCGGAAAAATTCCGCTGCTCGGCCGTCTCTTCCGCTCGGAAGGAGAGCGCAGTACAAAGCGCAATCTGCTGATTTTCGTCACCGCAAGCCGGGTGAACACTTCCGGTTATAAGAAACCAGTCCAGTAGCCGCTGTTTATGAAACGGTTTCTATTTGTTTGTATTTTATGGTGCGGCCTCGCCGCCGTTGATGCCGCCAGCATCTGGCAGGAAAACTTCAGCAGTTATACCGGCGCCGGCGTCACTGGACTGGGGCCGACCAATTATCCCGCCGGGATAACAAACTGGAGTTTGAACGCTGGCGTCTGCGCTACGCTGAATCCCGGCAGCGGCAGCGCCGGAGATTATTTCATGGCAACATCCACCAGCGGCGGACGGCTGGAGGCTGTAAATGTGGACGGTGAAGCGGTCTGGTCTTCCGCTGTCATCCACATCGCTGATTGCGCCAACGTTTCGCTTTCCGCTATCGCCTCCGAAACTGGTTCGTCCGTCAGCACGAATAAATATGTGAAACTGTTTTACCGGTTAGACGGCGGCGCGGAAACCGCATTCACCGTCAATCCGGCGAACGTCGGCAACTGGGGTTCAGCGGCGGCAGTGCAGAGTAATTTGTGCGGAACGACCGTACAGATCATCGCGCGAATGAATAATCCGAACGTCAGCGACAAATCCATACTGGACGATGTGATCGTGTCCGGCGACCGCGTTGCCGTTCCTCCGCCGCCCGCTTCGGACTGTTCGCGGATTGCCGGATTTTTTTATGGCTGGAGCGGCGACACTATTTTCAAACTCGCCGGCGGACAGTTCTGGCAGCAAAGCACCGCAGGAACTAGGGCGGTCAGTCCGGCACTTCGCCAGCCGTATGTGACGATCACAAACGTTTCCGGCCAGCGCCGGATGATTGTGACCAATGTCACCGGTTATGTGGTTGTGGCTCCGCTGACGGTTACTGAAAGTGCCGTGACCAATACGTTCGCCGGACTGCATTATCAAAACCTTTATCAGCTCGCAGATGGAACAGCGTGGAAACAGATTTCGTTTGAAACGGTTTCCAGCGCGGCTTCGCCGGTCACCGTCTGGCGCTGGATAAAAGATGGGCAGCAAATGCTGCGCTTTTTGAATCGCGACAACGCCGTCATTGGCACCTGTACCGGCGAAGCTGTTGTTCCGGCTACCGACACAAAAACTCACAGCAAGATCGCCGGAAACTTTTACGGCTTCGGACACGGAAATCTTTTCCGCCTCGCTGACGGTTCGTGGCGGAAACAGATTTCGTTCGAACGCTCCGACTCCGTGCGCAGCAATCCCGATGTGCTGGTGTGGAACGAAGACGGAGCAGATTTCTTAGAAATGCCCGACGAGGCTCGCCGCGTCACCGTCGAAAAGTTAGCCGTACAACTGGAAAGCACCGTTACCAACACATTCACCGGGCTGCACCACGGCAATCTCTACCGGCTCGCAAACGGCGAAAAGTGGATGCAGCTCAGTTTTGAAAATATCAGCACCAACGTCATCAGTCCGAATATCATGCTTTGGTCTGACGAAACGAAAACCAATCTGCTGTTGCGCGACAGCCGCGACGTGACAATCGGAATCTGTACGGTCGCCGATCCGAACGCCGACTCCGACAACGACGGACTCAGTGATGCGGCGGAAATTCTGGCCGGAGCGGATCCGCTCGATTCCGAGTCGCGCTTCGAACTCCGCCAGACCGGCCGCAATGTGCTGAGCTGGAACGCCGTCGAGGGTCGCGTTTACACGATTGAATGGAGTCCGTCGCTGACAGAAATTTTCCAGACATTGGAAAATAATATTATCTGGCCGCAGAACAGCTGGACCGACACCGTCCACTCCGCCGAAACAAAAGGCTATTACCGCATCACCGTCCGCCGCGCGGAGTAAGAAGTCAGCGCCCGCGTTTTTCCGGCGGAACCCAGTTGATCGGCAGGTGCAGCACGGCGCGAATTATTCCGTTACTGACGTGGAAGAGCATGATGAAGCCAATGGTGTAAGAGGCGATGATCAGTTTGCCGGCCCCTTTGATCCCGAAGCCGCTGGAAAATCCGGCGCAGATGGTGGCGACGAGCGCGCCGCAGGAAATGACAATCCGCCAGAGATTGCCGACGGTTCCCTGCACAGAAACCTGCAATGAGTCGTCCATATGTCCGGCGCCCTGCACCAGCATGTGGACAAAGCCCAGCATGGTGCTGATGAACACCAGAAAGCTGACGGCGTAGCCGGAGCTGACTACTGCGGCGGCGATTTTGTTGCCGACGGTCGCTTTGCGGGAAGTGTAGAGCGCACGGCTGCGTTTGAGCGCGGTTTCGACAACGCCGTAGGCCCAGCGTTTCTGCTGGCGGAAAAGGTCGTGCGCCGTGTGCGGAACTTCGCAGTCGCAGGTGACATCCGGGCAATAGGCGATGCGGTAGCCGTTGGTGAAAAAGCGAAAGCTGAGATCAATGTCTTCGATCATGGTGCTGGTTTCCCAGCCGTTCATTTCAACCATCGCCTGACGTTTGATGAGCATGGCTGAACCGCAGAGAAAGCTGGTTTTCATAAACCGGTCGAACAGCGGCAACATGATGAAGTGGGTGACATTGATAATGCCCGCGCCGAGCAGTGTCGTCAGACTTTCGTGCGCATCGGTGATGTGCCAGCGTGCCTGCACCGCCGCGGTCCCAGGATCAGCGACGGCATGCGCCGCCAGTCGCCGCAGAAAATCCGGTTCCGGCAGAAAGTCGGAATCCATGACGAGAATATATTCTCCGGTGGTGTATTCGTTAACGTGGTTCAAGTTGCCCGATTTAAAACCGATCCGGTTGTTCCGCCGCAATATTCTGACGCGCGGATTATGTTCCGCGAAATGATCAATCTCCTGCATGACGTTCGGATTGTTGCTGTCATCTCCCAGCAGAATCTGAAGCTTATCCTCAGGATAATCGAAAGCCATGCAGCAGCGGGCGCAGTCGAGCGCCACCAGCTCGTTGCGGGAAGTAATCTGCACAGTAATCGTCGGCAACTGTTCATCCAGCACGAGCGGACTGACTTTTTTCTGACGGCAGGTCAGCACCGAAATCAGTGTGGTGATTAAATAGGTAATTGAGATCCCGGTGATCAGGGAAAACAGGACGGTTGACAGCCCGTCGATCAGATTGCTCAGCATATTCATAAAGAACTCCAAAAATCAGTTGGTTATTTCCCGGTGCGCGGATTCGCAACAGGACGGAACGGGTTGCGAAAAACTTCGTCGAAATCGTATCCGTTGGCGAAATCGGCGCGGCTGTCTTTTTCGGTTTTACCCAGCATTCCGGTTTCGACCATATTGAAAACAATTTCGCCAATATCTTCGGTCCGCCGGACTCCCCAGTCGTTGAGAACAGTTTTTGTCATCGGCCCGAATTCGAAAAGCGCAAACTCGCGGATGCCGTCGAGCAGTTCCTGTCCGCTGATGTGCCGCGGCTTTTCAAGGCGGCGAACCGTATGGTCGAGTCCGGCGCGAACAAAGGCATAGGCGTCCACGGCGTAGCGCGAGTCGCGGGCCATAATTCCCGCCAGCAGTTCTTCGGCGTTCGGGTGCTTCATTCGGCCAGTCCTTTGCGGATTTTCGCGGCGATATTTTCCATTTCGACCGAATTATCGTACTTCTTGGCGTTCCAGTTCCAGTGATGGCCGTCTCCCTCAAAGCGCGGAATGACGTGAAAGTGGATATGCGGCACCACTTGACCTGCGACGGCTCCGTTATTCTGGATGATATTCACGCCGTCCGCGCCAAGCTCCCTGATTTGTGCGGCGGCAATCCGCTTGCAAACCGACATCAGCTTGGCGAGCACCTCGTCCGGCGTTTCAGTGACAGGGTTGTAGCAGGTTTTCGGAATAACCAGCGTATGCCCTTTGATAATCGGGCCGATGTCCACGAATGCCAGTGTGTCGGAATCCTCATAGACAATGGTCGCCGGAATTTCGCGATTCACGATTTTTTCAAAAATATTCATGGGCGCAGTGTACCTGTTCCCGGCCTTTTTTCCAATGCTTGGAAAAAAGAAAAGCGCTCCGGAATTCCGGAGCGCCTCCCGTCAGCCGCAACACATGCTATTTTCGCGAAGCGCGGCGGACAACCCAAGCCATCAACCCGCCAAGCGCAGCCAGACTTGCGGTTGCCGGTTCAGGAACGGCTTCCACGGTAAACGAATTGAGAATCCAGCCGTTTCCTCCGCCGGTATTCATTGCGATTACCTTGAAATAAGAACCCTGATTCAGCGCGGCATCAATCGTATAGGTTCCGCTGGCTGTAAAATTCACGAGGCTTCCGCTCGCTACCTGATACGCGCCGGTTTCAACATTCCCGCCGGTGAAGCTGGAAACGGCAATGGACTTTACCGTTACCGCACGATTAAATGAAACCCACAATGCCTCCTGTCCATTAACTGTATCAAACAAGGATGTCGCATCTCCGGCACCCGCCGCATTCATCCCGAATTCGGTCGCCGTCGAATTCAGCTGGCTCCCGAAACTGTAACTTCCATTCAGATATGCAAACATGGCCGCTTCCAAAGTCAGCCCGCTGCCGGCATTGGTGCAAACGCCGGAAGACGCCCCATCCCATGATGCACCGTTCTTGTTGACCAGATCGAAGGTGAATAGCTCGGCGCAAACGTCATCCAAAGCAGCCCCCATGAGCAAAACAACCGCGATGATTTTCTTCATGTTTTTCTTTCCTTGTTAGACGAAGTAAATGCCGAGCATGTTACTCTTTAACTTTTTGGTGTTAAGAACTTTTTGAAGAAAAGTTGAATGGACTCACCACCGGGCAATGGGACAGCGGGCGAGCGCGGCGTTGGTGTAACGATGGTCATGAGAGACTTCTTCGCCCAGCCACTCCGGTTTTTCGAACGACTGATTTTCACTTTCAAGTTCGATTTCAGCCAGAATCAATCCGGCGTTCGGCCCGGAAAATTCATCGATCTCCCAAACCACCTGATCGATTCGCAGTGTATAACGTCTTTTTTCGATCTGCCGCCCGCCGCAAAGGTTTTGAATCATATACTCGGCCTCTGCCACCGGAATTTCATATTCCAGTTCGGGCCGGGAAATCCCTTGAGTAGCGCCTTTGATCGTCAAAAACCCCTTTCCGCCCAGCAACCGGACGCGAACGGTCGCCCCGTCCGGCGCGGAGGTGATGTAGCCCTGCCGGCAGGACAATCCGTCTCCGGCGGTTTTGCGCCATCCATAACCAGTTACCAGAAATTTGCGTTCGATTTCCTGCTTCATGAACAAATCCTTGCTTTCGGTCTGCGGTTCAGGGATTTTTAGCGCAACTGATTTCGAATGAAAGGAATAAAAATGAAACCTGCCCTGATCGTCGCGCTGGATGTTCCGACCGCCAAAGAGATGGAAGAAGCGCTCACCCGCCTTCCGGACAGCATTGAGTGGTATAAGGTGGGTCTCGAACTGTTCTGCGCCGAAGGCCCGTCCATTCTTGACCCGCTGAAACGGCGGAATAAAAAAATATTTCTGGACCTCAAACTGCACGATATTCCGCGCACGGTTGCCAATGCGGTAAAAACCGCCGCCAGCCATGGCGTCAACCTGATGACGGTGCACGCCATCGGCGGACGGGCCATGCTGGAAGCCGCCGCTGAAGCGGCGCGCGAATGTTCCAATCCGCCGAAACTGGTGGCTGTGACCACGCTCACCAGTCTTTCGCAGGATGACTTTGCCGATCTAGGCATCGGTCGCAGCGTGTCAGATCAGGCTCTGGCGCTGGGCGAACTTGCCATTTCTTCCGGCATCGATGGATTGGTGACCAGTGCTCACGAAGCGGGCGCATTGCGGAAAAAATTTCCGCAGGCACTGCTGGTAACCCCCGGCATCCGCATGCCGGACGGGGAGGCTGGCGACCAGAAACGGGTCGCGACACCAGCCTTCGCCGTGCAGCAGGGAGCCACTCATCTGGTGGTCGGCCGTCCGATTCTGCAGGCGGAAGATCCGGCCTTAGCGGTTCGGGCGATTTTCGCCGACATAAAAAATGCCCCGTAATTACGGGGCATTTTTCCAAATATTTTCATAGAAAATATTTGTCGAAGTTCGGAATGGTTCCTACTTCTTTTCGGCCAGAGTCAGCTTCTTGCCTGACTGGAGCCACTGTTGCAGAACGATCTTGCAGTATTTGCTTTTGGAAATGTGCATAGAGTCTGCACGTTTTTCCAGATCGTCTGCCATGGTCTTCGACATATTGATACCAATCGTCTTGGTACCTTTTCCGATGGGGTTTGTTGCCATAACATCTTCTCCTTCTCTGTTGTTATGTTGGCTATATCCTACAAAAATAGATGGCTATTACCAAGTTTGTTTTTTGAAGAATGTACGGTATTTCACCACACTTATTTCTCTTGTCTTCCGTCCGTCCGCAAAAAACCCGCCTCGGAATCCGAGACGGGTTTCGGCGAGATCGGCCTGCCTTTTAATACCGGTAATGCGCCGGTTTAAACGGGCCGGTCGTCGATAAGCCAAGATATTTAGCCTGAGCGCGGGTCAGTTTTTCCAGCTTTACGCCGATCTTTTCCAGATGCAACCGCGCGACTTCTTCGTCGAGGTTTTTCGGCAGTGTGTAAACTCCCACCGGATATTTGCCGGGGTTGCAGTAGAGCTCCATCTGCGCCAGCACCTGATTGGTGAAGCTGTTTGACATGACGAAGCTCGGATGGCCAGTTGCACAACCGAGGTTGACTAAACGTCCTTCCGCGAGCAACAGAATGCTCTTCTTGGTCGGGAAGGTGATTTTGTCCACCTGCGGCTTGATGTTGGTCCATTTATATTTCTTGAGCTTCTCGACCTGAATTTCGCTATCGAAATGGCCGATGTTACAGACGATCGCCATGTCTTTCATCTTCCGCATGTGCGTTTCCGTGATGACATCGCAGCAGCCGGTCGTGGTAACGAACAGATCGCCGAGGGCGCAGGCATCGTCCATGGTCATCACTTCGTACCCTTCCATCGCGGCCTGCAAAGCGCAGATCGGGTCAATTTCCGTGACGACAACCCGCGCGCCCTGCCCTTTAAGCGACTGGCAGGAACCTTTGCCGACGTCGCCGTAACCGGCGACCACACAAACTTTTCCGGAAAGCATCACGTCGGTGGCGCGCATAATTCCATCCACCAGCGAGTGACGGCAGCCATAGAGATTATCGAACTTCGACTTGGTCACCGAGTCGTTCACATTAAACGCCGGGAAAAGCAGTTCGCCGCGTTCCATCATCTGGTAAAGACGATGAACCCCTGTGGTGGTTTCTTCGCTGACGCCGATAATGCCTTTGGCGATGCGCGAGAAACGTTTCGGGTCTTTCTTAAGCGCCGTCTTCAGCTGCGCCAGCAGAACTTTTTCTTCGTGGCTGCCCGGCTTGCGATCGAGAATCGAAGGGTCGCTTTCAGCCCGCAGTCCGAGGTGGACAAACAGCGTCGCGTCGCCGCCGTCATCGAGAATCATGTTCGGACCTTTACCGTTGCCCCAGTCGAGGATGCGGTCGGTGTAATCCCAGTACTCTTCCAGCGTCTCGCCCTTCACCGCGAAAACCGGCGTACCGGTAACAGCAATGGCGGCAGCGGCATGATCCTGCGTGGAATAAATGTTACAGCTCGCCCAGCGAACCTTCGCGCCGAGAATCTGCAGTGTCTCGATCAGCATCGCCGTTTGAATCGTCATGTGCAGCGACCCGGTGATGTGCGCGCCTTTGAGCGGCTTCTCTTTACCGTATTTTTCACGCAGCGCCATCAGACCGGGCATTTCATATTCCGCCAGCTCCATTTCCTTGCGCCCGAATTCTGCCAGCGACAGATCCTTGACCAGATAATCACCTTTTTTTGAAATCGCTTTCTTCGCCATATCTATTTGCTCCGTTTCTTCTCTTCTTTAGTTGCCACAATCATCACCACAGAAAAAGCCGGCGTCGGCCCCTCCAGCGTTTGGAAAATCTCCATCTTAAATCCTGTGCCGGCCAGCCAGCCGCGCAGTTCGCGCTCGTCGAATCCGAGCCACTGATCCGCCCACTCTGTCCTCACCCATTCCTGATCGTGCTGGGCCAGATCGAGCAGAATCAGCCGTCCGCCCGGTTTCAGGATTCGCGCCGCTTCCGCCAGCGCCTTTTCCGGCCGCGCGGCATGATGCAGAACCTGACTCACAAAAGCGGCGTCCATGCTGTTTGATTCCAGCGGAAGTTTTTCCAGATCGCCGCGACCCACCGTCACGCGCCGCGCCACGCCCGCTTCTTCGGAACGTTCCTGCACCACGCGCAGCATCTGCGCCGAAAGGTCAACCGCCACGACCCGCTTTGCGAAGCGCGCCAGCAGCAGCGTCAGATCGCCTTCGCCGCAACCGATATCCGCCACCGTCTGTCCGGCGAATCCGGCGGCCAGTGCGGTAGCCAGAGCCTGCCAGCCGCCGCCCGGCTGAGTCAGCGAGCCATAGCGTCCGGCGATTTCGTCAAAAAATTTCGTGCTTTCCTTGCGGCGCAGCTCAATCGCGCGATCCACCGCAGCGCGGTCGCGGCTGGCACCGCGCAACTCGGCCAACTTTTCGCTCATCAGCTGAGCAAAGGTCTGATCCTGAAAAACCGGCCCGCGCCGGTAATAAACGGAAGTCCCCTCGCGGCGGGTATCGAGCAGTCCGCTGTCGCGCAACGGCTTCAAGTGGCGGCTCACCGACGACTGCGGCATTTTTAGCGCCTCGACGATTTCGGCCACCGACAGCTCGGAAATCTCCACAGCTCGCAGAATCCGCAAGCGACCTTCATCGCCCAGCGCCTTAAACACTTCCAGAATGTTGGTTTCGGTCATACTTCATTTATCCGCTTGTCCGGATGAAAGGATATTTACGGACCGGAAGCAAGACAGAAAAAGGCGCCCCGGAATCCGGAGCGCCTTTCAGGTTTCAAGCTTCAGCTCTCAGCTTTTCGCATCAGCCCCACTTGCCTTTTTTCATGTGGCCCTGCATTTCGGTCAGCGAAAGCTTCATCATCTGCCACGCCATCGCACGGGATTTGGTGAACACGTCCACACAGCCGGGATCGAGCTCGTCTTTAATCCCCGCGTTGCAGGCCGCTTCCAGCTGGCGGGCCAGATCAATGACGTGAGCGTGCAGAGTATTGGTGTGGCGTGAGCGCTCAACCAGTTTGGCCGCGGCATCGTCGAGCTGTTTAAACTGCTCCTTCGGCGCTCCGCACTTCGGACATTTGCAAGGCGCTTCATCCCCATCATGAATATATCCGCAGGCTTCACATTTCCACTTCTTCATCGTCTTTCCTCCGGTTGAGTTACTGTTCAGGCGCTTTCATCGTAACCAAGCGCACTTGTGATTGTCTGCGGCAAAGCCTACACTGCGGCGCATGAAACTCAAAACATTAATCCGCCGGTAAAGGATCGTCCGATATGCCGGTCTATCTTCTTCTCGCTCTGATCGCCGCGCTGGGCTACAGCACCGGCAGCATCTTCAACAAGCAGGCTATGACCGAAGGGTGCGGCGTCTTCCGCGTCTTCGCCGCCATGACCTGGACAACCACCGTTCTTCTTCTTCCCTTTGTGCTTCTCGCCGGAACCGCCGCGCCGTGGCATCAGTTTTATCAACCGATGCTCGCCACCATCTGCTGGCTAGGCGGAGCGTCGCTGTGGATGAGCGCCCTGCGCACCGGCGAAGTCAGCCTGATCGCGCCGGTGGCGGGAATGAAGCCGGTCTTTAACGCCCTGCTCACTGCGCTACTGCTGGGCGCCCCGCTTTCACCCAACGTCTGGGCTGCCTGCGGACTCACCGCCGTCGCCCTGCTGGTTATGCGCACGCCGGACCCGAAAACCCATGCGTCGTTTCTAAAAACCGCAGGACTGATGGCTGGCGCGGTTTTCTGTTACGCGCTCTGCGACGTCTGTCTGCAAAAATGGGCGGGCGGCTGGGGCGCCCTGCGCTTCACCGGACTGATGTTTATGATGGCCTCCCTGCTGATGTTCACGCTGATTCCGCGCTTCGGAACACCCTACCGCGACCTATCGCGCCCCGCACGGCGGCACCTAAAAACCGGCATGATGATCGCTTCACTGCCAGGTATCTGTATGGGGCTGGCGGTCGGCCGCTACGGTCACGCGCCGGAAGTGAACGTCATGTACAGCTCACATGCTCTCTGGAGTGTTCTGTTGGTCTGGGCGTTCGGGCGGCATATCGGCAACCTCGAACACACCGCCGGACGCGGCGTCATGCTCCGCCGCCTGGCCGGTGCGCTGATTCTGCTCACCGCCATCGTCCTGATTATTTCCGGACGCGCTCCTTAGGCAAATATTGGATTGGAAAAGTCGCCATGAATATCGAACCGGTCGGAATCATTCGCTCCTGCTTTAAGGAAAAGTTCGGCATCCCGCGCCAGCCGGGACTGATCAAAAGCGCGACCGCCACGCTCGAACTGCTCCCGCCGTACAACGTCGCCGAAGCACTGCGCGGCATTGAGAAGTTTTCCCATCTTTGGATCGTGTTCGCCTTTCATGAAAGCATCTGCGAAACGTTTCAGCCGACGGTTCGTCCGCCGCGCCTCGGCGGCAATACCCGCCTGGGGGTTTTCGCCACACGCTCGCCGTTCCGTCCCAACCCGATCGGTCTTTCCGTCGTCGAACTCAAAGCCGTGCGCGGCACAACACTGGAACTCATAGGCGGCGACTTTCTCGACGGAACTCCGGTTCTGGACATTAAGCCGTACATTCCGTACGCCGACAGCATTCCCGGCGCGCGCGGCGGCTTCGCCGACGACGCGCCGGAACCGGTCAACACGGTTGCTTTAACTCCGGAAGCGCAGACGGTTTTCCAGACCTTGGAAAAAAATCAGCAGCAGCTCATCACCGACGTCCTCAGCTACAACCCGCGCCCCGCCTATCAGGACGATGACCCGGCGCGGATTTTCGGAACCCGGCTATTCGACTTCGATGTGAAGTGGAAACACGCCGGCAAGTCCGTAACCATCATTTCTATAATTTAATTTGTATGTTACGGAGAAACTTATTGCTCAATTATGGCTTTTTTTGACTTTATGAGCAATTTTATGCTCTCTGCGTTTATTGTTTAATGAGCATTTAATTTAACTTTTATCTTGCCTGACGCCTGAAAATGACGATAATTCCACCATGATGAATATGGAAACAGCCAGCAACGAGGCGATCCGTCAGGAGATCGGAAAGCGCCTGCAAAGCGAGCGCCTCAACCGGAATATCACGCAGGCGGCACTGGCCGAAAAGGCCGGTATCGCCCGCCGCACACTGGTCGGAGCCGAGCGCGGCGAAAGCTTCACTATCGACACCCTGATCTCCATCCTCCGGGAACTGGGATGCCTGTCGCAACTCGACCTGTTTCTTCCCGAACCGGAAATCAGTCCGGTACAACTCTCGAAGCTCAACGGGAAGAAGCGCAAAAAAGCTTCCGGCAAGTTCACCTATCCGCAACCCCGCACGACACCGTGGGTCTGGAATGAAGAATGAATCCGTCCGTCACAGCTGATGTGCTCCTGTGGGGTAACGTCATCGGATCGGCCTCGTGGGATGCTGACCGGCAGCTGGCGCTGTTTGAGTATGCGCCGGACTTCCTCGACAGCGGCATTGCACTCGCGCCGCTCACCATGCCGCTGCGCAAGCAGGTCTATTCCTTTCCCGAACTGGCGCGCGAGTCGTTCCACGGACTGCCCGGTATGCTGGCCGACGCCCTGCCCGACCGGTTCGGTAACCTGCTGATCGATGAATGGCTCGTCCGCACCGGACGCTCTCCCGCCGACTTCACGCCGGTCGAGCGACTCTGCTACCTCGGACAGCGCGGCATGGGCGCGCTGGAATTCCGCCCCGCCCTCCGCGACCGGCAAAGCGGCTCGGTTCCGGTCAACGTGGCGGCGCTGGTCGATCTGGCCAACACCGCACTGGCGCAGAAAGAAATGCTCGCCACAAAAATCGGCCCGGAAAACGAAGAAGAACTCGACGGCATGCGCGATATTTTGCGGGTCGGCACCTCGGCAGGCGGCGCGCGCGCCAAAGCCGTTATCGCGTGGAACGAGAAAACCGGCGAAGTCCGCTCCGGACAGGTCAAAGCGCCGCCCGGCTTCGGCTACTGGCTGATCAAATTCGACGGCATCGGCGGCAACCGCGATAAAGAACTCAACGATCCGCAGGGCTTCGGCAAAATTGAATACGCCTATCACCGCATGGCGCTGGCCGCCGAAATCGAAATGAGCGAATGCCGCCTCTTTCAGGAAAACGGGCGCAGTCATTTTATGACCCGCCGCTTCGACCGCACGAATGACGGAAAAAAGATTTTCATGCAGTCGCTCTGCGGCATCGCCCACATGGATTTCAATCAGGCGGGAGCCTACGGCTACGAACAGGCGCTGGATGTCGCGCAGCGTCTCGGACTTGGTGCTGGCGCACTTGAACAACTCTTCCGGCGAATGGTCTTCAACGTCATGGCCCGCAATCAGGACGACCATACAAAAAATATCGCCTTCCTGATGAACAAGCGGGGTGAATGGCGGCTCGCTCCGGCCTACGACGTCATTTACTGCTACAACCCCGACGGCGCGTGGACGCGCCGTCACCAGATGAGCGTCAACGGCAAACACGACAACTTTGAAAAAGCCGACTTTGAAGCCGTCGCCAAACGCTTCAGCATCCTCCGCAAAAACGGGGTAAATCAGATACTTGAAGAAACCGCCGCCGCCCTTGCCCGCTGGCCGCAGTTCGCCACGGAAGCCGGCGTCCCCGAACAAACCGCACAGCAGATTGCCAGCCATCACCGCCAGATATATAGGTAAATTATTTAAATTATAAAAATATTGTAATTAGCCTAATTTCGCTATATACGTCTCTCTATGAATCCGATCACTAATCCATTTGCACCGGGTGCAGGGACTCCTCCTCCAGAACTAGCCGGACGCGACGAACTCCTAAAAACCATTCATATTGCCATCGAACGAACTCGCCTTGGGTTTCCAACCAAGAGCGTTCTGCTGGTCGGATTGCGCGGCGTTGGCAAAACGGTGTTGCTGGATAGAATGCGTGATGATGCAGAAACATCCGGAATTCAGACCTTACGAATCGAAGCTCCGGAAAACCGCTCTTTGCCCGCCTTGCTGGCCCCGCAACTCCGTCAATGCCTCCTTCGTCTTTCCCGAAACGAAAAAGCAAAAGAGTTGGCGCAACGGGCACTCCGCGGACTTGCCGGTTTTGCCAAAGCCCTGAAGGTTAAATACGAAGACATTGAAGTGGGTTTTGATTTTGATCCCGAACCGGGGCTGGCCGATAACGGCGATTTGGAACACGACCTCCAGGCCTTATTGGAAGTAGTTGGCGCTGCAGCAAAAAGTGCCGGTACCGCGCTCGTCATGTTTGTTGACGAGCTCCAATATGTTCAGGAAACAGAACTTGAAGCACTAATTATGGCACTTCACAGGGTTTCACAACGTCAGTTGCCAGTTATGCTGGTCGGAGCAGGGTTGCCGCAGTTGCGTGGTCGTATGGGAAGAGCAAAGTCCTACGCTGAGCGTTTATTCGATTTCCCGGAAATTGGCCCTCTTAATCCGGACGCCGCGAAACAGGCCATCCTTAAACCTGCCGCAGATCAGAATGTGCTTGTCGAAAAAGATGCGCTGGAGCGGATTGTACAGGAAACCGAAGGATACCCCTATTTCATTCAGGAGTGGGGGAAACATGCCTGGGATGCCGCCGAAAAATCCCCCATCACTCTTCTGGACGTAACGCTGGTTTCAAAAGAAGCCATTGCCGCTCTTGATGAAAGTTTCTTTCGCGTCCGTTTTGATCGTCTGACGCCAGCAGAAAAACGTTATCTGCGAGCCATGGCCGAACTCGGAGCCGGGCCGCACCGCTCCGGCGATATCGCGGATATTCTTAACCGCAAGGTAAGCGCCCTCGGACCGACTCGCGGCCAGTTGATTAACAAAGGAATGATTTGGAGTCCGAATCACGGAGATACCGCTTTCACGGTTCCGCTATTCGATGGTTTCATGCATCGCGTCATGCCGGGCGACGACTGGAAGAAAGACTGATCTCGTCAACCTCGACGAAAACGACAACGAACTCATCAAAGTTATGCAGCGCGCCTTGGTGCCGTGACGCAGGAAAGTCCGAGGGTCGAAAAACATCCTTCCAATCCTTGGAAAGTTCAGTGACGTTCTGTAGGCTCGGCGCCAATTTAACAGGCGTATGAATTAGAAGACCGGGAAGGAACTCTGAAATGAAATGTCCAAAATGTAATGGTTCTATGGGAAGCGCAAAATACGCTGATACGACCGTTGATCGTTGCGCCGACTGCGGAGGAATCTGGTGTGATGTTTTCGAGGCGGAAGATTTGGCAGAAGCTAAGGGCGGCACTTCGGTTGACGCCGGCAGCAAAATCAAGGGCCTGCAGATGAATAAAGTTCACGACATCAAATGTCCCCGCTGCGGAAAACCGATGCAAACTGCTTCCGACCGTGAAGATCCTCTCCTCAAATTTGAAGTCTGCACCGCCTGCCACGGTTACTTCCTTGATGCAGGTGAACTCCGTGACATGGCTCACGTCACATCAGCTGAAAAGGCAACCGAGAACCTCTTCTTCAAAGCCAAACAGTTCCTGATCGCCTTTATATCCATGCACACCGCAGCGAACCCGCAGAAGAAGAAATAACCGGCTGCGCCTGCGTCATCACATCCGGAGCGTTTCCAGTTCTTGGAAGCACTCCGGATGTTCTTTTTGTAGATCAGAAAATCTGCTTCCAAGGCTTGGAAAATCCGCCGGAATCCGTAGTCTGTTGCGGTTTACAAACGCCGTGTGAGGGCACACGGCCTACAGTTTTTCGAATCCGCTTCTGTAGGCCCGGTCCCCGACCGGGCGGAGAGGAAATAATAATGAACGAGAAATACCCTTTTTCTGAAATTGAACCGAAGTGGCAGGCGCACTGGAACGAGCACGGCCTGTTCAAAACCGATCTGTCAAAGACGGCGCAGAAGTATTACTGCCTGATGATGTTCCCCTATCCGTCCGGCAAACTGCACGTCGGCCACGGCCGTAACTACATCATCGGCGACGCCGTCGTCCGCTATAAAAAGATGCGCGGCTTCAATGTGCTCTCGCCGATGGGCTGGGACGCGTTCGGCCTGCCCGCCGAAAACGCCGCAATCAAAACCGGTACGCCGCCGCGCGAAAGCACGCTCAAGAATATCGTTGTGATGAAGGAACAGCTCGCCGCCTGGGGCTGCTGCTACGACTGGGATAAGGAAGTCACCTCCTGCGAGCCGGAATATTACAAATGGACGCAGTGGCTGTTCATCCAGATGTTCAACCGCGGGCTGGCCTATAAGAAGAAAAGCAACGTCAACTGGTGCCCGAGCTGCGCGACGGTGCTGGCCAACGAACAGGTCGTCGACGGCCTCTGCGACCGGTGCGATTCGACCGTGGTGCAGAAGGCGCTCGAACAGTGGTTTTTCAAAATCACCGACTACGCCCAGCGCCTGCTCGACGATCTCGACACGCTCGAAGGCTGGCCGGAGCGCGTAAAGACGATGCAGCGCAACTGGATCGGCCGCTCCGAAGGATCGGAAATTGATTTCGCGCTCGTTCCGCGCGCCGACGGCAAAGCCGACTGCTCGAACAAAGTTTCCTGCTTCACCACCCGCGTGGACACCATTTACGGCTGCACCTATATGGTGCTTGCGCCGGAATACGTGAATCTCAAGGAGATGATCGCCGGTCTGCCGCAGGAGCAGGAAGTGCTGAAGTTTGTCGCCGACAGCGCGAAGCTGACCAACCTCGACCGCGAATCCGACGTGCTCGAAAAGAAAGGCGTCTTTACCGGGCGCTATGTTGTTAATCCGTTCACCGGCGAGAAAGTTCCGCTGTGGGTCGGCGACTATGTGCTGATGTACGGCACCGGCGCGGTGATGGCCGTTCCGGCGCACGATACCCGCGACTGGGCTTTCGCCAAAAAATACAACCTGCCGATCAAGCTCTCGATTCAAAATCCGGAAGGCTCGCTTGTTCTCGCCGACATGGACGACGCCTACACCGAAGACGGCGTCTGCTGCGACTCCGGCGAATTCACCGGCCTACCGAACCGCGAGGCGATCAGCGCGATGATCAAGCACGCCGAAGAAAAAGGCTTCGGCAAAGGCACGATCAATTTCCGCCTGCGCGACTGGCTGATTTCCCGCCAGCGCTACTGGGGCGCGCCGATTCCGATCGTCTATTGCGACCGCTGCGGCATGGTTCCCGTCAACGACGATGAACTGCCGGTTCTTCTGCCGACCGACGTCGAGTTCAAGCCGACCGGCGAGTCGCCGCTCAAAGGCTCGGATGCGTTCATGAATTGTTCCTGCCCGAAGTGCGGCGAACCGGCGCGGCGCGAGTCCGACACGATGGACACGTTCGTCGATTCAAGCTGGTACTTCCTGCGCTACCTCAATGCCCGCGACAGTTCTCAAGCGATTGACAGCAAGGCCTGCAACCAGTGGCTGCCGGTTGACCAGTATATCGGCGGCATCGAGCACGCCATTCTGCACCTGCTCTACGCCCGCTTCTTCACCAAGGTCATTCACGACCTCGGCCTGATCGGCTTCGACGAACCGTTCGCCAAACTTTTCACGCAGGGAATGATCTGCAAAAAGAGCGACATCGACGGCAAGCTCTACAAGATGAGTAAATCCAAAGGCAACGTCGTCAGCCCGAACGAGCTGATCGAAAACTACGGCGCCGACACCGTGCGCCTCTATACGCTCTTCATCGGCCCGCCGGAAAAAGAAGCCGAGTGGAACGACAGCGCCGTCGAAGGCTCTTACCGTTTCCTCGCCCGCATCTGGCGCCGCGTCTGGCAGAACAAAGAGATGCTTTGTACCGCAGGCATCCCTGCCTGCAACATTAACGCAATGGACAAGCCGGAACGCGATCTCTACCGCAAGCTGAACGAGTCGGTGAAGAAAATCACCAGCGACCTCGACGGCGCGTTCCATTTCCATACGGCTATTTCCACCATCATGGAACTGATGAACGCTATCGATGAAATCAAAGTCGATGCCGCCAGTTCCGATCAGGCCAAAGCGGTTTTCCGTGACGCCATCGAAAAAGTGATCGTCCTGATTTCGCCCTTCGCGCCGCATATCTCCGAAGAGCTGTGGAAAGAACTTGGTCATACCGGCGGAATTCTTGCGGCTAAATGGCCGGAAGTGGTCGAAGCCGCGCTGCACCGCGACGAAATTCAGATGGCCTTGCAGGTTAACGGTAAAGTCCGCGGACAAATCACCGTGCCGTCCACCGCGACCAAAGAAGAGATCGAAAAACTCGCCGTCACCGACGAAGCCGTCATCCGCTGGTCCGAAGGCAAAACGATCAAAAAAGTCATCGTCGTCCCCGGCCGTCTGGTGAACATTGCCGTGGGTTAACAAACCTCATTATTAAATTTTCATATTAAATCAAAACTGTGAGGATAGGCTGTTAGATGAGCCTGAATGTAGAGGTAAGGAAATACATGATGAAAATATTCGTCTGTTTATTATTTCTATCAGGAATGTTACTAGTATCAGGATGTTTTTCAACCCGCCCCCTTTCTCCGACGGAAAAGTCATCAATCAAAACCATCTACATGGAGTCGAATTATTCTGGCTTTATTGAGTTCTTCGGCCCGACGGGTTCCCCTACACAAATCTACGGAACCCCCTTTCTTGATCCGCTTCTGAGCAAAATCAAAAGTTATCTGACCGATAAAAAATACCGCGTGACGGACAATCCACACGGGGCGGACACCCGACTGGTGATCCAGCCGCACAAAGGGTTTGTTGACGGACGACCTGCAGAAGGTATCGGTTTCTTCGTGAAAAACAACGATACATATGCCTTCGCATGGCTTTCCATCCTCCTGATCGACAGCAAGACCGGAGAAGTTAAAGCTTTTGCCGAAAAGCTAAGCGTTGTGCAAATCACCGACCTTCAATATCAGGTATCAGCATGGTCTAAAGCTTCCTCAGAAGAAGTTGATCTTATGATGCGCGAACTTATCCGAGCCGGCTTTTCCGCGTTTTACGTTTCAGCAAACAGAACCCATCTATAAACAAAGTATAAGCGAAGAGCTCTGGAAAGAACTTGGTCATACCGGCGGAATTCTTGCGGCTAAATGGCCGGAAGTGGTCGAAGCCGCGCTGCACCGCGACGAGATTCGGATGGCCTTGCAGGTCAACGGTAAAGTCCGCGGACAAATCACCGTGCCGTCCACCGCGACCAAAGAAGAGATCGAAAAACTCGCCGTCGCCGACGAAGCGGTCATCCGCTGGTCCGAAGGTAAAGCGATCAAAAAGGTAATCGTCGTCCCCGGTCGACTGGTGAACATTGCAGTCTCATAACGTAACTAACGTAACGGAGTCAGTAACGGGGTCAGCCAATGAATTTTAGAATCGGCTGATTTCTGCGTGTTAAGAAAATCTATTGAGTCAGCAGATTCCGGCTGAAGCCGGGACTACATACCTATGCGGGCGCATGGAGTTCCACTTTGCATACAGCACGGGAGGCATGTAGTTCCGCCTTCAGGCGGTGAAGTGGTTGCTATTTTTAAAACCACTCTAAACAAACCGTCTGCGGGGCTGGCGGACGATTTTGTCACGATAAACTTGTTCTAAATTATCAGATTTTAGTAGTGACAAGACGGGGTGTCAGGAGCAGTTTATCCGCACATGAAGGGCTCATCATCCATCTTAACTCCGTTTGAAGCGCAGATCCGTAATCTGCGCGAACAGGGCGTTCCGCTTCGTAAAATCGCGGAATTGCTGAACCACGAGCATGGGCTGACCGTCACGTACAACGCCGTGTTTTCATTCCTGAAGACGCGGGAAAAGACCGAAAAGCACCCTTCCCTGTTTTATGAAAATCTTCCCGCCGATATCCGAGAGTCGCTGATCAAACAATTCACCGCTCTCTGGACGTTTGATTCGACCGGGATCGAAGGCAATACGCTGACGCTGGGTGAGACCGTAAAAGTACTGGAGCTGGGGCTGACAATCAGCGGAAAGCCGCTGAAGGATCACGAAGAGGTTTACGGTCACGCCAAGGCGGTCGAGCTGATTTATGATCTGATCCAGAAAGAAAAAATCTCTGCTGACGATCTGTTCAATCTGCACCGTTGCGTGATGCAGAAGAGCCCGATCGATTCTCTGCGTCCGGTCGGCGATTGGAAGCGCGATTACAACGGAACGACCGGCGTGCGCGACGGCAAACCGGTTTATATGGAATATGCCCGGCCGGATGACACGCCGAAACTGATGGCGCGCTGGATTAAAGAGTTCAACCGGAAGCTCCGCTCGGCGACGTCGGCACCCAAAGCGGTCAATGTCTATGCGTGGACACATCTGAGCTTCGTGCGCATTCATCCGTTCTTTGACGGAAACGGACGTATCGCCCGGTTGATCGCCAATCTGCCGCTACTGAAACGCGGCTATCCGCCCCTGCTGATTGCTCTGGCGCGCCGCGCCGAATACATCGACCTGCTGTGGAATTATGAAAACGCGGTCGGTGTTATCAAAACGGATGATCCGTTGCTTCCTTTAAGTCCGGCCCTTGCATCATTTAAAATTCTGCTTCGGGAAGAATGGCGCGAATCGCTCCGCTTAGTTGAAGAAGCCCGAAAACAGGCCGCTTTGCGCTAAAACCGGCGTCCGCCGTGCGCGTTGCCGTGCATTCTCTGCTGTTTGGGAAGCGGCGGGGCTTCGAGATAGAGGCTGTACCATTCTTCGCCCAGTCCGGCGTTCGAGAACTGTTTGTCTTTGTTATTGGCGAGCAGTTCCCAGTTGCTGGCGAGGGTCTTGTCGGAAGTGATATCTTTTGCTTTAACCAAAAGCATGCGCGCTTTTTCGGACTCGCCCTGCTGCATATAAATCCAGGACATCACTGCGTAAAGCAGGGTTCCGCGATTGCCGCGCATCCATTTCACATGACTCTTGAACGTTCTCTCGAGTTTCTCCAGTTCGCCGTGCTCATACTGACGGGCTATTTTCATGGCGATTGTCATGGGCTCCATAAACATCGGGCCGGTGAATAGTCCCGCCGTCGCCAAAAGTTTATCCACCGCTTCGAAGTCTTTCAGCTGATAGAGGAACTGCATGCGCATGGTGGCAATCTGCCGACCCATCATCAGGCTCCATTTTTTGAAGGGCTCAAAACGATCCACAAAAACCAGCGCTTCCGAGATCAGCGCCTTTTGATCGCCTTCCAGCTGGCGCTGGATTTGTTTGATGTTCCCGCCGGGCCGGCTTTGGAACATCTGAATCTTCCGGTTCATCTGTTTCTGGCCGTTCACGAGCTTTTCTTGAAGCTCCTTTTGAACTGCCGTCATTTTTTTCCGGACAATGAATCCGATTAAGAACAGGGGAAGCAGGAATCCGGCGAGTCCTCCGAAAATCTCCCCGCCCAAACCGACATGGTAAACCCTCGCGGCAATAACTGCGGCGGCAGAAACAATCACTGAAATCAGCAATGCGATCATGGTTTTAGTCCCTTCTGTAGAATTTAAAGGGCGGCATCGTACAACAGGCGGCAGGAGATGTCACCCTCGAGACGCCCAGACTTTCCTGAAAATAATGAAAGCAAATTCGCGCTTCCATTCGATACGGGTCTGTTTGAGTATCGCCGCCATGAATACGCAAAAAATCGCCGGATCGCAGATCAACGCCTCACGCATCATTTACGGATGTATGACCTCCGCACTCCCTTGGGGGCCGGAACGGGATGCGGAAAAGGAAAAACAAGGACTCGCCGCCTTCGAACAAGCCGTCGAATGCGGCATCAACCTTTTCGACCACGCCGACATCTACTGCTCCGGCAAAGGGGAAATTCTTTTCGGCGAATTCCTTAAAGCCAATCCGGGGCTGCGGGAAAAAATTTATGTGCAGACAAAGTGCGGGATCCGCCTTCCAAACAGTCCGGTTCAAGGCGCGCCCCACCGGCTGGACAATTCCGGAAAACATATTCTGTCGTCCGTGGATGCCAGCCTCAAACGCCTTGGCCTTGATTATCTCGATATTCTGCTTCTGCACCGCCCGGACGCTTTGGTCGAGCCGGAAGAGGTCGCGGCCGCCTTCAACAAACTCTATGCATCCGGCAAGGTTCAGGCTTTCGGTGTCAGCAACCATACCGCCGGACAGATTGCCCTGCTGCGCCGCTTCGTCGAACAGCCGCTGGTCGCGAATCAGGTGCGCATTAATCTGATGCACTCCCATATGTTTGATGAGCCGCAGAATTACGATCAGGGCGGCGGGGCCGGCGGATTTCTCGGCACGCTCGAATACTGCCGTCTGCACGACATCACCTTGCAGGCCTACAGTCCGCTGATGCACGGACGGCTGAGTCAAAACGATCTCAACGAACGGGAATCCGCATGCCTGAAGGCTCTGCAAACGATGTCCGCCGAAAAAGGCGTATCGACCGACACGCTTCTTATGGCCTGGCTTCTGCGCCACCCGGCAAAGATTCAGCCGATCGTCGGTTCCTGTAATATCGGACGCATCGTCGCCTGCTGTCGGGCCGACGAAGTCGAACTGACGCGTGAAGAGTGGTATTCCCTGTGGGTCGCCGCCCGCGGTACAAAACTGCCGTAGTCTCTGGCCGGTCTAACCCTTTCCGCGGTTCCGCGTGGAAAAATTCGGGGCAGATAGCATTCGGCTCTTCTGGGCGTTCCTGCTATACACGGCCCTCGTTTTTAATTTTACCCCGGATTAAACCGTCATGATCACAACCTCAAAAATCACGATGCGCTTCGGCAAGACAGCGCTTTTCGAAGACGTTTCGGTGAAGTTTGTTCCCGGCAACCGCTACGGGCTGATCGGGGCCAACGGTTCGGGAAAATCCACATTCATGAAGATTCTGACCGGTCAGCTGGAGCCGAGCGAAGGAACGGTCACGATCGGCCCCGGCTGTACGCTCGGCTATCTCCGGCAGGATCATTCCGCGTTCGATGAGTTCACGATCCTCGACACCGTCTGCATGGGGAATCCCAAGCTGTGGGCACTGCATTGCGAACGCGAACTGCTCTACTCAAAAGATGATCTGACCGACGAAGAGCACGATCGTTGCAGCCACATCGAGCACGACTTCGGCGAAGCCGGCGGCTATACGATGGAATCCGAAGCCGCCACGCTGCTGGTCGGACTGGGCTTTACCGAGGATCTGTTCGGACAACCCATGACCGTTCTGCAAGGCGGTTTCAAACTGCGCGTTCTGCTGGCGCAGGTTCTTTTCGGCAAGCCGGATCTGCTGCTGCTCGACGAGCCGACCAACCATCTGGACATGGAGTCGATTGAGTGGCTGGTTGAGCTGCTTGAAAATTATAACGGGATGGTGATTACGATTTCGCACGACCGTTTCTTCCTTAACCAGGTTTGTACGCACATCGCCGATTTGGATTTCCATGAGATCCGTCTGTTCCCTGGAAATTATGACGACTTCACCATCGCCAGCCTGGACGCACGCGAGCAGCAGGAAAAGCAGAACCAGAAGATCGAGCGGCAGGCAAATGATCTGAAAGCGTTTATTTCCCGGTTCAGCTCCAACGCCTCGAAAGCCAAGCAGGCGACCTCGCGCAAGAAGACTCTCGAAAAACTGGAAGTTGTAAAAATCAAGGCCAGCAGCCGGGTATCGCCGTTCATCCGCTTTCAACCGAAAAAACGGCTGGGCGACAAAGTGCTTGAGGCCGTGTCGGTTTCCAAGTCGTATGATCAGCCGCTGTTCAGCAGTTTTTCCTGCACGATCGGGCCGGAAGAGCGCGTGGCCATTGTCGGTAAAAACGGAATCGGCAAAACGACACTGCTCAACATTCTGTGCAATCAGCTGCAAAGCGATACCGGCAAGATTATTTTCGGCGAAACCGTTCAGGTCAGCCTCTTCCCGCAGGATGCCGCGACCCTTTTGGACTCTGAAACTCCCGCGCTGGAGTGGCTGGGTCGCTTTTCCGCCGCTGGAACATCCGAAGTGGAGCTGCGTTCCTTTATGGGTAAAATGCTGTTCAAGGGTCAGGACGTCCTGAAAAAAACCGGCGTGCTCAGCGGCGGCGAAAAGGCCCGGCTGATCTTGGCAAAAATGATGCTGGAAGGCGGCAATGTGCTGGCGCTGGACGAGCCCACCAACCATCTGGATCTGGAATCCATCGAGGCGCTGAACTACAGCCTCTCGCTCTTCCCCAATACACTGATCTTTGTTTCGCATGACCACCGCTTCATTGCGACGCTGGCCACGCGGATACTCGAAGTCACCCAAGACGGCATCACCGACTACCGCGGCACGCTGGACGAATTCGAAGCGTGGAAAAAAGCTCAGAAGGCGAAGTGAGGATTCTGGCAAAAATAAGCGGGACATTTAACACAAAGTCACCAAGAAACCGAAGGTCACAAAGCACAATTATTCCAGTAACTTTGAGTCCTTTGAGCCTTTGTGGTGAATATTCTATCGTGTTCACGTTATAAATTCGCTGGCGACATCCCTCTGGTTAGAAATCGACTGCATAAAATTGTCAGATTATCGGACTGACCCCGTCACTTATTAGATTATCGAACCCCGGCCTTAAATTCGGCCTGTGAGCAGAGAAGATCAAAGTGGCGCACGAAGCTACCATACAGACTAGTATGGCCTTCCTGCTCAGGCGCATCAATACGGTACATCGGGGTATGGTGTCCGTGAGCGTCTTCTTCATATGTGCTCATAAAAAGACAGTTGTCGAAGATTAGCAGGCGAAAAACGGGATCACAGGTCAACAAGCCAAGCTTTAGCGCTCCGGAATTTGTGTTAACTCGAGAATCCGAGGTAACTATACTCGAAAATGCGGTTATAGTTTTATTAATGTCTCTAATAAAATTTACTTTAGTATAAGCTGGATCGCAGTGCCTCAACTGAACAAGGCGCTTGTCTATGATCGGATTATCCTCGATTGGATTGAGGATTAAAAAAGTTGCGGCCAGCCCCGGTCGATCCGCAAGTTCTTCATATATGAGTGCATTAGGCCCCTTCCCAAAGCACTCATACCCAGCCATAGAAAGCATTCTAATAGTTCGTGTGTTTTTCAACTGATCTCGAATCGCCTTGGCATACGGCTGTTGCTCAACAGGTCGATCATTATGAGCGGGAAATATTTGAGTAATCCCAGATTTACTTCCGAGTAGATCCAGAAGCAGTCTTGTTTGCTTATCGAGTTCGATTTTTTTTCTACGAACTTCATCGAGTCCCAAAGTCGTGTATATGTCTGATTGGACTGCTGAAAAACATAGTTTTACAAAAAGCGCAGATACAGCAAAACAGGCGACGCCTTTCCACAAAAACACCAATTCGCTAATATCGGACAACTTAAACGAGACTGAAGCCGGAAGCCCGAAGGTCAAATTTGGATGCTCTGCCCTAAAAAATTGTATCGCGTCGCCGAATCCACGACATAGGGCGTAAGCCTCCAAAGTTAACAGAAGAACCAGTAGGCGCTTTTTTGTGAACTTAAAAAAGCTCATTTAGCCTACACAGTGCGGTTGTATTCTTTGGACAGCTCAACAATATTGATTGCCCTTGTCGGGTTCTTAGATTCGTCAGAATTAATCCCACGCTTAGATGCGCTTCTGTTTCTTGGTGCTGGCACAGTGAAACAGGCGATTGCAAAAATAAGTACGCTTAACACAGGTACTATAATATTCATACAGACAGCCTTATTTATCCTAAACTTCTCTTCGTTCTATTTCTATGGTCAAAAGAGGTTACAAACATACCTCCAAACCCCGACACCTCTACGTGCCTCTGTTTACCAATGCGAACATTCTATGGAAACACTATGGGAAAAGGAAGGGAAAGGAACAGAAAAGGGCGGTTTTTTTAAAATGACATTTTTTGGCAAAAACCATTAAAAATAAGGGGATTTTATCTTATTTTATTTTTTATATAACCAACCACTTCATTTTTTTGTCAAAAATTGACTCGAGTTGCCTCCAAAACCTTCAATGAAAACGAGAGCAAAAAAGTGTCAGAAAAAAGTCCTATCTTTTACCCCCCCTTTTTTTTTGTTTATCTGGTGCCGGATTTTTGAGCGGCGGCGGCGCGGGCTCTGTCTTTTTTGTTCGGACGGTTTCCTTTGACCGGCGGTAATCCCTTTTTCTTTACGGGCGCGGCACCGGTGAGTTCGAAGCCGGGAATCTGTTCGCGGTCGAGCTGTAGCTTCGTTCGCTTTTCGATGACCGCGAAAAAGGCCCGATCGCTGTGGTCAACAAAGCTGACAGCGACCCCGTTGGAACCCGCGCGGCCGGTCCGGCCGATGCGGTGAATGTAACCTACCGGTGAGCGCGGCAGGTCATAGTTGACGACGGTTGAGAGATTCTGAATGTCGATGCCCCGCGCGGCAATGTCGGTGGAAATCAGAACCCGAATGTTCCGGTTTTTAAACTGGCTCAACACGAAGGTTCGTTCGTCTTGGCTCAGGTCTCCGTGGAACTCATCGGCCAGAATTCCGTCGCGCTTCAGCTTGGCGGCGAGGTTGCGGGCGGCGCGTTTGCTACTCACAAAAACGAGCACATGCTCCCACTTTTCCGTTTTGAGGAGGTGGCGCAGAAGCGGGCCGCGGTTGACTTGATTCACTTCAATCACGCGCTGCTTGATGTTCGCCACCGTCGGAATATCGCCGATGACGTTGATGTAACTCGGATTGTTCATCACCTGTTCGGTAAGCGTCATCACTTTTTTCGGATAGGTTGCGGAAAACAGCAGGCTCTGGCGTGTCGCCGGAAGTGCTTGAATGAGCAGGTCGAGCTCTTCGGAAAATCCGAGATCTAACAGCCGGTCGGCTTCGTCGATCACGAGAAAGCGCAGTTCATCGAAGCAAATTTCATCTTCGCGAATCAGTTCCAGCAGACGCCCGGGCGTGGCGACCACTACGTCCACGCCGCGCCGCAGATGACGCAGCTGAAATTGAATGTCTTCTCCGCCGATGATCGCCGTCACGCCGATTTTAGAAGGCATGTACTGCTCAAAAAGTTCGAAGGCCGCCGCGACCTGCTGGGCCAGCTCGCGGGTAGGTGTCAGCACAAGCGCCCGGACGGCACCCGGTTGCTTTTTCGTTTCCATCTCGTTCAGCAACTGGAGAATCGGCAAGGCGAACGCCGCGGTTTTTCCGGTACCGGTCTGGGCCTGCGCAATCAGGTCGCTTCCTTCCAAGATAAGCGGAATGGTTTGTTCCTGAATCGGCGTCGGCGTTTTGTAGTGAACAGCTTCCGCTACGCGCTGCATCGCCGTTGTAAGCCCGAGTTCAGAGAATGGCATTGTTTATAAATCCTTGTTTTGACCGGGCCCGTTTTTGACGCGCCGCAATCTAGCCTTTGCGCGTCAAAACACAACACCAAACGCCCCCTGTCAAACCCCGTGTGCATCCCGGTAAAAGGCGGAACCCGACGGGAAAAGCCGTTGCACTGAGAAGTCCCTTTGAGCATAATGCCGCTCCTATGAAAAAAATCCTTCTTCTTCTCGTTCTGGCGGCTCCGGCGCTTTTCGCACAAACCAATCCGGCTCCGGCGGCGGTCTCCACCAACGGCCCGCTGATTACCGCGATTGACGGCTACGCCGCCCGCGTGGACAGCACGATCATCACCTATGGCGAAGTGCGCGAAAGCGCCGCGCCTTATGTTCAGCAGCTCATGCGCCAGTATAAAGGAAAAGAGCTGGCGGAACGGTTGCAGGCTGTTTATCTCGATGCTCGTGAAGCGCTGGTCGAGGAAGCGCTGTTCAAGGCCGAAACCAAGAGACGCGAACTGTCTCTTCCCGATAAGGTGATTGACGATGAAGTCAGCAAACTTATCCGCGAGCGGTTTAACAACGACCGCGCTCAGCTTACCCGCGCTCTGGCATCCCGCCGCATGACCTACGACGAATGGAAACAGGACGTCCGCGACCAGATCACCCTGCGCGTTTTCTACAATCAGGAAGTCACCCGCCGCGCCAATGTTCCGGCAGAAGCCGTCCGCGCCGAATACGAGCGCAACAAAGCACAGTACTTCATTTCCTTTAAGGTTAAATACCGCTTCATTCTCATCAGCAAAGGTAAAACCGACGAAGACCGAGAGGTGAAACGGAAACAGGCGGAAGATACTCTGCAGAAACTGCATGATGGTGCCGCGTTCGACACGGTCGCCCAAGAAGTTTCTGAAGGCGATCTGGCCGCTAGTCCGTGGCGCGAGCCCGCTGATGTGCGCGCCGAACTGCGTCCCGCCCTACTGAAAACGCCAGCAGGCCAAATCAGCGATCTCATCGAAACCCCCGGCGAATTTTATATCGTCAAAGTCGATGAGCGGCGCGAAGAAGGCTACGTGCCCTTTGAAGACGCTCAGAAAGACATCGAGAAAAAACTCCTCGAAGCGGAAAGAGACCGGTTGCACGCTGCGTTGGTCAAGGCCGTTTCTGCCAACCATTTTATTGAGCGGTACTGAGAACGCCCATGAGCATCCGTATCGGTATAACCTGCGGTGACGTCAACGGCATCGGGCCGGAAGTCGCTCTCAAAGCCGTCTCTTCCAAGCACTGGATCAGAGATGTTGAGTTTTTTCTGATCGGCCCTTCCGGCAAAGGCAAATGGAACATTCCGTTCGACGGAAAACTGACGCCCGGTAAAATCACCGCCGATGCATCGCGAACCGCTGTCGTCGCGATTGAACGCGCCGTGCGCGGCTGTCTCGACGGCGAACTCGACGCGATGGTCACGGCACCGATTTGTAAAGAGGGGCTTAAACTCGCCGGAGTAAATTATCCCGGCCACACCGAAATGATTGCCGCGCTTACCGGAACGAAACGCTACGGCATGATGCTGATGGGCAAAGGCCTGCGCGTGATGCTCGCCACGCGCCACCTGCCGCTGCGCGCCGTCGCGGACGCGCTCACCAAAGAAAATATTTTTGAAGCCATTGAGCTGACCGGCGAAGCGCTGAAGTGGTTCGGAATTAAAGACGGACGCATCGGCGTCTGCGGACTCAACCCTCACGCCGGTGATGGCAGCACGCTCGGCGACGAAGAATCCGCCGTCATTGCGCCCGCCATTGAAGCGGCCCGCGCCAAGGGCTTCAACGCCGTCGGCCCCATTCCGGCCGACGTGATTTTTTTCCAGGCGTTGAATCATCAGTTCGATGCGGTCGTGGCGATGTATCATGACCAAGGTCTCGGCCCGCTCAAGATGCACGCGTTCGACTGCGGAGTGAATCTGACGGTCGGACTGCCGATCATCCGCACTTCACCCGACCACGGCACGGCGTTTAACATCGCCGGAAAAGGGATCGCCAAACCCGACAGCATGATCGCCGCCATCGAAACGGCCATTGAACTAGCCAAAGGTTCTAATCCGTGGAAAAAATAAATCCTTCAGGCAAGCTAACCAGCCCGTCGGTGATCCGGGCTTTGCTTGATTCGCTCGAACACCGCCCGAATAAAGGACTCGGTCAGAATTACCTGATTGATTCCAATATCCTCGGCATTATCGTCGCGGCAGCGGAAATTTCTCCGGCGGATCAGCTGCTCGAAATCGGCCCCGGCCTCGGCGCGCTGACGCAGGCGCTGCTGACCACCGGAGCAAAACTCACCGCGATAGAAAAAGACCGGACGATGGTTGCGCATCTGCAGGAATACTTCCCGGCGCTTCCGCTGATTGAGCAGGATGTGCTCGACGTGAATCTAAACGAACTGTTCGCAGGCGGTATTAATAAAATCGTCGCCAATCTGCCTTATTCCGTCGGGAGCCGATTCATCGTCGATGCCCTGGAAGCCGCACCGCTGCCGGAAAAAATGGTTTTCATGATACAGAAAGAAGTGGCCGACCGCCTGACTGCACAGCCAGGCGGAAAAGAATTCGGGCCGCTGGCGATCTGGAGCCAGCTGAATTACGACGTGAAGAACATCAAGAACGTCAGCCCGACCTGCTTTATGCCCGCGCCGAAAGTGTGGTCGGCGGTAGTTCGTTTTGAAAAGCGCACTGCGCCGCTGGCCGATGTACCGGATTACGCGCGATTCAAAAAACTGATCAAGCTGGCCTTCACACAGCGCCGCAAACAGATCGGTTCCAATCTGCGGAAAAACGCGCCGGAATTTTTTGAAAGGCTGGAACCGTGCGGAATCGATCCGGCGACACGGCCGGAGCAAATTACCATAAAACAATGGGCTGCACTGGCCCGAAAAGAGGAGTCGTCTATATGAAAAAAGCTGCTTTTACCGAAGTCCCGCTGGCGGAAATCCGCCCGGGCGGATGGATTCAACGCTGGCTGGAAATTCAAAAGCACGGATTAACAGGTCACCTTGAGGTGGCGGGGTTTCCGTTCGCCAGTAAATTGTGGGCCTGTAAACATATTGCTTTCCAGTACGGAGAACCGTGGTGGCCTTATGAACAGACCGCTTACTGGATCGACGGATTCACCCGCTGCGGCTATCTGCTGGATGATCCCGAGCTGATGAAAAAGACCCGGGAGCAGGTTGATTACGTTCTCAAACACGCTGACCCGGACGGGTATCTCGGACCGAAGGGTTGCAAAAAGCCTATGCCGGCCGGCCGGTGGTCTCATTCGATTTTTTTCCGCGCCATGATCGCGCATTTCTACGCCACCGGGGACCAGCGGATTATTCCGGCGTTAAAAAAACACTATCTGTGCAGCGCATACGACTATGCAGGCGGAAGAGATGTCTGCAACGTTGAGATCATGTGCTGGCTGTACGGACAGACCGGTGAAAGCAAACTGCTGGCCATGGCGGAGGAGGCTTATCAGGAATATGACCGTACCGCCAAGGGCCCCGAGCGCGATCTGCGGGCGTCGGAATTGAAAAAGGATACGCCGGCGACGATCCATGGCGTCACCTTTATTGAAACGGTGAAGCAAGGCTCCATTCTTTATATGTACACTGGCAACCGGCGGTATCTGCAGCCATCCGTGAACGGATTCCGGAAGCTGGACAGGCATCATATGCTGATCGACGGCGTGCCAAGTTCCCACGAAGAGCTGCACGGAAAAAGTCCGAAAGATGTGCATGAAACCTGCGATATTGCTGACTATGCGTGGAGCGCCGGATATCTCCTGATGGCAACAGGCCACACCGATTTCGCCGATAAAATTGAACGGGCATGTTTTAACGCCGCGCCCGGAGCTGTAACACCGGACTTCAAGGCTTTGCAGTATTTCAGCGGCCCGAATCAGGTGGTGCTGAATAAAAATTCCAGCCACTCGCTTTCTTCCGCCGGAGGACAGTGGATGTGCTACCGCCCCAAGCCCGGAACAGAATGCTGTACCGGACAGATCAACCGGGTGATGCCCTGCTATGTGTCCAGAATGTGGATGCAGAAAGACGGAAATCCTGCCGCCGTGCTCTACGGGCCGGGAAGCTATTCCTTCAAGTCCGGACGACAGGACATAACGATCACGCAGGAAACCAACTATCCCTTCGGCGAAGAGATTGATTTCCTGTTCCGCATGAACCGCCCGGCAAAATTCACCTTCTGGCTACGGATTCCCGGCTGGTGCCGCAACGCAAAAATTCTGATCAACGGGAAACCGCTGAAGCGCAAGCTCACAGCAGGAACGATGACCGGCATCACCAGACTGTTCGCCCACACCGACCGGATCACTCTGGTGCTTCCGATGGAGCTGAACCGGATCGACTGGATCGGCGGCGGAGTTGCCATCGAGCGGGGCCCGCTACTTTACTCGCTCAAAATTGAAGAAGATCGGCGGATTGACTCGGATGATCCGAACCAGACCAAAGAGTTCCCCGCTTACGTCATGTTTCCAAAGAGTTCGTGGAACTATGCGCTCAGCCTGGATAAGAAACCTCTGTCCGAACAGATTGAAGTGCAGCTTCATGCCATGACCAGCGAGCCGTGGACGAATCCACCGGTCAGCCTGCGCGTGCCGGCCAAAAAAATCAAAGGCTGGACGCTGTCTCGCCCAGAATCCATTCCGGCGACAGAACGGGCTTTGCTGGATCCTGTTAATAATATTTGGGGGCCGAAACGGGCGATGCAAAAAGGCGACTACCTGATGACGCCGGATTTACCCGACGAGAAAACCGTGAAGGCCGGTCTGAGCAAAAAAGAGGAACTCATCACACTGGTTCCATACGGTTGCACCCAGCTGCGGCTCACCTTGTTTCCGTCTGACCGTTAACCCCGGCGGACGGAAAATTTATAAACCGTCTGAGAGGCGAAGAGTTCGCCGGGATGCAGGATCGTATTCGGAAACTGCGGACGGTTGGGTGAGTCGGGATAGTGCTGAGTTTCGAGACAGAATCCGCCGCGCCGGACATATGCACATCCGCCTTTCCCCTGGTCTTTTCCTTTAAGAAAATTGCCAGCATAAAACTGCACGCCCGGCTCGGTGGTGTAAACTTCCATCACACGGCCGCTCGCCGGATCTTCCGCGCGGGCTGCAAAACTCAGTTCGCCTTCCGATTGTTTATTAAGACAAAAGTTGTGGTCGTAGCCGGGGCTTTTTGCGATTTGAAGCTGTTCGTAGTCGGCGTCGATCCGCTGTCCGATGGCAGCCGGTGTTCGGAAGTCGAACGGCGTATCTTTCACCGGACGAATCTCGCCCAGCGGATTGCCCGTTGCGTCTGTCGGAAGAAATGTGTCGGCGTTGATGGTTAAAATCTGCGCCCCGTGACATCCGGCATCGTGTCCGGCCAGATTGAAATAGCTGTGATTGGTGAAGTTAACCGGCGTGGCCCGATCCGTTACGGCCGTGTAGTCCAGCTTCAGTTCATTTTCTTCCGTGAGGGTGAATGTGACCGTCGCGTCCAGATTGCCGGGATAGTTTTCTTCGCCGTCCGGGCTGCGATAACTCATCCGTACCGCATTTTTTTCCGCCAGCGGTTCCGCCCGCCAGATTCGTTTGTCGAAACCGCGATCGCCGCCGTGCAGAGCGTGAATTCCATCGCCGTTGCGGGCCAGCTGGAATTCTTTGCCTCCGAGTTTAAACCGTCCGTGAGCAATCCGGTTGGCAAAACGTCCGACTGTGCATCCAAAGAATGGTGTTCCGGAACCGTATTCCGCCGCCGTGTCAAATCCCAGCACGATGTCCGCCATCTGCCCGCTTTTATCCGGAGTCTCAATCGAAAGAATCGTCGCGCCGTGATTCATGATGCGAACCTGAACCCCGTTCGTATTCGTCAGCGTGAATAGTTCGACGTCTTCGCCGTACGGGTTTTTTCCGAAAGTCTCTTTTTTTAGCGACATGATTTTTCCTGTGTTGCGGTTCTGAGCAAGGCGGACATGTTTATGGAACCAGCACAAAAAGTAAATCGTATCTTCATTTCAGGCAATTTTTCGCCAGTTCTCTCTTCACAATGCGCAATGCGCCCTGTACTTTTTCCCGACTCAAAAGGAGCCCGGCCAGAATGAATAAAGAATCCGCTGTTAAAAAAACTGTTGCCGAACACATTAAAAATTTCGGCGAGAAGCCGGAATGTATTGCCTGGGCGCCGGGCCGCATCGAGGTGGTTGGAAACCATACAGACTATAATGCCGGCACCGTGCTTTCAGCCGCCATCGATAAAGGTCATTGTTTCTGTATCTCGCGTTCAACCCGTCCGGGTATTCACCTTTTCGCCGCCGACGCCGGGCAGCGTGCCAGCTTTACCACCGCCGACAACAGCAAAGTTCCGAATATCGGAAGCGGAAATTATGTTAAAGGCGTTTTCTATTTTATTCAGGAATTTTTGGGGCAACCCATCGACGGCCTCGACTGCACTTCTTTCGGTGCCGTTCCGCTCGGTGCCGGACTCTCCAGCTCGGCGGCACTGGAGGTCTCCGCCGCCTTCGCCGTGCTGAAGATTCTCAATGTTACCGTGGATAAAAAAGAAATCGCCCGGCTGTGCCAAAAGGCGGAACACCAGTTTGCAGGAACCAAATGCGGACTGCTCGACCAGTTTTCCAGCATCTTCGGACGCGATCACGGCCTGATTCATTCGGATTTCCGGACGCTGGAGGTTTCCCCGGTTCCGCTGCCGGACGATATTGAATTTCTGGTCGTCAACCCGCACGTCAAACACAGTCTCGCCGACTCGCCCTATAATGAACGGCGCGAACGTTGCGAACAGGCTGCAGCACAACTGGCAAAACTCCTTCCTCATCCGGTCTCCGCACTGCGGGACGTTTCGCCGGAAGAGTTTGAAGCGCTTCGATCAAAAATCGATCCCGCCGCCGCAAAACGCGCCGCGCATGTCGTCGGCGAAATTGACCGCGTAGAAAAAGGCCGCGCCCTGCTTCGCAACGGAGATGTTGCGGCGTTCGGAAACCTTTTGTTCGATTCGCACCGGAGTTCCATCGAAAACTTTGAAAATTCCTGCCCCGAACTCGACGTGGTTGTGGAAGCCGCCCGTTCGGCCGGAGCCTTTGGCGCGAGATTGTCCGGCGGCGGATTCGGCGGCAGCGCGATTGTGATGGTGCGCGCCAATCAGGCAAAAGAGATCTCCGCGAAGATTTCAGAGTTCTGCAGAGCAAGGGGTCTGATGCCGGAAATTCTCGCTGTTATTCCGTCCGCTGGTGCCCAGCTTATCGGCGAGGCCTAACGCGGCTGACAGCATTTAAACCGTCCCGAGCCGGCCTGCACACGACAGACCGGTGCGCGGCGAAACCGCGCGCGAAAATAAAGCTTCCAGACCATCACGAGCGCTTCGAAAATAATGTTTTTCGACATTTTCGAGGCGCCGGAGCGGCGCTCTTCAAACACGATCGGCACTTCAACAATCCGGCAACCGATGCGCCAGGCCATATGAGTCATCTCGACCTGAAACGAATAGCCGCTGGATTCAATTTGATCGAGCGGAATGGCTTCCAGTACGCAACGACGGAAACATTTGAAGCCGCCGGTCGGATCGGTGAACGGCATGCCGGTAACCAGTTTGACGTACACCCCGGCACCGCGACTCAGGAAAAGCCGGCGCAACGGCCAGTTGATGACGCGAATGCCGTTCAGATAACGCGAGCCAAGAACCAGTCCTGCGTCTTTAGCGGCGGCGCGCAGCTTCGGAACATCGGCGGGGTTATGGGAAAAGTCGGCGTCCATCTCGCAAATGAACTCGTACCGGCGTTCCAGCGCCCACTTGAAGCCGGCGATATAGGCGCGTCCCAGTCCGTTTTTCTCCGCACGATGCATCACTTTCACGCGGGAATCCGCAGCGGCCATCTCGTCCACAATGGCTCCGGTGCCGTCCGGTGAGTTGTCGTCGACAAAAAGAATATTCACATCCGGAGAACTTGCGAACACAGCGTCGGCGATGGCGCGGACATTTTCGCACTCGTTATACGTCGGTATGATGATCAGCGTGTCATTCATAATGCCGCGGAGCCTACTTGAAAAGAGGCGCCTAACGCAAGTCGAAGCCGGTTTAATATTGCGTTTACCGGAAGCTTCGCCGATATTGTCGCGCTTTCGTAAACGCGGGGAGTAGCTCAGTCTGGTAGAGCGCTTGGTTTGGGACCAAGAAGTCGCAGGTTCGAATCCTGTTTCCCCGACCACTTCGGCGCCGCTTTCAGGCCGCATGAAAAAAGCTTCCCGCATACCGGAAACGCGCTATTGTTCCTTCCTGATGATATTTCCTGTCATAGCATTTATGACGCTCGGCGGCGGCGAGCTGATTGTGGTTATGCTGGCGCTGTTACTCCTCTTCGGCCCCAAAGATGCGCCGCGCATCCTGCGCGGCATCCAACGTGTTCTGAATAAGTTGCAACGCGCGACAGCCGACCTCCGTTACAAGCTGATGTACGAAGATCTGCATTCAACCCCGCCCGAAAATTCCAAAGATACCGCAACAAGCGCCGACGAAGTCCCGGCATCCCCGCCAGAGGATGTGTCCAATCATGAAAAACCTGTTTAAAAAACTAACGCCGCAGTTTGGTTACCGCGATAAAGAGCTGTCTTTTCTGGAGCATCTGGAAGAGTTCCGTACCATGCTGATTCGCTGTCTGCTGACACTGGCTGTTGCAACCGCAGCGTGCATCCCTCTGGCAAAGCCCCTGCTCAACTGGTTGCAGGCGCCGCTATTGCAGGTGGCGGAGAAAAACCACTATACCTTCGAATTAATCACCACGTCACCCATTGAAGGATTTCTGCAGGTGATGAAAATTGTTTTCGCCTCCGGCGTTCTACTGAGTCTGCCTTTCATCATCTATTTCGCTGCCCGCTTTATCTTTCCGGGACTCAAGGCAAGAGAGCAGAAATTTCTGGTGTACGGGGGTCTGGCGGGTGCCGTCCTCTTCGCCGGCGGCGTGACGCTCTGCTATACCGTCACTCTGCCGATCGCCATCAAGATCATGTTCTATTTCAACAATTATCTGGGCGCGACCGCTAACTGGAAAATTGACACCTATCTCAGTTTTGTCATGCAGTTGCTGGTCAGCTTCGGGCTGATTTTTGAACTGCCGCTGATTCTGCTTCTTCTGGGACATTTGGGCGTTATTTCCACCGCTCAGATGCGCAAATATCGCCGGCACGTGGTTATCGGCATTTTGATCATTGCCATGGCGCTGACCCCCGGGCCGGATGTAATCTCTCAATTACAAATGGCCATCCCGCTCTACATATTGTATGAACTGTGCGTCTTGATTCTGCTCCTCCGTGACCGGAAGAGCCGTAAAGAAAAGGAAGGAAGCGGAAAATGAATATCGGTGCCCCTGAAATTCTGTTGATCGTTTTTGTCGTCCTGCTTCTGTTCGGCAGCAAAAAGCTGCCGGAACTGGCCCGTGCGCTTGGCAAAAGCCTGAATGAGTTCAAACGCGGCCAGACAGAGAGCGCGCCTGAAAAGAAAATTGAAAAACAGGCGGAGCCCGCTGAGCCGGATGAAAAGAAAACGCCCTGATGATTATTTGTAGTCGTCCGGATTAACGCCGAGCTTTTGGATCCGGTAGTTGATGATGCGTTGTGTGGTGTTCAGATAGCGCGCCGACGCCGCTGCATTCCCGCGATGTTTTTTCAGGGCATCAATAAGAATTTCTTTTTCGTAGCTTTCAATCATGGTTTTTAGATCGGCTCCGTCTTTCGGAAAAATCGAGGTGTGTGTTTCGTCGCTGGTTTGAAGCGACGGCGGCAGATTGTAACCGTGAATCACTTCATCGGAGGCCGTCAGCACGGCGCGTTCAACGCAGTTTTCAAGTTCACGGACATTGCCCGGCCAGTGATACGCCATCATCATATTGATCGCTGAGGTCGAAATGCGCTTGATATTCTTGCCGTACATTTCGCCGTATTTCTGGAGGAAATGGTCAGCCAGCAGCATGATGTCGCTACGGCGCTCGCGCAGCGGCGGCAGGATGATCGGAAAAACATTAAGACGATAATAAAGGTCTTCGCGGAAGTTTCCTTCGGTAATTTCTTTTTCGAGGTTCCGGCTGGTGGCCGCCAGCACCCGCACATTAACCGAAACACTCTCGGAGCTACCGACGCGTTCAAAGGTTCTTTCCTGCAGAACCCGCAGCAGTCTTACTTGAACGGCCGGCGAGATGTCACCGATTTCATCGAGAAAAATGGTGCCTCCGTTCGCCAGTTCGAACCGGCCTTTACGTTGCTGAGTCGCCCCGGTGAAAGCACCCTTTTCGTGGCCGAACAATTCGCTTTCAATCAGATTTTCCGGCAAGGCCGCACAGTTGACGCTGATAAACGCATTATTGCGCCGCTCACTGCCATAATGGATGGCGCGGGCAACCAGTTCCTTACCGGTTCCGCTTTCGCCGCGAATGAGAACCGTTGCCGTACTGCTTGCCACCTGAACGATCTGTTCATAAACAGAACGCATGGAGCTGCAATTGCCGATGATATTGTGCATCCGGTACCGGTCACCTAGTTGTCGGCGCAATCTCTCGTTTTCCGAAAGAAGGCCTTCGCGCTCTTCTAGTTCTTCACGGATACTGGCAACGGCTTCGGCCAGAATGTTGGCCACCAGCTCCAAAAAACGTTGGTAGCGGCGAAGCGCCTCGATATCCGTCGTGATGGAAAGATCGATACTCATCGTACCGATCACGGCTTTCCGGTAAATAACCGGGACACAGATAAAGGCCGTCGGGTTGCCCGCGCGCGATTTGGTGAGATTCAGGAAGCGGGGATCTTTACTGATGTCGGGAATGAGCGCCGACTGCCCGGTTTGTGCCACGCGCCCGGTTACTCCTTCGCCGAGTTTATACTGCCCGCGCTTTTTCTCTTCGGCGGTCAGTCCGCGCGAAGCTTCGATCACAAATATTTCAGTGTCGGGCTTGCGCAGCGTGAAGGTTCCGCGCGACACGCTGAGCTCGGTTTCCATGATATCGAGAACCTCGATCAACAGTTCAGAAACGGTGTGCGGATGGGTCGCGGCCGCTTGCGATATCTGATAAAGGATCGCCAGCTCCTTGTCACTCTGCCCCGCGAAGTCGGATAGTGTCGGCATAATTGCTCCCGAATTTGTATTACTTGATTACTTTATAAACAATAATGTAGTCTATTGCTACTGTTTATTTATGATTTTACTCCGAGACGCGCTCCGCTCATTTTCCAGAGAGATCGCCTCTCAGGAAAATTCTCCGCGCTTTATTGTCGGCGAATCAAACAGACGGTACAAAAATGTACCGGACTGGATGCCGACGACACAAGTGTACTGTTTTGCTTTTTTGTCGAGTTGACTATTAGCCCAAAACGCGTACGATTCGTCAGCTTGAGTTAGCGAGGTTTTCGAAATGAATATGAGAGAAGAAATTCAAAAAAGTTTTCCGCAACCACAGGGTCTATACCACCCCGAAAACGAGCACGATGCGTGCGGCGTCGGGTTCATCTGCAACCTGCACGGGAAAAAATCGCATGACATTATTCATCATGCGCTCGAAATTCTGGTCCGCCTCACCCATCGCGGTGCCTGCGGGTGCGACCCGCTGACCGGCGACGGAGCCGGCATTCTTCTGCAGATCCCCCACGCTTTCTATAAGAAGGAATGCGAGAAACTCGGCATCAACCTCCCCGCCGAACAGGAATACGGCACCGGGCTGGTTTTTCTCCCGCAGGACGAAGCCCAGCGCGCAGCCTGTATCGAAATCCTTGAACAGGCCATCGCAGAAGAAGGCCAGAAACTGCTTGGCTGGCGTACCGTTCCGACCTGCAACCGGCTGATCGGCGAAACGGCCCGCGCTTCCGAGCCTCATATCATGCAGGTATTCATCGGCCGCGGCAAAGGAGTCAGCGATCCACGCACCTTCGACCGCATGCTCTACATCATTCGCAAGGTCGCCGAAAACCGGATTTTTCACTCCGATCTTACGAATAAAGCCGACTTTTACATCCCAACGCTAACCTGCCGTATTATCATCTATAAGGGACTGCTCCTGCCCGAGCAGATGGAATTTTACTATCCCGACCTGCTGGACGACGATTTCACCAGCGCACTTGCCCTCGTACACCAGCGCTACAGCACCAATACCTTCCCGGCCTGGAAACTCGCTCAGCCGTTCCATGTGCTTTGCCATAACGGCGAAATCAACACCCTGCGCGGAAACTTCAACTGGATGAATGCCCGGCAAGGGCTCTTAAAATCGCGGCTCTTCGGCGAAAACATTGATCGTCTTTTCCCGATTATTCAGCCGGGACTTTCCGACTCCGCATCGCTCGACCAGACCGTCGAACTGCTCTATCACGGCGGACGGTCTCTGCCGCACATTATGAGCATGCTCATTCCCGAAGCCTGGCAGAACCACAAGACCATGAGCGCCGAGAAAAAAGCGTTCTACGAATATCACTCCTGCCTGATGGAGCCGTGGGACGGCCCCGCCTCGATTCCCTTCACCGACGGCACCTGCCTCGGAGCCATTCTCGACCGCAACGGCCTGCGCCCGTCGCGCTACATCGTCACCAAAGACGGCTACGTCATCATGGGCTCCGAAACCGGTATCGTAGATATTGATCCAGCCAATGTGGAACGAAAAGGCCGTCTCGAACCGGGCCGTATGTTCCTCGTCGATATGGAAAAGGGCCGCATCGTGCCCGACGAAGAAATTAAACACGAAATCGCCTCCGGCCAGCCGTATGAAAAATGGCTCAGCGAAAATCTCATTGCTCTCTCCAGCCTGCCGCCGGAAGAAGCGACCGGATGCGACCCGGAGACTCTATTGCAGCGCGAACGCATGTTCGGCTACACCATGGAAGACCTGAACCTGATTCTGGCACCGATGGCCAAAGAAGCGGAGGAAGTATCCGGCTCGATGGGCATTGACACGCCTCTGGCGGTCCTCGCCGAAAAACCGCAGATCCTTTACAACTACTTCAAGCAGCTCTTCGCGCAGGTCACCAACCCGCCGCTCGATGCCATCCGCGAAAAATGCGTCACCTCGCTCATCACCAACATCGGCGCCGAACAGGATCTCTTTGCAGAAACGCCAAAACATTGCAGTCAGCTCAAGATCGAACACCCGATTATCACCAACGACGAACTTGCGCGCATCCGCAAACTCAAACACGACAATCTTAAATCGATCACCCTGCCAATGCTCTACAAGGTTGCAGAAGGCGGCGAAGGCTTGCGTGCCGCGCTCGAAAAACTTTGTACCGACGCCTCTGCGGCCATTGAAAACGGCTACACCCTGCTGATTCTTTCCGACCGGCAGGCCGATCAGGAAAACGCACCGATTCCCGCTCTGCTCGCAACCGCCGCCGTGCACCACCACCTCATCCGTAAACTTCAGCGCACCCGTTGCGGGCTGATTGTTGAATCCGGCGAGCCGCGCGAAGTACACCACTTTGCCCTGCTAATTGGTTACGGTGCCGGCGCGGTCAATCCCTACATGGTCGGCCAGATTCTGGACGACATGATCAAACAGGGGCAGCTCACCGGCATTGATTGGAAAACCGCCGCAAAAAATTTCGTCAAAGCCATCGACAAGGGTCTGCTTAAAGTGATGTCGAAGATGGGCATCTCCACGCTGCACAGCTATCGCGGCGCACAAATCTTTGAAGCGGTCGGTCTGAACAGCGAAGTCATTGACAGCTGTTTTACCGGCACCGCCTCGCGCATCGCCGGTATCGGCCTCGACGGCATTGCCCGCGAAATCAGCGCGCGCCACCAATCCGCATTTCCTGAACGTCCGGCGGATAAAACCCTGCCGCTCGATATCGGCGGAGCCTACAAGTGGCGGCGCAACGGCGAAGATCACCTACTCAATCCGCTGGCCATTGCCAAACTGCAGGAAGCCGTTCGCACCGACAACGCCGACCGGTTCAAGGAATTCTCCGACCTGATCAACCACGACAACCGGGCCGTTTACACGCTGCGCGGCCTTTTTGAATTCAAAAAAGACCGTCCGGCGATTCCGCTCAGCGAAGTCGAACCGTGGACTGCCATCGTCAAACGTTTTAAAACCGGCGCAATGTCCTACGGCTCCATCAGTCAGGAAGCGCACGAAACGCTCGCCATTGCCATGAACCGCATCGGCGGCAAGAGCAACTGCGGCGAAGGCGGCGAAGATGAAGACCGCTTCCTCCCCGACGAAAACGGCGACCTGCGCCGCTCGGCCATTAAACAGGTGGCCTCCGGACGCTTTGGCGTCACCAGCAACTATCTGACGAACGCCGACGAAATCCAGATCAAGATGGCGCAAGGCGCCAAGCCCGGCGAAGGCGGACAGCTGCCCGGTCATAAAGTCAAACCGTGGATCGCCAAAACACGCTATTCCACGCCGTACGTGACGCTGATCTCGCCGCCACCGCACCACGATATTTATTCCATTGAAGACCTCGCTCAGCTCATCTACGACCTGAAGAGCGCCAACCCGTCGGCCAAAGTCACGGTAAAGCTGGTTTCCGAAGTCGGCGTCGGCACCGTTGCCGCCGGCGTGGCCAAAGGTAAAGCCGATCTCGTTCTGATCTCCGGCTATGACGGCGGAACCGGCGCTTCGCCGCAGTCCTCCATTAAGCATGCCGGCCTGCCGTGGGAACTTGGGTTGGCTGAAGCGCAACAGACGCTAATCCTGAATAAACTGCGCAGTCGCATCCGCGTTGAATGCGACGGCAAACTACTGACCGGCCGCGACGTCGCCGTCGCCGCCCTGCTCGGCGCCGAAGAATTCGGTTTCTCGACCGGCCCGCTGATGACGCTCGGCTGTATCATGATGCGCGTCTGCCACATGAATACCTGCCCCGTCGGCGTCGCGACACAGGATCCCGAACTGCGTAAAAAATTCTGCGGCAAACCGGAATATGTCATCAACTTCTTCCGCTTCGTCGCCGAAGAGCTTCGCCAGATCATGGCCGACCTCGGATTCCGCACGATGGACGAAATGGTCGGACACCGCGAACGGCTCGACGTCCGTGAGGCCGTTGAAAACTGGAAAACCAAAGGGCTCGATTTCTCGAAGATCCTTTACCAGCCGCCGGTGGACGAAAACACTCCGTTGCGTTGCACCGAAAAACAAAGCGACGATCTGGCCGGCGCGCTCGACCACGACCTGATTCGTCAGGCGAAGCCGGCATTGGAACGCGGCGAACGCGTCGTCATTCATACGCAGATCCGCAACATCCACCGCACCGTCGGCGCCATGCTCAGCCACGAAATTTCCAAACGCTACGGCGAGCGCGGCCTGCCCGACGACCGGATCACCATCCATGCGACCGGCTCGGCCGGACAAAGCTTCGGCGGATTCAGCGCAAAAGGCATTACCTTCCGCGTCACCGGCGATGCCAATGACTATTTTGGTAAAGGCCTGTCCGGCGCGAAACTCATCATCCGCCCGCCGGAAGACGCCACGTTCATCGCGGAGGAAAACATCCTGATCGGCAACGTCGCCTTCTACGGCGCCACGCGCGGCGAAGCCTACATTCGCGGCCGTGCCGGCGAACGCTTCTGTGTTCGCAACAGCGGAGCTCATACCGTTGTCGAAGGCATCGGCGATCACGGCTGTGAATATATGACCGGCGGAAGCGTGGTCGTGCTCGGCCCGACCGGCCGCAACTTCGCGGCAGGGATGAGCGGCGGTATCGCCTACGTCCTCGACGAAGCGGGCGACTTCATTGAAAACCGCTGTAATCCGGAGATGGTAGATTTTGACCCGCTCACCAACGACGATATTGCCACCCTGTGCGAACGGCTCGAAAAACATTTGGAATATACCGGAAGCGCTGTGGCGCGGAGACTTCTCCATAACTGGCAGAACTCCGTGAAGAAATTCATCAAAGTCATTCCGGTCGACTACAAACGCGCGCTGCAGCGCATCGCCGATGAAAAACGGACAGGAGAGTAAGGGGAAGGCTTTAGGCTATAGTCCTTAGACTTTGGGAAGAAAGAGAAAAGACCACAGGCTATATTTGGAATTTAACAATACAGGAACTGCGGCAGACCTAAGGCCTAAAGCCCAAAGTCTAAAGCCTTCTAAACCATGAGAGACCATCGGAAGTTGAAAGCGTTTGAATTGGCTGATGCACTCGCCCTGTCGGTGTATCGGTTGACGCAAAACTTTCCCAAGGAAGAAACCTTTGGCCTGACTTCACAGATTCGGCGAGCAGGAATTTCGGTTCCATCCAACATTGTAGAAGGCTGTGCGCGGAACACAGAGAAAGATTATATCCACTTCCTTGATACGGCCTATGGTTCAGCGAAAGAAGTTGAATATCAGGCATCCATTGCTCGAAGACTCGGATATTTGAGTGAAACAAAATTAGAAGAAGCTGCGGCTGAAACCGCACGAGTGTTAAACGCTTTGATAAATGCATTACGGAATAATGGAGGCGATTAGACCTAAAGCCTAAGGCCTAAAGTCTAAAGCCTCTCTCCGAAGGAGAGACCCATGGGTAAACCAACTGGATTTAAAGAATTCGAACGCAAGACACCAGCCGAACGGCCGATTGTTGAGCGCATCAAGGACTACAACGAAGTTTACCGTCCGTTCCCCGAAGACAAGCTTCGGGAACAGGCCGCGCGCTGCATGAACTGCGGCGTCCCCTTCTGCCATATCGGTTGTCCTCTCGGAAATATTATTCCTGAATTCAACGACCTGACCTACAAAGGCCACTGGAAAAAAGCGTGGGAAATGCTTTCCGCCACCAACAACTTTCCGGAATTCACCGGACGCATCTGCCCCGCCCCGTGTGAAGAAGCCTGCGTGCTCGGTATCAATGAACCGCCGGTCACCATCGAGAATATCGAAAAAGAAATTATCGAACACGCCTTCAGCGAAGAGTGGGTGGTTCCCGTTGTGCCGGAAACGCGCACCGGTAAAACCGTCGCCGTCGTCGGCTCTGGGCCGTCCGGCCTCGCCGTCGCACAGCAGCTCAACCGCGCCGGACACACCGTCACCGTATTCGAACGCGCCGACCGCGTCGGCGGCTTGCTCCGCTACGGCATTCCCGATTTCAAACTCGAAAAATGGGTTATCGACCGCCGCGTGAACATCATGCAGGCCGAAGGCATCGTTTTCAAAACCAGCGCCGCCGTTGGCACCGACATTTCCGCCGATGAACTGAAACAGTTTGATGCTGTGGTGCTCGCCATCGGTTCCACCGTCGGACGCGATATGCCGGTACTGGGCCGCGACCTCAAAGGCATTCACTTCGCCATGGATTTCCTGCCGTTGCAAAATAAAACCTGCGCCGGTGATTTCGCCGAGCCGCAGATTTCTGCTAAAGGCAAAAACGTCGTCGTCATCGGCGGCGGCGATACCGGTTCCGACTGCGTCGGCACCTCCATCCGCCACGGCGCGCGCAGTGTCGTCAATTTTGAACTTTTTCCTGAACCGCCGGGAGCCCGTCCGGCCCACCAGCCGTGGCCCTACTGGCCGATGAAACTGCGCACCAGTTCCTCGCACCGCGAAGCGGGCGAAGATCCCCGCCGCTACTGCATGCTCACCAAAGAATTCAACGGACAGAACGGACACGTCACCAGCGTGCGCACCGTCAATATCGAATTCACCCGCGAGCGGCAGACCGGAAAATCCAACATGGAAGAAATCGCTGGCTCGCAAAAAGACTGGCAGGCCGACCTCGTCCTGCTGGCCCTCGGATTTGTTGGTCCCGAACGCGACAACGCCGTCAAAGCGCTGGGCGTTGCGCTCGATAAAGCGGGCAACATCCAGACCGGCAAAAACTATCAGACTTCCGTTCCGAATGTCTTCGCCGCTGGCGACTGCCGCCGCGGACAATCACTCATTGTCTGGGCGATTTCCGAAGGCCGCGAAACCGCGCGCTGCGTCGATGAATTCCTGATGGGCGAAACCAGCCTGCCGTCCCGCGGTCCCGCTGAACTTCCGCGCCGGTAGGCGCAGGGGAGAAGGCGTTAGGCCTTAGGTGACCCGGAGCTTCCAAGGACTGGAAAGATTCCTCGCAAAGGCGCAAAGCCCGCAGAGTTTTTTCCAATGATTGGACTCTGAGCACAGCGAGAGGGGCTTCGCAACCGCGAAACAACGACCACCGGGGTGGCATGCAACAAAACCATGGAGGCGGGTTCTTTTATTGAGACAGAGCTTCAATTGCAGTTGCTAATTGCCGTAGCTCTTTTCTGATTTCCATAAATTGGGCGTGGCCAAACCCATCTTTGTACTGAGTTGAGTTTTCGAGGTATATTCGACCATCTTCTTCTTTGAGAGTAGCTTCTTGATGGGCAAGCTCGTTTCGTAGTTTTTGCATTTTGTTGAGGACGTCCAGAAGTCCGTTCGGGAGGCCTTTTAAAACCTCCATGCTATCGAGGCGGTCTCGCACACAGCCGTACTCCATTGCCAATGGATCTTCTACTGCCGCAATAAAGTTTTCATGAGACATTTCGTCCGCTTGCTTTTTGCAGGCCTCGGCTCTTTTATTGAATCGTTTTGTTGTGCGTTGAACCTGAGTATCTTTTTGACTGTGATCCAAAGCCCTAAATTTGCGAACAAGCAACAGGCGCAATTTTTTGTCTAACTTGCTCATCTCGTCCAGAACAACCCCGCGCATATTGTTGAGATCACAGATCCGTTTGAGTTGATCTTCGATGATGTCGGAACCATCCCGATGTAAATCGGTTCGGGTGACGATGTAAACCCCGTCAACTCGCAAGTCGAAGAGTGCTTTACGCATATCTTCAGCCGGCTTGGAGCTGTAAAAAATCATGTCCGTATATATTAGTCGTCGAAGAGAATGAGCTATTTCGGCACCGTTTGTTTGGTCTTTCCCTAAATCATAATCAAAAATGATCAGGTCGTATGGGTTGTAGATTTCCAGACGACCTTCGAGTGCTTGTAGGTCGTCGTTGCTAATAGTTAATCTAGAATCCAAATCCAAGTTGAAGCCGAGTTCGCCAAGTTTTCGCCTTATAGCTTCAACATGAAATTCTACCTCACTCGGTTGATCCTCAATCCACAATATTTTGTAATCAATCTTCATTTTCCGATCCTGACTATAAAGTGAGTGCCTCGTTTTGGTTGTTCCTTTGACAGGGATATCTCCCCTCCGATAGATTCGAATGTCTGTTTACATAGGTATAGGCCCAGACCAGAGCCATCCGTTCGAGAGAAGCCTTTTTCAAAAATACGGGAGGGGTCGCTAATCGATCGGTCGAGACCCCGTCCATTATCTATGATGTCGATCTGAAGGAAGCCATCTTTTATGGAGATGCCAAACTCAACGCGCGCTGCCTTTGCTTTTTTCGCATTATCGATGAGATTTTCTATTGCCATACCGAGCTCAATGGGCTTGAACCTTTTCTCAAACGATTTTTCTGTGCAATCAAAAGAAACCATAATTTTTGATGCATATATCTGGGATATATTTTTCAAAAATTCACAGATAAACGCAGCAAGGTCGGTGGTGAGGTATGTGCTGTCCATTCGGAAATTTCCGTGTGTCGCAAACCGCGAGGCCATTATAATTTTTTCATTAATTTCACGTAAATTTTCAAGCGACTGTTTAATGTTTGGAGGCAGTCTGGGATCGGCTTTATCTTCACTCGGGAGAATTTCCTCAAGCTGTACTTTTGCATTGGCCGCATAGATTACGATTTGATGAAGAAAGCCTTCTAGAACTTCCTTATCCCGAGAGCCGCTCCCAAGAAGGAAGAGGGAACGTTTTTTTTCTTCCTCAAGCTCTACTTGTGCGGCATTGGTTTCTGCTCGAGCTTGTTCTGCTCGAAGGGCTTCTTCTTGGGCTCGTCGTTCGGCGGCTTTACGAGCTACGGCCTCTTCTTCCGCGATTTTTAACGCTCTGGCTTCGGCCTCTTTGACCTTTTTGAACTCTGCTTCGGCGCGTTGCACATCTTTTAGAAGCTGATTATCCCCCTGTTTGGCGGCGATGTTATTGAGCCGCGACAGCGTGGCTTCAAGGTCAGTCACCTTGTCACTCAGGATTCCTACTAGATTTCGGTTGTAATCCAAAACCTTAATAGAACCTGATAATGACAGAGCTTCTACCAATTCGATGATGCGATCACGATTGGTATCCAGCGATATCCTCTCTATGGTGGAATACTCTTTGTCTAGCTTATCCCTCCATGAAACGCCAACCACATAGGCCTCGAGTTTTTTTATGCAAAGTAGTACGCACTCGTTTAGTTGCTCGCTTGCAGGCGTGTGAATAAGGCCCTTGTCCCGGCTGGAAGATTCTCTAAACGCAGTTTCATTGCCGTAGACAGATACAAAACCTAGAAGCTCTCTGGTTCCAAGGTATCGGTTGTATCCCTGCGCCTTTCGTCGATCTAGCCCCCAATAGTCATCACCTTCTTCACCAACGGGATAAACAAGGAATCCGTTTCGGATCAGGAAGACGGATCCGTACTGTACAGAGGGTATTCCCATACGTCTTCCGAAAGTCATTTTTGCTGAAGTATTCAGATAGGATATCTGACATCTGAATCCTGCCGTCCGAAGCTCGGATAAGCTTTTTGAGACATCTTCACGAGTCCGATAGATCACCGAACCACGATCCGTAAGGGTGATATCTAGATTCCCTTTGGTATCTATCGAGGCATCAAGGGCGGTGGTTTTGTCTTTTAAAACATCAAAAATGTCGTTGGTAATACCTCCGTTGACAACTTCTGCAAAGCGCTCTCCTTTGAGGGCTTCTTCGCTCTCCTTTTCATCAGAAGAAACTTCTCTATCGCAAAACAGATGAATCTTGCCTTGGTCTTCTAGATTCTCGAAAGGGGGAATCAACTTCGAGAGCGAGCGATGCAGGCGGAGAAGCTTATTTCTATCCCATGAGCCGGCTTCACGCAAATCCGAGATCTCAAGGATGACACCGTGCTTTAACTTTCGCGGACCATTTGGGAATTCAAAATGAGGAAGTTGATTATAAGTTACAGCGACATCCCGGAATTCTTGTTTGGCGTCTTTTTCGAAGGCACCCCAATTGACCTTTAAGTTGTGAACATAGGTTTCGCTGGATATTTTCGACTGAATTCGGAGGTGTCCCCCTAGTCTATCGCATGAGAATCGGCCCACCCCCTTGTTGCCCGCAAAGATTTTCCTTTGCGACCGCTCAACCCCTTCTTTTTTTGCGGAGTATGCAACAAAAAGCCATTTGTCCCTTAAATCGGCCTCATCCATTCCATTTCCGTCATCAGCGATGATGATTTTTTGGTTCTTAGGATCGTTCAGAAGAAAGGATACCTCAATGTTTTTGGCTTCAGCATCGAACGAGTTTTTGACCAGCTCAAAGATGGCAACGAAATCATCTGTGATGAGGTCTTTCCCGATAATACTTTTGAGCGCAGAACTGATTCGAAATTTAACCGTACTCATATCAACGCCTCCCCAAGCACCCGCCCCGCGAGTTCTGCAAACAGTGGCGGGATGGCATTCCCAATTTGCGAGTAGCGGGGAACTTCGATTTTTCGTCGTGAGCCGCCGGTTGTGTATTTACCCTTGAATTCGTACCAGTCGGGAAATGATTGGATGCGCGCATATTCACGGACGGTCAAAATTCTAGGTTCGCAGTAATGGACGTAATCGTCGGGCAGAGTAGTCAGTGTGGGCGTTGGCTCAGAGGCTCGTAGTAATTTTGTACTGCTTTTTCTCGTGTTGAATTGTTTCTGAACATCTCTGGAGGTTAATTGGTTTTCAATGATTGCGGCAAATTTATCCTGCACAGCTGGGGAATGTTTGGCGAATCGGTGGCTGTCGGGAGTTTTTCCTGCGCCCGTTCTCATTAATTTTTGGTACGGCGAAAATGCGCGCGATGCGTATTTCCCAGCCATAAATCCAGGCGTGTCGGGTGAATCAAATTCTCCGTGACCTCGCTCAATGTCGGATATGGCCTGCTTTAATGAGGGTGTGGCAGAAAGCTCTTTTTTACCCAAGAAGTCTGATGCCGCCGCTTTTATGTTTTTAAAAAATTTGTCGGCTGTGCCGTTTCGAGTACCGACAATAATGAACCGTTTGCGCTGCTGAGGAACCCCGAACTCAGAAAAGTCGAGCACGTGCGGCACAGCATCTTCGTACCCAAGAGCATGCAGTTTTTTTAGCACGGTTTGTGAAACGGGGGTTCCTCGTGTATCGCCAGTTTTAAATCCGACACTAAATCCTTTTACGTTTTCAAAGAGAATCGCCCGGGGCTGTACGAGTTCAATGAATTCCAGATAGGAGTGTACCAAATTGTTGCGGTGGTCTTTTTCAGCCCTGCGGCCAGCCAGCGAGAACCCCTGACATGGCGGTCCGCCAGCAACAAGATCCACCTTTCCCCGAAGAGCGATAAGGTTGGCTCGGTGGGTTATTAGCAACGACTTAATATCATGGTTTTGTTTGCGGAGCCATTCCGGCCAAGAGAAGTGTTGGTGGCTGTCTATGAGGTTGTGCTTCAGCGTTTTAAAGGCGTCCGCATTTTTCTCCACGGCAAAAAGACCATGCCATCGCTCGGAGTTATAGAGACCCAGAGAAAGTCCGCCGCAACCAGCAAACAGATCAATATACGTTAGCTTTTTCTGGATTTTCATGAGTTTTACTATCGGGCAAGAAGGTACAAACTATTTGGTTGTTTGCAAAGCCTATCCTTTTAACGGCTAAGTGTCCAGGCGCTTTAAATGAAAGATGGCTCGTTGAGCAACGCGTCAATTTTGCGAAGAAAAAAGGAAAAATGGTTTCATACTCCAGCAATCTCCCAAAAATTGGAACCGGCCTTCGCCAAAGGCTTCGGCGGTCAAGAACGCGGTGAGGACACCGCGTCTACATTTCCAAGGCTTGGAACTTTTCGTGGATTTTTGTGTTTTTCGTGGCGATTAATTTCCAAGGTTTGGAACCCCAAAGCCTATGGCCTATAGCCCAAAGCCTTTCTCCCCCTCCTCACTTAAGGTAGCAGACGACTTTTTGATCTACCGCGCTAGCCCAGAGGTTGATGCTGCTGCCGCCGGGCAGATCTTTCGTTTCGATGACGTGCACGGCGTCGGCCCATTTCGTGGCGGAAGGAACGAGATCGAGCAGCCGATTGCGTCCCTTCAGGAAAAATTCTTCGTTGAGGAAGTTGTTGCCCTGTTTCGGGAAGAGCGCCAGATAGAGCATGTTGTTTTCGACCAGCTCGTTGAGAAAGTGCGTGCCGAGTGATACGTCGGGCACGAGGTGTTCGTGCATGGCGACGATTTCGCACAGGACATTCACGCGGTTGATGTCGTTGAAGCTGACGGGAACTCCAAGCTCCGGACTGCTGGTGCCCCATCGTCCGGGGCCGAGCAGCATGACGGTGCTGTCCGGTGTCGCGGTGCGATTGATTTCGCCGATCAACCGGGAGACGGCGTAACGCTCCTGCAGAGGAAGTTTTCCGTAGATTGAGGGAACCACATAGATCAGACGATCCACCGGAATCAAACGGCTCTGCCCGACAACCGCGCCGCGCGCTTCGATGATGCGGCTGGCTTCCGGCACTTTAATTTCCGGCAGTTTCACCGCGCCGACACCCTGCACCTGAAGCGGGCGGCACTGGACGAGGTTGATGCGGTAGTTTTTTTCGTCCACAAAGTTCATGGTGAATTCGATGTCCACCGGATAATCGTAGGCTTCGTGCAAAATATTAAGGATGTCGCGCATGTCGTGCACAAACGGTGTCTCCTTGAGCAGTTTGTCGAAGGTGAGCATCCGGCGCTCGACCCGCCGTCCGTCAGGCAGAGTAACAACGTCAGCGGCGGCGAACATATCCAGCGGCAGATCTTCCGGCGGCGTTTTGATGAGATCGCTGAACAATTCGGAGGCGGGCTGGTTCGATTCGAGGTCGAGGCAATCGACGCGGCGCTGTGTGTATTGCAGTGTCGCTTCAAAATTTCCTTCCGGGCGTTTGTCCGGCGCGTTCAGCGCGACGATGCGGGTATGGTCGTCGTCGGAGCGATCCACGGCGCGCGTGCCGAGTCCGAAGACCAGCCGCATGACGCCAGCCTCCGGATCAATGTCAGGGCTCCATGCGTAAGGATTGAAAGAAAAGGCGACGCCAGCCGCCTGCGGATAAAAGTAGTGTCCGTACGAAGCGCCGGAAACGCGCATGACCAGCAGCGCCATCTGCTCGTCTTTATCGAGCGCGCCGCGGTGAGCGCGGTAGTTGAGCGCCCTCTCGCTCATGGAGCTGGCGTAAATGGTTTTCACAGCGGCGAGCAGATCCTGCAGGCGGCGTTCGCGCGGCCCCTGATTGGCGCAGAAGACGCTGTCGTATTTTCCGGCGTAGGAGTTGCCGTAGTTGTCTTCGAGCAGTGAGGACGAGCGGACGATGAACGGCGACGGCCCGAAGTAGTCGAGCATTTCATCGAACTGCTGAAGAATGTAGTCGGGAAAGTCGCCGCGAATAATCATGTGGCGGGCTTCTTCCGCTCCTTCAAGGAAGCGCTCCGGATCGCTCTGGTTCTGGCGCACTTTCCAGATGCCGTTACGCACAAGGAAGGTATAGAACGCGTCAGAGCCGATATAAAACGAATCGTGCTCTTCCAGCAGTTCGACGTAGCGCGGATCGGTGCGCTTGAGAATGGCGCGGGCCAGAAGCATCCCGACGGTTTTACCGCCGATCAGCCCCGTGCCGATCATGCGTTTGCGTACATCGAGAATATCTTCGAGCGTCAGATTGCGCGCAATCAGCCGCTGCATTCCTTCGTCGCGTGAAATAATCATCCGCGAGAGCTGTTCGTAGAGAATTTTCCCGCGCTCGGGAATGTCGGGGCGGTACGTTCCAGATTTAATCATCTCACGGGCGCGGACAAATGCTGTCTCCCAGAAATCGCCGCTGCTGTCAGCGCTCAGTCCCGACCAGCGGGCCGAGGTGAGAATCTCGGAAATCACATTACTGGAGCTGACGGCATGAAACGTGTCGTCCTCTTTGCGCCATTCGTGAAGCATATTGATCGTCGGCGAGTGGCGGTGCTGCGTCTTCATCGGTCGCAGATAGAGCCGGCCTTTATGGGAATAGACATCCAGAAACAGCTGGGTCGTGCGGCTGATCGGGCCGATGGCGTGCTGCGTGTGATAGTTGCGGAACAGCGCGAAGTAGGTGACGGTTTCAAGGTCGAAAAGATACGGACAGGTCAGCATGAAAAAATTGCCGAGCATCTGATCGGAATACCAGTCGACCGCCAGACACGACAGGCAGTCAAAAACATAGAACCCGCCTTTGCCGACGCGGCGGATCACTTCATGAATGCGGGCGATAAACGCTTCAAAGCCGATCTGCGGGTCGAGTTCGTGCACTTCGGTCGCCATGAACGACGGCAGTAGCGGTTCGTGGCGGGCGAAACGGAAATAGATCAGCACCCGGCCGTTATCCTGCGCCGCCTGAGCGAACGGCAGCACGAACGCCTGATACTCGGCAATGTCGTCCACCTGCCAGACGATATTATCGCCAGCCAGCACACCGCGAATCGTGTGGTCGAGATCCGGAATCCCTGTGCTCAGTGTTGTGCTGAAAGGTTTCATGAAGGTCTCCTGCTGACGCTCGCCGTTCTCTCATTTTTTCCAACCATTGGAAAACCCAATATTCGAACGCCCCATCATTCCAAACAAAAAGGGGGCCGAAGCCCCCTTTCTGTTTTTGTATCGCAGGGCTTCGTTTAGATCAGCCCCTGAGCGAGCATGGCATCGGCCACTTTGGTGAATCCGGCGATGTTGGCGCCCGCCACATAGTTGCCCGCACAGCCATATTCGGCGGCTGTTTCGAAGCAGTTCTTGTGGATACTGACCATGATGCCGTTGAGTTTTTCGTCCACTTCTTCGCGGCTCCAGCTCATCCGCATCGAGTTCTGACTCATTTCGAGACCCGATGTGGCTACGCCGCCGGCGTTGGCCGCTTTGCCCGGTCCGTACAGAATCTTCTTGGCCAGGAACCGTTCGACCGCTTCCGGCGTGCTCGGCATATTTGCGCCTTCGCTGATCAGGAAGCATCCGTTATCGAGCAGCGTCTTGGCGTCGTTGCCGTCGATTTCATTCTGCGTAGCGCTCGGGAAAGCGCAGTCGCACTTCACAGACCACGGGCGTTTGCCTTCAAGGAACTGTGCTTTGCTGAACTTCTTGGTGTATTCGCTAATGCGTCCGCGCTGTACGTTCTTGAGGTCCATGACCCACGCCAGTTTTTCGTCGTTGATGCCATCCGGATCCACGATGGTTCCGGCGGAGTCAGACAGCGTGACGGCTTTGCCGCCGAGCTGGTTGATCTTTTCAACGGTGTACTGCGCGACATTACCGGAGCCGGAAACCGTACACACTTTGCCTTCGAGGCTGGTGCGGCGGGTCTTGAGCATTTCCTGCGCGAAATAAACCGCGCCGTAGCCGGTAGCTTCCGGACGGATCAGTGAACCGCCCCACTTCAGCCCTTTGCCGGTGAGCACGCCGGTGAATTCGTTACGGATGCGGCGGTACTGGCCGAACATGAAACCGATTTCACGTCCGCCTACGCCGATGTCGCCGGCCGGTACGTCGGTGTCCGGGCCGATATGGCGCTGCAGTTCCGTCATGAACGACTGGCAGAAACGCATGACTTCGCTGTCGGATTTACCTTTCGGATCGAAGTCCGAACCGCCCTTGCCGCCGCCCATAGGAAGCGTGGTCAGTGCGTTTTTGAAAATCTGCTCGAAGCCAAGGAACTTCAGGATGCTGGCATTCACGCTGGGGTGAAAGCGCAGTCCGCCTTTGTACGGGCCGATCGCGCTGTTGAATTCGAAGCGGAAACCGCGGTTGACCTGAACCTGACCTTTATCATCCTGCCACGGCACGCGGAAGATGATCTGACGTTCCGGTTCGACGATCCGGTGCAGGATTTTTGCATCGCACAGGTCTTTGCGGCGGGCCATAACCGGTTCCAGCGATTCGAGAACTTCGCGCACGGCCTGCAAGAACTCCGGTTCGCCCGCATTGCGGCGTTCGACGATGTCTAACACTTCTTTGACTACACTCATTTTCATCTCCCTGTTCAGGTTTACGGCTTAATCTCTATACGGCATTATCGCGTCGTATAAATCCTGTAAGAACGTCCCCATTTCATCTAAAAACCCTCTCCGGTCAACGGTTATTTTTAAAGCCAAAGTTGCATTTAAAAATCTATGCGGCATTATTGCCGTATAAATTAAAAGTTGCGCCGCCAAAGCCCCGCAATTCGATGAAACGGCTCACGGCGCAATGTCAGGTTATACGGCGGATTTTAGAACGCATTTTTTTTGGCCGAACGGAGGTAAAAACGGATGAATGTCCGGAACGACAAAGCTCGCGCAGCCGTTTTGCGGGCACTCAGCGAACTCGACGGACCGGCCGGCGCGGCGCGAATTGCCGAGCGGCTGCCCGGCATGGGCGTCCGGCTCCAGCCGCGCACCATCCGGTTATATCTGACCGAACTCGACCGCGACGGACTGACCGCGCTGAACAGCCGCCGGAAAGGCCGCGTCATCACCGAACTGGGCCGCGCCGAACTGGAACGCTCCGACGTTGTTGCCAAAGTCGGTTTCGTCCGCGGACGGATTGATACGCTCGGCTACCGGATGACCTTTCGCGGTGAAACAAACGAAGGAACGGTTATCGCCAACTTCGCGCTGGTTCCGTCGCGCGACCTGTCACAGGTTTTCGCCGAAATCAAACCGGTTTACGCCCGCCGACTTGGGCTGGGTGATCGGCTCTGCCTGATTCGCGCTAACGAAATGCTCGCCGGACACGCTGTTCCCGGCGGCTATGCCGCACTCGGAACTGTCTGCAGCGTCACCGTCAACGGCGTTCTGATGTCGGAAGGCATTCCGGTCACTTCGCGTTACGGCGGACTGATTGAAATGCGGCAGGGACGACCGGTACGGTTCGTCGAACTGATGGACTACTCCGCCACCACCGTTGATCCGCTCGAAACATTCATTCGCGCCGGTATGACAGATGTGCGTGAAAGTGCGCGCAGCGGCCACGGCATCATCACGGCCAGCTTTCGCGAAATTCCGTCGGTCGCGCTCGACGATGCGCGCCGCGTCTTCGACCGGCTTCAGCGTGCCGGCATGGGCGGCATCCTGATGGTCGGCCGCCCCGGTCAGCCGCTGCTGGATATTCCGGTCGCTGAAGGCCGTACCGGCTTTATTGTGGTTGGCGGGCTGAATCCGGTGGCGGCGCTGGTCGAAGCAGGCATTTCCTGCGAACTGAAATCGCTCTCCGGCCTCGAAGAATTCAGCCGCTTCAGCGCCTTCGACGAAACCTTCCGCCGCTACATGGATGCGCTGCGGTAGAACACAGGCAGCGTCTCAATGTAGACGCGACGCCCTCGTCGCGTTTTTAAAGAAAGAGAATGCGACGAGGGCGTCGCATCTACATTTCAATAAAACCCAAAAGCGTTTTGCTCTTTCCGCCCGCCACTGCTAAAAACTTCCTGCGAGATATGAAAGAGATTTTCCTCACTGCTTTGATCGACAGCGCCGGAATGATTCCGTTCCTGCTGTTCATTTATTTTGTCGTGGAATGGTTTGAGCGGAAGTTCGGCGGGAGCATCGAACACCGATTAAAGAAATCCGCCAAGGCCGGCCCGGCGCTGGGCGCGCTGTTCGGTTGCGTTCCGCAGTGCGGATTTTCCGTCGTGGCCGCGTCGTTCTATTCGCGCCGCCTGATCACCACCGGTACGCTGCTGGCCGTTATTCTATCCACTTCCGACGAAGCGATTCCAGTAATGCTGGCGCAACCGGGCCGATGTGGAATCGTTATCACCCTGCTGATCACCAAGCTGATTATCGGCATAACTGCCGGATTTCTGATCGACTTTTTTATGCGCCGCCGCAAGTCAGTCGAAGCCGCTTCCGCCATTCAGGCCAACGAACATCACGAGCTGGGCTGCTGCAACCACCAGCTTTCCGGTAAGCCCAACCCGTGGCAACTGCTAAAACATCCGTTGATTCACACGGCGAAAATTTTCCTATTCATCTTTGCCGTGACGCTCGGCATTAACGGCCTGATCGCTCTGGTCGGCGAAGAAAATCTCGGCCGCGTTCTGCTGCGCCATTCCCTGTTCCAGCCGTTTCTCGCCGCGCTGGTCGGACTGATTCCTAACTGCGCCGCTTCAGTAGCCATCGCCGAAATGTTTTTGAAAGGCGGCATCAGCTTTGGTTCCGCCGTCGCCGGACTGTGCTGCAGCGGTGGGCTCGGACTGCTGGTACTGGTACGGGAAAACCGCGATTTTAAAGATACGCTCCGGGTTATCGCGCTGCTGGTCTTCATTAGCACCGTTGCGGGGCTCGCCATTCAGCTTCTTTTCCCGTAAGCACCGCCAAGGCCGTCCCCCGATTCATTTATTCAGCGGACGGCTTCTGTAAATCCTTGAGGTTGCCCTCGCGCAGAAGAGCTTCCTGCCAGCTGGAAACCAGCCGCTGTGTGCGCCCGCGAGAAAGACTGTCCGTTAGTTCTTCGCGAACGGCTGGCAGACCAACATCTGCATCCGTCGATTTGCGGGAAGTCACACAGGCCAGCAGTACGCCGCCTTCGACCGGAGCCGGATTGCAAAGTTTGCCCTGCGGCACATTAATACAAAGGCTGGCAAGAACATCGCCGTATTTGTCTTTCAACTCAGTCGACATATCAAATTCGGGCGTGGTCTGCACCTTGAGACCGAACGGCGCGATGGCCGTTTTGAAGTTTGCGCCTGTGCTCATTGCCTTCACCACGGCCTGATCAATTTCTACGGCGCGTTCGGCCAGCGCTCTGGCAATCGCCTGTTCGCGCGCCTCTTTGGTCACTTCGGCCGCAACCGCATCAAAGGTCGGAATGAAAGCCGGATAGCGCTGTTCCAGCGAAAGAACATAAACGGTGTCTTTGCCGATGACGGCATCGCTGAAAGACGTGTAGGCATCGTTATCCAAACTGAAAGCCGCCTGCCGGAAAGGCGCCGTTTCGTCGATACCCTTGAGGTCATCCTGCGCGCCGAAGGCTGGCAGTGCTTTGATTTTCAGGCCGGCAGACGCGGCGGCTCCGGCGAAGTTCGGCTTCCCGCCTTCGGTTTTTGGAGCCACCGCTTCGACAAACTCTGTTGCTTTCTCAGCGGCCAATTTACGAGCCGCCGCCTGATGAAGCTGTTTGGTAATTTCGCCTTCCACCTTTTCGAATGGTTTGTACTCTACCGTTGCCATGCTGTTGCTGGTCTCAACGCGGTATTGCTCAATGTTCTTATTGTAAACCTGCAGAGCGGCACCATCCGGAACAACCGCTTTTGCCAGATAGCCGCTCACCGGAAACTCAACATAGGACACGCGCACTTTGGCCTGCATGCGGAACGCGGCGGGGTTTTTGTCGAAAAGAGCCTGGGCCTCTTCCTTGGAAACGGTGACCTTCTTTTCGACCTGAGCGCGCGGTACAACGATATAGTCGAGCACGAAGCGGTCGGTGTAGAGATGGTAGGCCTTCTTCAGTTCGTAAGGAGAAATCAGCGCCGCCTGCGCCGGGCGGGCCATCAGTTTATAAATGACGATCTGTTCGCGGAAAAGCTCTTCCGCCTGACGGGGCACAAGACCAAGCTGCTGCAAAATCGCTCTGTAGATATTGCCGTCAAATGTGCCGTTCTGTGCGCGGAAAAGCGGCATCGCCTGCATCTGCTGCACAACTTCCTTATCGGTCACAAGAATGTTCTCGGCCTGCGCTTTGCGCAGAACCGCCACGCGCTGCCAGGCTTCTTTATGGAGGGCCGCGTTCATCTCTTCTGTCATGGGAATCATTTTCCCCGAGGAGAGAATGTACCAGATATACGAGTTGTGATAGGCGCGGCGGTATTCTTCCATGGACACCTTTTTGCCGGACAGCTCGCCCGCCGTGACGTCCCTTTGCTGCCGGTTTGACGAACGCATCGTGGGCGTGAAAAATCCAACGAAAGACACGATGATGACACCGAGAATGAAGTACCAGAGCACTTTGGACTGAATCAGTTTGTGAAAGCGTGTGATCAACATTGCCATAACAGACCCCTTGGTTTTGCGATAAAAAACAGGGGCACAGCATAGCCATGCCCTCCCCCATGGTCAACGGGAAAGCCGCCCGCTCAAGCTTTCCGCAGCCGGGCTGTAAACATGCCGTCGCCGGGGCCTTCCCACGGCCATATCTGAAGTGTGCCGTTCGTCGGTGCGCCGGTCAGCGGATTAGCAAACGGATCCAGCACAAACTCAGGATGTTCCGCCATGAACCGCTCCAGCACGCCGGTTGTTTCTTCGCGGGTGAACGTGCAGACGGCGTAAACCAGCACGCCGCCGGACTTCACGCACTGCGCCGCGTTGTTGAGCATCTTCACCTGCAAATTGCGTTTCTGCGCCGGATCGCGCGGATCGCTCCGCCAGCGGGCATCCGGATTACGGCTCCATGTCCCCCAACCGGAACAGGGCGCGTCCACCAGCACACCGTCGAACTCTTTGGTAAACGGACGGTCTTTGGCCAGATCGTGAAGCTGGGTGCGGACGATGGCAATGCCGCCGGCCCGGGCCCGCTTTTTACACTCGTGCAGCGCCTCGGTTCGCAAATCGGTCGCCAGAATTTTTCCGTCGTTCCCGATCAAGTCGGCCATTTGTACGGTTTTGCCGCCCGCACCGGCGCAGGCGTCCCACCAGTCGGAACCGGCGGCGGGCGCGGCAATCAGCGCCACGGCCTGCGAAGCGACATCCTGCACTTCATACTGTCCGCCGTGACCCAGCTTGCCGAGCGACGTGCCCGCATCAACTGAAATTATGCCGGGAACCACGGCGTGCTCCTTGAAAGGAATATTCGCTTCGGCAAGCGTCTGCTTGAACGCTTCATCGCGCAGCCGCAGCCAGGTCGGCGGACGCTGCTGGAGCGTTTCGTAAAAGCCGTCTTCGCAACCTGCCGGAAGATCCACCGACTTTCCAAACTCCGGAAAAATGAGATCGGCTTTATCCAGCGCCTGAACTTTCGGAAACCACGCGGCCAATGCGGCGCGCTTTTCTTCCAGCGGTTTCCCGCCGAGCGGAAACCAGCCCGTCTTTGCGGCGGCTTGCAGCGCGACGTGCAAATCGGTCCGGTCGAGAAGCCAGCTGAGTGCGGCGGCCTCCAGCGGTTTCAGATTGAGCGGGCGGGTCCAGCCGAGCCAGCGGAAATAGGAAAAGAAGCATTCGGAGAGAAAACGACGGTCGCGCGAGCCGAGTTCGTGGCGGTTTTTGAAGAACCGGAGCAGAACGCGGTCGGCCGGATGCCGGTGTTCAAGGACGTGCGGCGTGAGCGTTTCGAGGATTTCGGCGGCCAGCCGGGTTTGCTGGTTGATAATTTTTTCGTTTAAATTTTTCACGGGGTTCCCCAAAGATTTTTGTTTTTTTGTTTTAGAAGTTGGACATAATCCGTGCCCCAACCAGCGGAATGGAAGAGTGCAGGTAAAAGCGGACGAAAGGCAACTGTTATGGCAAAAGAACTAGGATTTGTGATGATCACCCCCCACTCCTTGCGCAAATCGCGCACCGGAGGAATCATCGGCCGGTTCAGCCGGATCGAGGGTCTCGAGTTTGTCGCCTCGCGCATGTTCGGCCCGAGTCAGGATCTGGTTAATCACTACGCCGAGCTGCTGCGCAAAAATCCGGACATCACGCCGGACAAGCGCGACATTCTCGCTGACTACGTTTTGCGCGCCTTCGGCCCCGAAACCGACACCGGCCGACCGCACCGCGTCATGATGCTGCTGTTCGAAGGCGAAGACGCCATCAAAAAAATCTATGCCGCCGCCGGCGGTTTTGACGACACGCAGGAATCGTCCGACACCGTGCGCGGAACGTACGGCGATTGTATCCGCGATTCCGCCGGTAAAGTGATTTATTTTGAGCCATCCGTGCTGGTGGCTCCCAGTCTGGCTTCGGCCAAACAAACCCTTTCGCTCTGGCTGAAATATGCCGAACGCGACGGCGGACTGGTCAAAAACGCCCTCAGCCTGCCGGATGCCGACGTGCAGAAAACGCTCGTCATCATCAAGCCGGATAACTTCCGCTTCCCCAGCTCACGCCCCGGCAACATCATCGACCTGTTCTCGCGCTCCGGTCTGCGCATTGTCGGCGCACAGGTTCACCGGATGAGCATGGCCGAAGCCAAGGAATTTTACGGCCCGGTTCAGCCGGTTCTGCGCGAAAAACTCTGCGGACGCACCACCGATAAGGCCTGCGCCGCTCTCGAAAAAGAATTCGGATTCGCAATGCCCGCTGAAGTCAAAGAGGCGCTCTGCAAAACCCTCGGCCCGTACTACGGGGATTATACATTTTATGAGATCATGCAGTTTATGACCGGCCTGTGGTGCCCCGATGTTCCGGCTTCAGAAATGACCACCGATGGCAAAGTGCGCTGCCTTGCGCTGATCTATGCCGGCAAAGACGCCGTGAACAAAATCCGCAACATTCTCGGCCCGACCGATCCGAGCAAAGCTCAGCCCGGTTCCGTACGCAAAGAATACGGCAGCGATATCATGGTCAACGCCGCACACGCCTCTGACTCCGCTGAAAACGCCCAGCGCGAAATCGGCATCATTAAACCCGAGCGGAATCAGCTCAAAACTTGGTTCGACAAATATTATGCATGATGCGTGAGTGGATTTTTTATTAAAGTAGGACAGGCTTCCAGCCTGTCTGGACAGCCAAGATGGCCGTCCTACATTATGGAGAATATTATGTGGAAAAATGTGACCCCCGCCCCTGAAGATGCCATCCTCGGACTGACCGAGGCGTTCAAAAAAGATACGCGCTTCGCCAAGATCAACCTCGGCGTCGGCGTTTACAAAGACGAAGAAGGTCATACTCCGATTCTGGAGTCGGTCAAAGCCGCCGAAAAACTGATCTTCGAAAAAGAAAACACCAAGTCGTACATGCCGATCGCCGGAGAAAAATCCTACGGCGACGAAGTCCAGAAGATGATCTTCGGTGCGCTGTGCAACCGCTCCGCCACCGTTCACACGCCCGGCGGAACCGGAGCTCTGCGCGTCGCCGCCGATCTGCTGGCCAAGTTCAGCAGCAAAACCATCTGGGTCAGCAATCCGACCTGGGCCAATCACAACAACATCTTCGAAGCCGCCGGTCTGACCGTCAAAACCTATCCCTATTACAACGCGACCACCAAAGACCTCGACGCTGACGGCTTCTTCACCGCGCTCGAAAAAATTCCGGCGGGCGACTGCGTTCTCCTGCATGCCTGTTGCCATAATCCGAGCGGTGTCGATATTTCTGCCGAACAGTGGAAACAGGTTGCAAAAATCGCGCAGAAAAACGGCTGGTCTGCGCTGGTGGACTTCGCCTATCAGGGCTTCGGCGAAAGCATCGAAGCCGACCGCGTCGGCGTCGAAGCACTGCTGGCCAGCGGTATTGATTTTTTCATCGCCAGCTCCTTCTCCAAAAACTTCGGCCTCTACCGCGACCGTACCGGCGCGCTGACCGCCGTCGCCGCCACGCCGGCCGACGCCGAAACCGCCATGAGCCACATGATGGCCACGGCCCGCGTGCTTTATTCCAATCCGCCCGCGCACGGCGGCATGATCGTCACCACGATTCTGAAGGACAAGGAACTTTCCAAACTCTGGAGAAACGAACTCGACGCCATGCGCGACCGGATCGCTCAGGCTCGCGCGGCGCTCGCCGACGGACTCACCGAACGCGGCGTACCGATGGACTGCTCGTTCATGACGAAGCAGAAAGGGATGTTCTCCTTCAGCGGACTGAACAAAGATCAGGTCAAATTCCTGCGCGAAGAAAAAGCCGTTTACATCGTCGGCTCCGGCCGCATCAACGTCGCCGGACTCACGCCCGGTAACATGGGATTCGTCTGCGACGTCGTCGCCGAAGCGATGAAGCGCTGAACCCGGACAAGCCGACTTTTCAGATGCGGAGAATGCGGCTAGATTTTGAACTATCTACGTTCATTGATGCCACGCGGTTTGTCTTGTTTTACCATCTTCATAACGCGCGACCACTCGTCGCGCGGAACATCTCGCATCTCACCATTAATCAATTTCTGATATCGAACGGGGTTGCCCATATCATATTCCGTAATCCCGGTCAGCCGCCCCTCCGCATCCCAAGATTTCCATTCACCATGCCAATAGCCGTCTTTCCAACGCCCTTCTTTGCTCCTGTTTGTCGTAAACATATGCCACGCGGTCTGTGATCCGTGAAACAAGCCATCGTCGTTGATTTGTGTTTCAGAGAACTTCTGCCCGCGTATTGATACTATCTGAATGCGCGTTGTATCACCGGTTGGCAAGGTGCGTGAAATAACTTCTGTTTTACGCTCCTTCATAATAGAAGCCGCCTGAAATATGGGCCCCGAGCTAATGCCCAACAAAATGAAAAATCCATAACACAAGAGGAGCCCTACTGAAGAACCCGTTGAGCACCGTTTATTCCGAACTCTTTGCCAAATTTCAGTAACATATCGAGCAATGAGCTTCGGATCCGCCCGCCCGGCGGGAAGTTTTGCCTGAAGCAAGGTGACCAGCATTGGCAGGCATTGTGATGGAACCGTATAGGAATCGGTGTGATCACATTCACTCAACTGGTTTCTGACCGCACGTGCAACACCTGCTGAAATGTAGGTATTGCGCAGAGACAAGAGCGATATAAAAGCAAACACCCCAAGGAGCGCAGTTTTCGATTCCACTGCCACCCAGCCGAGAATAAGCGCCGTAATAATTTTAAACCCGATTTCGAGTTTCGGATGCCGTGAAAAAAGCACGGCATCAAAGAAGCGTCCTCCATCAAGCGGGTGAAACGGAAGCAGATTGAAGGTGTTCAAGAATAGAAATGTTCGCGCGGCATCAGCAAGAAACGGTTGTCCGGTTCTTAAATAAGCAATCCCGACAGCGATACCGATGATAATCCCAGGGACAGGCCCAAGAAGCGAAATAACAGCTTTTCGCAAATCGCTAGGGGCGGTTTCCGTGCCGGAAACGGCAGCCCCAAACAGAGGAATGAAGAACATCTTGATGTCTTTGTATCGCAAAAGCTTCATGCCGATGAAGTGGCCGCATTCGTGCACAAAAATAACACCAACAAGCAGTGCAACTCCGGCGATCGAAGCGCTGAAAAGCCCGAAGCTCATGAACAAGATCAGGGACACGACCAGCGCCCCTAGATTCTGCCATAGAGTTTTTTGCGTCCCTGCAATCGCATCCAGTTCTACTGAAATATGCGCAAGAAGATCCTCTGTATTTGTGTTCTGTCCCGTTTCTGCGCCCCCCTCATCAAGCTCTTCTGACAATGGGGCAAGCTCGAATCCGTCATCTCCTATTATTTGAGCTGCTGCATCAAAATAGTCCGGGGTTACAAACAACGTGGTGCAAATGCCGCTCATTTCCGTCGTAACCCGACAAGGTATGCCCTCTATCTCAAGTTTGAGTGCAACGTCTCTCGCCTCGTCCTGCGACGAAAAGCTCCTAATTGCGATGTCTTCTTTCATTTTATCCTTCGAACTAGATTGCATGCGATCCCCAGCCAGCGCGAGCGATGCTATCAAAGGAAAAGGTTGGGCGGCAGAAGATTTTCGGGGTTTAGGCGGGAATCCAACTCACAAACAAATCCCGAAGAGCCGGAACTTGGATGTCAGCAAATGGTCCAGCACCGGCAACATGGGCTTCGTCTGCGACGTCGTCGCCGAAGCGATGAAGCGGTAACATAGAGCAAATAACGTTTAAATCGTCGTATCACTTTGTGGTTGTAGGACGCGCTTACCGTATTCGGGAGCGTGTGATGATAAAGACACAGGCTCCTCGGACGTACCGAGGAAGCCTGTCCTACAAGAAAGAAGATAATGCGGCATTTAAATCGGCACATGCTCTAGTCAGCTTAGCGGCAAACTGCGTTCAGCTGTTGCAGTTCCTTTTTAACTTCGCTTTTCGGATAGATTGATCGGCAACCTGATTCTCGAAGGGCAAGGTGGCGTCGATATGCCGTGCGAGCTTGCTTTTTGTTGTCACAGGCTTGGTAGCAGCGCGCCACCCTGTAATGGCAGTCCGCAACCAAGCCTCTTGCCCAGACTATTCCTTCACCACAATCTCCATCGGCAAGACGATCAACACCTCGCCTGATAAGCCGACGGTAGATGTCGAGCGCCTCTTGCGGTTGGTCAAGCATTTCCAGACATCCTGCATAATCCCAAAGAACGAGAGGACACTGCGGAGCAAGGGCAAGTGCTTTCCGAGTGTACTGAAGCGCGCGTTTGTATTGCCGCTGTTCGTAATAAGTTAACCCGAGACGGGTAATCAACCAATGATTGTCCGGCTCCTGTTGCAGCGCATCCCGTATCAAAACCCGCGCTTCAAACCAGCGTTCTTCCTCCAAGGCTCTTTCGATTAGTTTGCTCATAACATTCTCGATACTTTTTATTAACAGCCATCAGCTCCACCCGACGCGAGCGATGCTATCAAAGGGAAAGGTTGAGCGGCAGAAGATTTTCGGGGTTTCGGGGAATCCAACTCACAAACTGACCCCAAAGAGCCGGAACTTGGATGTCAGCAAATGGTCCAGCACCGGCAAATCTTTCGGATAGACGGAGACGAGTCGCTTGCCTTCCTGCTGATAGAGTGTCTGTTTTTTGTACATGCTCATTTTGTACTGCGGCGTATCCAGCCCCCAGTATTCGATATAAAGATCCACCTCGGGCAGATAAAAGTCAGGCCGGATCTGAAATTCGCCGATGATGCGGTACTTTGCGTCGTAGCGGTAGGCCAGCCCGTGCGCCGTCAACCATTCGGCGATACGCCGCTCACCTTCCGACTGCACCAGTGTGCCGTCCCGCGCTTCGATGGTTTTGTTGATCTCGACCTGCGTTTCAAAATTGCGCCGTTCCAGAAACACCTCGTCAAAACAGCGGTCGCAGAACACGCGCTGAAAAACTTCGTTGGCCCGCGCGTATTCTTCAGCGGAAACCGTGACGTTGCATCGTTTACACCGGTGCTTTACTCCGGCTCCGGCATCCTGTGCGGCCAGCTCAATTGCATCGGCAGCAGTCTTGGCGGCGGCCCGCACATAGTTGGGGTTGCCTGGATTACGGGCGGCGTCGCGCAGGTCCGGCACATGCGTCTGAGCGGCGGCCCCGAATTTTTTGAGTGCGCGGATGGCGTATTGCTGTGTCTGAGGATGTCGCCCATGCAGCGCTAACGGGGCCAGCGCTGCCACAGCCATCCCGACATCGGCACCGAAATCCGCCAGCTTGCCGATGGCAGAAGCCGCTAAACGCTGCACCTCGTTCGAAGGAAGGCGCGACAGTTCGATCAGTTCCGGTAATGCCGCCGGGTTGCCGCTGCGCCCGAGGTGCAAAGCCCTTTGTACGGCGGCTTGGTGTTCAGATGGCAGCATCGGGCTTTTCATGGGAACCTCTTTTGTAGGCGACTCGCTATCGCTTGTCACAAAAATTCCCATTGGCAAGCGGTAGCGAGTCATATGTTTCGGAAAAGAATTTTCCAGAGTTGGAAAAAATTCAATCCAAAACAATTTCCTGCTGATACTCTGGCACGATGCAGTTCCAGCCGGTTTTTTCGGTGAGGAATTTTTTGAAGGCGTTGGCGGCTTCCGGTTCGCCGTGGGTGATGAATACGCGGCGCGGCGCTTTTCTGAGCATGGTGATCCAGCGCAACAATTCGTCGCGGTCGGCGTGGGCGGAGAAGCCGGATATTTTTTCGACCCTCGCTCGCATCGGTTGCATTTCGCCGAAGATGCGGACTTCGGCGGGCTGATCTTGAATAACGCGGCCCAAGGTTCCGACGGCCTGGTAGCCGACGAACAGGATCGTGCTTTCGGCGCGGCTGATATTGTTTTTGAGATGGTGCTTGATGCGACCTCCGGTACACATGCCGGACCCGGCGATGATAATGGACGTGCCTTTATTGTTGTTGATGGCTTTGGACTGCTCCACGGTATTCGCCATCGTCAGCCTAGGCAGGTCGCACGGATGAATCCCTTTGCGGAGAAGCTCGCGGGTTTCTTCGTCGAACAGTTCGGGGTGTCTCTTAAAAATTTCCGTAACGCGAATCGCCATCGGACTATCCACGAAAGTGAGCAGATGCGGGATGCGGTTTTCGCGCTGTAGCGCGTTGAGGTGATAGAGCAGTTCCTGCGTACGCTCAACGGCAAAACTTGGAATGACAATGTTGCCGCCCGCCTTGACCGTTTCGTTGATGATGCGCGCCAGTTCGCCGGGAATATCTTTCACTGCGCCATGCGTCCGGTCGCCGTAGGTTGATTCGACCAGAACGTAGTCAGCCGCATCGAACGGATCGGGATCGTTGATGATCGGCATATTCCAGCGTCCGACGTCGCCGGAAAAAAGAATGGTGCGCGTTTCGCCGCCTTGCGCCACGCTCAAGCGGATGCTGGCGGAGCCAAAGATGTGGCCGGCCTCGCGGAATGATGCGGTCATGCCGGTCGCAACCGGAACCGGCGTAATGTAATCAACCGGCGTCAGCAGCGGAACGGTTCTCTCAACGTCGGCGACGGTGTAGAGCGGTTCATAAGGAAACGGACTGGTCTTGTCCTGTTTTTCGTGGCGTTCCTTTTTATGCTTCACATCTTCTTCCTGCAGGAAGGCAGAATCTTTCATGATGATCTGCGCGATGTCCGCCGTGGCGGGCGTGCAGAAAATTTTTCCGCGAAAACCTTCCTTCACCAGTTTCGGCAGACGTCCGCAGTGGTCGAGATGGGCATGCGTCAGCAAAACCGCATCAATCGTTGCGGGCGGAACCGGAAAGGCGTCCCAGTTGCGCTGCTTCAGATCGCGTTCCTGATAGAGCCCGCAGTCCACCAGAATGCGCGCGCCGTTCGCCTCTGCCAGATAGCAGGAGCCGGTGACATTTTGCGCCGCGCCGAAAAAGTTGAGTTTGATCTTCATGCAGGCAATCCCCCGTTTCTTGCGGGTGAGTGTAGCGGCTTTTTCCTGAACGGACAAATAAACCCTTGTGTGCGGCCGTGTTTTTGTATTCTCTTATCCGGCTTTTGACGGGCATGTGGTGAAATTGGTATACACGCAAGATTTAGGATCTTGTGCCTTACGGCGTGCGGGTTCGAGTCCCGCCTTGCCCATTCGACCGTAAACCGGAAAGGGACTTTGCATGTTGCCGCAACACGGAGGAGTGCCGAATTTTAATCTGCGTATTTCCGGGCCGTTTCTGCTCGTGCTGGCGCTGATTCTAATTACCGGCTCCATGCTGACGCTTTCCTTTTATCTCAATGCCGATCCGGGCGACCTGACCGCGCAGACCAGAGTCCGGCTTTCGCTGGCGATCACGTTGCTGCTTTCAGTTTTCGTTCTTCTGGCCGGAACGGGCCGCTGGTGGCATCCGCACCTATGGAAAAACCGCCGCCGGAAACACCACTCTCATCATCGAAAGCACCGTTCGCACTGACCGCCAAGCTTTTTTATTGCGTTAGCCGAAACCGCACAGTACCTTTTGCGCCTTCTTTTGACGGACGCGTAGCTCAGTTGGTAGAGCAGCTGACTCTTAATCAGCGGGTCCCCGGTTCGAGCCCGGGCGCGTCTACCACTTTGCATCCCAATGCGTGGAAATATCCGCTTGCCCCCCACAGAGTGAACCGTTATGTTCTGCACCTTCATTCTCCGGGCTCGGGTGGTGAAATTGGTAGACACGCCAGCTTGAGGTGCTGGTGGCCGTAAGGCTTTCGGGGTTCGAGTCCCCGCTCGAGCACCATTTTTTCCGGTGAAATTTCAGTATCCGGAAAAAATGCGGAAATTTTTTACATTGCCCGGGAAAAGGGTGTATAAACCGTTCCATTGTTTGAGAGCTTCCCCGGAGAACGGTTATGAGCAGCACATTCGGTACACTTTTCAGAACCACCACATTCGGCGAATCGCACGGCAAAGCGGTTGGTGCAATTGTGGACGGCTGTCCGTCTAACCTGCCGCTGACAGAAGCGGATATTCAGCCGCAACTCGACCGCCGCCGGCCCGGGCAAAGTGCACTGACCACGCCGCGCGACGAAGCCGATCGGGTGACGATTCTTTCCGGCACGGAAAACGGCGTAACGCTCGGCACGCCGATCGCTCTTTCGGTAAACAACCGCGACCAGCGCCCCGGCGACTACGGCAATCTGTCCGCCGTGCCGCGGCCATCCCACGCGGATTATACCTATCTAATGAAGTACGGCGTGAAAGCCTCCAGCGGCGGCGGCCGGTCAAGCGCACGCGAAACGGTCGGCCGCGTGGCGGCCGGAGCGATTGCGGAAAAGTGGCTGAAGACCCGCTTCGGCAATGTTTCGATCGTTGCCTATGTCAGCTCGGTCGGAAAGATCGCCGCGCCCGGAATTGACGTAGAGCGTCTTACCCGCGATCTGGTTGATACCAATCTGGTGCGTTGTCCGGACGCCGAAACAGCCCAACGAATGATTGCCGCCATTGAAAAAGCTCGCGACGAAAAAGATTCGCTGGGCGGCACACTAACCTGTATCTGCCGCGGCTTCCCCGCCGGACTGGGCGAGCCGGTGTTCGATAAACTCGAAGCCAAACTGGCGCAAGCCATGCTTTCGATTCCGGCGGTCAAAGGATTTGAAATCGGTTCCGGATTTTCGGGCGCACTGATGCGCGGTTCGCAGCACAATGACGCTTTCATCAAAAAGGGCGACCGGCTGGGAACGAAGACGAACTATAGCGGCGGCGTACAGGGCGGAATTTCGAACGGCGAGCCGGTGGTGTTCCGGATTGCCATCAAGCCGGTGGCGACCATCGGGCTGGCGCAGGATACGGCCGATTTGGCCGGACATCCGGTTACGCTGGAGGCCAAAGGGCGGCACGATCCGTGTGTATTGCCGCGCGCGATTCCGATTGTGGAATCAATGACTGCGCTGGTGTTGGCCGACGCTGCATTACGGCAGGAATATCGCGTCTGAATGTGTCTTGTTTTTTTGTGAGCCACAGCTACTCTGCCTTTCAGTTTAATGTCTTTTAACGAGTTGCTTTTGCGTTCATGAAGAAAATTGACACAGATATCCGGGACATCTACCGCGCGAAGGATCTTTCTTCAGAAGCGGGTGCGATGCCGGAGCACAAGGTCGCCGAACTCATTGAGCGCTCGCTGCGGCGGCAGCAGATTTTTAATCTTTCCGTCGGCTTGCTAACCCTTGCGCTGGTCACCATTTTGGTCTTTGCCCTCGTTGAAGATTTTTTGTTGGGATCTGCCGCCGATGCTCCTGTAAGAAAAAAATCTCCCGGCGTACCTGCTTATACGCTCCCCGAAGACGAGCAATGGGTGCTGGAGTATCGGCAGGTTGCTGTTGAGGCGGACGGCAGTGCGCGGCCCGGGCCAAAGGAGGTTTCGACCAAATGGATAAAAAACGCGGCCTATCACGCCATTATGGGAGAACTGGCACTTCGTCAGGGAGAGCCGGAAACCGCACAAAATCATTTCCAAGTCGCCCTTGAAACATTTCCCTCCATGACCGGGATTCGCGGCAATCTCGGAATCGCCTACTTAAAGCAGCAGTCTTTTGAAAAGGCCGCCGAACAACTGCAAAAGGCGCTGACAGAAGGTCCGTCCATCGCGGCGCTCAATAATCTGGGCGTCGCACGGCTGGGTCTGGGGGAATACGAACAGGCGGAATCGGTTTTACGGCAGGCGCTTCAACAGCAGCCGGCCTTGTCTGGCTGTTATAAAAACCTTGCCTTGCTGTACCAGAAGTCCGGACGGACCAATGACGCGGTCGGCGCGTTTGAAAAATATCTTTCCCTCAATCCGCAGGATACACCGATACTTGAACACTATGTTTCCTACCTGACTGCGGCTGGCCGCCTTCGCGATGCAATCGGGTTTCTTGAACGAATTGATGGAGCGGATTCCCTCGCCGTTCATCTTTTACTGGCGGAAACAGCCGCACGGGATGCCGATGCAAAACTCGCCGTTCAGGCCTTGCGGCACTCCGCGCAGTTTTTAAGCCCGCGCCAGACGATTGTTAAAATGCACGAACCCGCTTTTGAAAAAATCGCCAAGACGGAACCCTTTGAAACCTTGTTATATCAACTGGAGCTGGCAACGGTATCGCTTTCGACAAATTTGCCGGCGGCGGAAACAGCTCCGTAAAATAGGACAGATATATTTTGCTTTCCGATGACTTTTTATTACTCTAGCACGCTTTCGAATAATGGTAGGTGTAGCTCAGTTGGTTAGAGCGTCAGATTGTGATTCTGAATGTCGCGGGTTCGAATCCCGTCACTTACCCCATATTCCTGCCCGTGCGGGGGAAGCAGGAGGAGCCGTTCATGCAGAAGAAAAAAGACGAAATCCGCGATATCTACCAAGGTGGCGAGCACGATCTCGAGAAGGATTTTACCCCGCAAATTGCGCGGGAACGGCTCGAAGAGCGGCATCGTGACCTGCGTCGCAGTCAGCTCGTCTCCCTGTTTTTCGGCTCGCTGGTTATCGTGCTGTCCGTGTCTCTGGTCGCCGTGGTCATTCGCAATTTTCTAAGCGAACGGAGTCCATCAAAAAAAAATCAAACCAAAGAATCCGTTTTCGTACCGCGTTATACCCTGCCAACAGAGGCCCTTTGGGTGATGGATTATCAGGCCGTCTCATCCCAGCTGGATAATGATGAAAAAACCGGGCCGAAGCCGCTTTCAACCAAATGGGTGAAAAATGCCGCCTATCACATCATCATGGGGCAGCAGGCCCTGGCAATGAATGAACTGAAACAGGCTCTGGAGCACTTTCAGAAAGTGGTCGCCGCCTACCCGGATATCGAGGGCTTGCACGGATCCATGGGGCAGCTTTATCTCCAGAGTCAGGAATACGCGCTGGCCGCGCAGCATCTGGAAAAAGCTCTGAAGGAAGAAGAAACCTTTGATACGGTAAATAACCTGGGCACCGCGTACATCGGCACAGAAGAGTATGATAAAGCCGAGAAAAATCTGAAAAAGGCGCTGGGATTGAAGCCGGAAGCGGCCGGAACCCATAAGAACCTTGCTTCGCTGTACCGTAAAATGAAGCGCGACAATGAGGCGGTCTTTCATTTCGAAAAGTATATTGATCTGCAGCCGGGCGATCTGGACACCATGCAGACGTATGCTCTGTATCTGACGAAACTGGGCCGCTGGAAAGACGCTGCGGATTTCCTGACCAAACTGACACAAAACGTCACGGACGTCGCGCCGATCTATTTCCTGCTGGCACAGGTTCAGGTGCAGAACGGTCAGCCTGACAAAGCCATCGCGGCGCTGAAGCGGGGTGTTCAGCTGATCGACCCGCAACTGGCGCTGGCATGGATGAGCCGCGAAGAATTTAATGTGGTGCGCAGTTCGGGCGACTTCAAAACGCTGGTTGATCAGCTGGAAATCGCCAATGTATCGCTCGACAAGAAACGGTAACGCTTCATCACCGGCGGAGTGAAACGCGCACCGTTCCTTCGCCCGCGAGCCACTCGGGCGCATCCGTTTTAATTTCTCGAGGATGAAAGATTTCTTGAATCTGCCGAACGGCCCCGGCATCTGCTTTTGCATCGCTCACGACCAGAGCATACAGCCGGTTGATGCCCTCTTTCTGCAGAAGGCGGATTGTTCGCACCGTGCTGAACGGGCTGCCGTCTGTTACCAGCACCCACCCGCGTTCCGGCAGCCGAACCGCCACGGCCGAACTGCCCTCTCGCAGAATTTTCACATTGCGCTGCGGCTCGATGTGCTGTGCGCCCCACAGCACCACGGAACACAGCACCAGACATAGCGCGCCCTTCCGCCAGCGAACCGGCCCGGTGAAAAACAAAACCAGTCCGGCATACCAAAGGCCGGTCGCCAGCGCAGACGGCGCGCGAACAGCCCGGCAGGCGCCGGGCAGCGCCGCAAGACGGTGGACGATCCATATCAACAGACTGATAAACAGCAAATTGGCCTGATTGAAAAGCGCGGCGGCGGCGGGCAAAAACAACACGCCGCCCAGCAACGCCAGACATCCGGCGAGCATGATCATGAAGGTCAGCGGAATAACCGCCAAATTGCCGATCAGCGCGACCGGCGAAAGGGTGTTGAAAAAATAGGCGGTAATCGGCGCCGAGAACAGCCAGGCCGCCAGCGACGTAAGCATCAGCAGTCCGGTACTCCGCAACAGTGCGGCCGCCGGATGCGATCCGCCGAGTTGCTGAAGCGGAGCCTCCCAGCCCGCCAAACGGAATCCGTTGATTTGCCGCGCGGCCCAGCCGCCCACGATGATGAGGCCGCAAACCACGACGAAAGAAAGCAAAAAGCCCGGATCGCCGATGCTGGCCGGCCAACAGGCCAACAGCAAAACGGCGGCCAGCGCAATGGATGTCGGCGCATCGGGGCGCCGGCCGGCCAGCGGGGCGATAAAAAATACCGCCGCCATCGCCAGAGCGCGCAATGCACTCGATTGCAGTCCGGTGGTAAAAATATAAAGAAAAAGCACCGGAAGAAGTAACAACCCCCAGCGGGGACGGATCACACCGAAAATTTTGAGTCCGGCAATAAAGATGGCGGCCAGAATTACAACGTGCTGGCCGGAAATTGCAAAGATATGCAGCGTGCCAGTGCGGGTAAAGATCCGGTAAAGATCCGGAGGAATCGCCTGCCGGTAGCCGAGCAGCATGGCGTGCAGCAGTTGCGTCTGTTCGGGAAATTTTTCAACTCCCAGCTGAAGGAACGCGGCGGCACGGCGGCGGACTTCATAGCACCGCCCGGAAAATGTGTCCCCGGCTGCTTTGATTTTATAAATATCCGCCCCGGAAACACTGAGAAATCCGTCGGTGCCGCTGCGCGATCTTTCATAGCCGGTATATCGGCCTTTCAACCGCCATTGTTCACCGAAGCGTACCGGCGCGGTGCAGTTTTTCAGATAAACCCGCAACACGGCGTCTGCCGGAAGCCGCTCCTCTCCGCAACGCACAGTCTGTACGCGAAATAAAAAAGATGCCGTTTCGTCCGCGCCTGAAACAGACGGCTCATCTTCGATTGTTCCGGTCAGTTCCTGTTCGTTGAAATTCACCTCAACGACCGGCAGCACCGTGCGGGAAAAAGCCGGCATTTCTTCGATCGCGTTGTGCGTGGCGGCCAGCAGTCCGCAGACGATATAAATCAACCAGGTCGTCCGGCGGCGCAACACCGTCCAGCAGGCGTAGGCCAGCAGAAAGGCGGCCCAGGTGAGCAGGAACATCGGAGAGCCGCCAACACAGCGCTGAATGTAAAGACCCGCCGCCACGAACAGGGCGACTCCAACCAGCGGACGGCGCACCTGTTGAGCCAAGATCATGGCACGCTTATTACTTGCGTCCTTTTAAATCAGGTTGTTTTGGAAGATCCATGCCGGCAGGCATCTGTGAGCTGGATTTTTCAGCTTCGCGTTTGTTAATTGCTTCAATGGCTTTACGGGTTTCAACACCGACAAGGCGGTCGGCAAACGACCGGAACTCTGCGCTTTCACGAATCGGATCGTAAACGGCATCCTTCAGCCAGGGCGAAATTTCAGTTCCGCCAAAAAGACTGGCCGCCTGCCCCATAAAAACAACCGCTTTCCCGGCCTGATTCTGCTGAGCGTAGCAATGGGCCAGAGCCTGATAATAGTCCGGCTTCGGATCAAGTCGCACCAGCTCGACATAATACGGAACGGAATTCGAATAATCGCCGCGCGCAAAATGAATCGCGCCGCAGCTTCTCAGCGCCACTGTGTTTTTTGCATCGTTTTCCAGCATCCGCTCAAACAGCGTCAGCGCGGTGTTCGTGTTGCCCAGCCCGATCTGCCCGGCCGCGGCAATCGAAAGCACGGTTAAATTATTCGGCTGCTCTTGCAGCATCCGCTCGGCCAGCACCAATGCGGATGCGCGTTGTCCGCTCTTCTGCAAAGCTTGCAACAGATTCATCTGCAATTCCTGCTTCCAGCCCTCCTGATCCAGCAGGTGGAGGCATAGCGGCACCGCTTCTGTGTAAAGTCCGCGGCGCATATAAATGCCGACCAGCATCTCCTGCGCAGCCCGGTTGTCCGGCATAACTTGCAGGGCCAGACCAAGCCGCTGCATCGCTTCCTCATCAATTCCGCGGCGGCTTAATGCTTCGGCTGAACGCAAGTGGCGTTCAGTTTCCTCCCATTGCCCTAACCGCTGTCCGATCAGTTCAGGGCTGACACCCAGTGCCTGTGCATTCGGAGTTCCGGCGGAAACAGCGTCCGCTGACCCTCCTTTCCCCATCTGAGTTGCCTTGGCCTCCCAACGTTTCTGTTCCTTCTCAGACGGTTCCGCCATGCGATTCAGAACCAGCTTCAGCACAAAGAATCCGCCAACCAGTAGCACGACAATCAAACCCGTCCGCAACAAAAGCATTGCGATGGCCCAGTTGCTGGCACGATTACTGGTCTCGCGGGTGCGGCTCGGACTGTGCCGTGATGTGCGGTTGGTTTGGCGCCCGGCAGAGCCGGACGCATACTCGTCCGGCGAGCCATCTGCGGTATACCGCGAGTAAAGACCGTGGTCGGCATTCGTCCCTGTAGTTTTTCGGGCGGCTTCAGCCGGACGAGCATTTTTTTTACGGAAGAATTTCATGGTGTTACACGTTCCGGTTAAAGAAATAAAACGGTTGCAGTATCGGGCGGGCCGCGTAAAGTGTCAAGCGTTGCGGGGTGCCGGACAACGTTCGCCTGGAGATGGTTATGGAGTTTTTTATTCTGATTCTTCTGGGGCTTCTCGCCCTGCTGGTACTGGTGCAAACAGGACTGGCGCTGCACGGGAACTCCCGTCAGGACGCCCGGCTCGAAATGCTCACGCGCGGTCTCAATACACTGACTGAACAGATCGACAGCCGAACCCGCAAAAGCGAAGAGGCGGTTCAGTCGCAGGTTGAAAAGCTGATCGCCTCCAACAATCAGCGGCTCGACCAGATCGGCGAAAAAGTGGAACAGCGGCTGGAGAAAGGATTCAAGGACACCACCACCGTTTTCGGCGATGTGCTCAAGCGGCTGGCGCTGATCGACAAAGCTCAGGAAAAAATAGATCAACTTACCGGCAACGTCGTCAGCCTGCAGGAAGTTCTTTCGGACAAACGTTCGCGCGGCGCGTTCGGCGAAGTACAGCTCAGCGCACTGATCTCCAACATGCTGCCCGAAAACAGTTATTCCCTTCAGCACACCTTCCCGAACGGCGTCCGTGCCGACTGCGTCCTGTTTCTTCCCGAACCGACCGGCACCATTTGTATTGATTCAAAATTTCCGCTCGAAAGCTACCGGCGCATGACCGACCTGTCGCTCGGCGATGCCGACCGCACCGCCGCCGAGCGGCAGTTCCGGCAGGACATCAAAAAACACATTAAGGACATTGCCGGAAAATACATCATTCCCGGCACAACCTCCGACGGCGCCATGATGTTTATTCCGGCGGAAGCCGTCTTCTCCGAAATCCACGGACATTATCCCGATCTCGTTGAAGAAGCCCAGCGCGCGCGCGTCTGGATGGTTTCGCCGACCACGATGATGGCCGTACTCACCACAGCGCGCGCCGTTCTGAAAGATTCCGCAACCCGACAGCAGGTACATCTGATCAAAGATCATCTGGTCGCTCTGGCGCAGGATTTCAGCCGCTTTCAGGATCGGATGGATAAGCTGGCCGCACATATCGGTCAGGCCCACAAAGATGTGGATGAAGCGCAGACTTCCGCACGCAAAATCACCAGCCGTTTCGGAAAAATCGAAAAAGTCGAACTCTCCGGCGAGCGCGCCGCTCTGCCGCAAGAGACCGGTGAAGAGTAAGCGTTTTGGCCGAAAGTCCGTTTGGTTTCCGGTTTGAACTCACAGAATGAAGGTGGTACGTTGCCCGCCGTCATTAACAGCAGGCACAACCGACGGGCCTGCGATTAACAAGGAGAAGAATCATGGCTTACGTAATTTCTAGTGATTGCACAATGTGCGGCGCTTGTGAAAGCTCATGCCCGGTAGAAGCAATCAGCGCAGGCGACGGCAAATACGTTATCGATGCTGGCAGCTGCACGGACTGTGGTGCTTGCGCGGCAACCTGCCCGATGAGCGCCATCAATCCGGCCTAAGGCTGGCTTCGCTCACACGCAAAGCCTCTCGCTTCGGCGAGGGGCTTTTTTTATTTCGGTAAAAACCGCAGCAGCGCCAGTGCCGAAAAAATACCGGTCAGCATTCCGAAGAACACTTCCAGCCGCGTATGGCCCAGCAGTTCTTTCAGTTTGTTTTCCGACAGATGGTGCGCCTTGAACAGCTCGTCCACGATCTGATTCAGCAGTCGGGCCTGCTTGCCGGCCGCCGCACGCACCGTCTGCGCATCAAACATAATCACCGCGGCAAAACAAAATCCCAGCGTAAACAGCGGCGAACTGAACCCTTCCGTCATACCGATCGTTGTCGCCACCGCACAGGCCATTGCCGAGTGGGCACTCGGCATTCCGCCGGTACTCACCAGATACCCGAAGTTCAGACGGCGGCTCTGCACCAGACAAATAATCATCTTGGTCGTTTGCGCGACCGTCCAGCCGGCCACTGCGGCCCAAAGGGAGATATGAACAAAATTCATTGGTTTTCCTTATCAGGGTTGCTTCGGGAAGTCGCCGGAACAATAAAGAACTATCGCCGCGCGGCGCAACCTTTTAAAATTATTCCGCCCACGGCGGAACTTCAGACAGAACCGTGTTGAAGCGGGCGATCAAATTTTCCTGGTACGCACCGCAAAAGGTGCCGTTCAAAAGTCGCGGAAGCGCTTCTTCGCGTAGCTCGACCCAGCTCGCCGGCTCGTCGCCCGGAATAATCGGAAAAAACAGACAGCCGACAGCGCGGGCGGTTTCCAGATCGCCGGGAGCGTCGCCGACCATCAGCGTCTTGTCCGGCGCGTAACGCCCTTTCATCGCCGTTCCGAGCGATTCAATCTTCGATCCCAGCTCCGCTCCGGCGATGACGTCGACAAACTTTTCGAGTCCGGCGTTGCGCCACTCATGCACCAGCGCCGCTTCGTCGGTCTGAGAAACCACAATCGAATCCGCCGCCGTACGGATTTTTTCCAGCCCAACAGAAACTCCGGCGAACACCGGCATCTGCGAAACCGCCGCAATCTCCTTACTCACCGACCGGCTCCACTCCAACGCCCGCGTCAGCTCCGGGTCGCCGGTACGTTCAATCCGCTTCGCCAGTTCATCGGCACTCAGCGGAACGCCGGATTTGGCGAACGCCTCCAGAGCGTCCGTCGATGGCGGATTCGTACAAGCCGGAATATATTTGGAGACCCCTTGCAGAATCCGCAACAGCAACTCGAAGCGGTTGAGGCCGCGCCACGGCGAAAACAGCGCCGTCCATTCCGCCACTTTCCGGAATTCGGATTCGACCGCTGCGAGGCTCCAGAATTGGATAATGCCAGTATGAAAAATCCGCTGCTTGATTGTCATGCTGTCGAACACACAGCCGTCGGAGTCGATGGCGACCAGCACATCATGTTTCGGCTTTAAATAGATCAGATCGTCTTTGCACCATGTTTTTTTCATGCGCCGCAGGCTACCCGTTTGCCCGCGCCCTGTCCAGAGGCTTGCCGCACCGGGGGTTTTCTGTAAACTTCACCTGTATGTCGAAACTCTTCACCATCCTGAAGCACGTTTATCGTCTGCTGCCGCCGCCGCTCCGGAAAACTGGCCCCCTTCACAGCTTCGCGTTCCGGATCATGGAAAGGGTTGGCGACCGCAACGACATTTATTCGCCGAAATACTACCAGACACTCGTCGAACCCTACGCCCGACGCAGCGTCCCGCAAATGGCCCGATCCCTTGTTGAAACGTTCAGCCCCGCGTCCGTCATCGACGTCGGCTGCGGCTCCGGCGCCCTGCTCGTCGGCCTGCGCAAACTCGGCGTACGCCGCCTGCTCGGATTGGACTCTTCCGAAGCCGGACTCGACATTGCCCGCGCTCGCGGGCTCGACATCCGCAATTTCGACATCGCCTCTGACCGCTGGAGCGGCGGCGAACGGTTTGATATCGCCGTCAGCATGGAAACCGCCGAACACCTGCCGAAAAATTCCGCCGACCGCTACGTCGAACTCCTCTGCTCGCTCGCGCCGGTCGTCATCTTCACCGCCGCGCATCCCGGACAAGGCGGAATCGGCCACCTCAACGAACAGCCGCCGGAATACTGGACGGAACGATTCAAAGCCAACGGCTTCCAGCATGCAGAAAAAACCGTCGCCGACTGGCAATCCGCCTGGACCGCCGCCGGCGTCGCCAACTTCTACACCCGCAACCTCATGGTTTTTCAGCAATCTTGAGCCAACGTAGACGCGACGCCCTCGTCGCGTTTCTCTGTCACGACTGAACGCGACGAGGGCGTCGCGTCTACATTCCACAAAGCCCCAAAAGGATTTCATGACTCGCCGTAGCCGCTAAACCTGTGAAGCAAATCGGCAAAGGCGGTTGCCCTTTTAGCCCGCCCCTGCTAAAAACATCCCGTATTCGGGGTTTGGAGCTCGGCACATCTTTCTGCCTAACACCGGGATTCCAGTAATAGGCAGAGACGGTCTCTGCCTAATAAACTGTTCGGGTAATAAATAAAATGGATACAGATAATATGACGATTACGATAATTAGCTCATTACTGTCAGGCCTAGTCGGGGTAATTGTTTCTTCTGCATATTACCGACGATTCGAGCACAGAAAAGCCAAGCAAGACGTTCTTCGGCGATTAGTTGGAAACAGGATGTTTCTAACGGACAAATTGATGACAGAAAAAAACAGGGATCTTTTCGTCGCACTAAATGAAATCTTCGTCGTCTACTCTGACTGTCCAGCGGTTATTACCGCATTAAAGAAAATGCACAACGAACTTGGACAACAAGGTCGCCTCCTCGACAACCTTGTTTCGCTAATTAAGGAAATGTGCAAAGCATCCGGTGTTCCTTTTGGAAAACTGAACGACAACTTCATTGAATCCCCTTTTACCCCAAAAAATTAGACCCCAACCACCGCTTGCGCTCTATCGCGGGCTCCGCCCGCTCAGAGTGACGCGAAACGTTCTCTGACAACTCCGCCTTCGTTCCCTCTTGTAAAACTCCCCTTCCGGAGCTTGTCCAAACCGGCGAATTCAGGCTAACTATGCGCCTCGCAACGAAAGGGCTTTTATCTCATGAAGGTACTGGTGATTGGAAACGGCGGACGGGAACACGCGCTCTGCTGGAAACTGAAGAACGATTCGCGCAAGCCGGAGCTTTTCTGCGCGCCCGGTAACGCCGGTACCGCTCAGCTCGGCACCAATCTCGCCCTTTCCGCCACCGATGTCACCGGAATTGTCAGCTGGGCCAAAGCCAACCAGCCCGATCTGACTGTGATCGGCCCCGAAGCGCCGCTCTGCGCCGGTCTGGCCGACGCGCTGGAATCCGCGGGCTTCCGTGTATTCGGTCCGCGCAAGGCCGCCGCCGAGCTTGAGGGCAGTAAAAAATTCGCCAAAGAAATTATGCAGGCCGCCGGAGTTCCGACCGCCGCCTGCGCCGTTTTTACCGATGCCGGTAAAGCCTGCGCTTATGTCCGTCAGCGCGGCGCACCGATCGTTATCAAAGCCGACGGCCTCGCCGCCGGTAAAGGCGTGACGGTTGCCGAAACCGTCGAACAGGCCGAAGACGCCATCAAAGATGCGCTTGGCGGAGCGTTCGGCGACGCCGGAAGCCGCGTCGTCATCGAAGATTTTCTGGTCGGCGAAGAAGCTTCCATCCTCGCGCTGATCGACGGAGAACACGTCGTGATGCTCGCTTCGTCGCAGGATCATAAGCGTGTGTTCGACGGCGACCTCGGCCCGAACACCGGCGGCATGGGCGCCTACTCGCCCGCGCCGGTCGCCACCGATGCTGTGCTCGATATCGTCCGCACCGAAGTGTACGGCCGTACGCTGGCCGAACTGAAAAAGCGCGGCATCACCTACAAAGGCGTGCTCTACGCCGGGCTGATGATTCATAACGGCCAGCCGAGCGTGGTCGAATTCAACTGCCGCTTCGGCGATCCCGAAACGCAGGCGGTGCTGGCCCGCTGGGACGGCGACATCATTCCCGCGCTCGAAGCCTGTATCGACGGCACGCTTTCCGAAAATTTGATTTCGTGGAAAAAAGAGCAGTCCGTTTGCGTCGTCATGGCGGCGGGCGGCTATCCCGGCGACTATAAAAAAGGCGACGAAATTTCCGGCCTCGACGCGGCGGCGGAACACGCCGTCGTCTTCCACGCCGGTACCGCGCTCAAGGACGGCAAGGTCGTCACCGCCGGTGGCCGCGTACTCGGCGTCACCGGAATCGGCAAGGATCTGCGCGCCGCCGTCGACAACGCTTACGCCGCCGTGAAAAAAATCTCGTGGAACGGCGGTTTTTACCGCAAAGATATCGCCCACCGTGAACTGAAAAGAAAGTAGGACAGGCTTCCAGCCTGTCCACCCTGCACTGCAGACAGGCTGGAAGCCTGTCCTACTTTAAAAAAGGAGAAAATTATGGCTAAACCGCAAGTTGCAATCGTGATGGGAAGTGCCAGTGACTGGAAAACCGTCGAGTGCTGTTTTCAGACGCTGGGAGAATTCGGCATCAAAGCCGAAGTAAAAGTCATGTCGGCTCACCGGACACCGCACGAAGCGTGCGAGTTCGCCGAAAACGCCGCCAAGAACGGTTTCAAAGTCATCATCGGCGCAGCAGGCGGCGCGGCGCACCTCGCCGGAGTTCTGGCCGGTCACACGATTCTGCCGGTGATCGGAATTCCGATGCCGGGCTGGGCGCTCGACGGAATGGATTCGCTGCTTTCGACTGTGCAGATGCCGAAGGGCGTTCCGGTCGCTACCGTCGCGATCGGCAAGGCGGGCGCGATCAACGCCGCGATTCTCGCCGTACAGATGCTGGCGCTTTCCGATGCCGGACTGAAACGCAAGCTGGTGGCCTACAAAGCCAAAATGCGTAAAGAGGTGCTCAAGTCGAACGCCGAGCTGCAAACCCTGATTGGAAAGTAGGACAGGCATCCTGCCTGTCTGGACAGGCTGGAAGCCTGTCCTACTTTATGAACAAACTGGTTCAAATCAATGCAACACAGCCCGAGCCGGAAATCATCCGCCGGGCCTGTGCGCTTTTAGAGGCAGGTGAACTGGTCGTGGTGCCGACCGAAACGGTTTACGGAATCGCCTGCGATCCGGCGCATCTCGAAAAACTTTACGCCGCCAAGGAGCGCGAGCGCGGCAAACCCATCGCGCGGCTGGCCGCCAGCTTCGAGCAGGTCGAAGCGCTCGGCGCGAAGTTTGGAGTACACGGACTGGCGCTCGCAAAAAAATACTGGCCCGGTTCGCTGACGCTGGTACTGGATACGCCGGACGGATTGACCGGCTTCCGCGTTCCGGCCCACGAAGTCCCGCTGGCGCTGGCCCGCGCCTTCGGCAAACCTATCGCGCTGACCAGCGCAAATAAAAGCGGCGGCGCAGATGCCGTTTCGGCGCAAGAAGCTTTTCAGACTCTGAAAAATTCCGTCGCGCTGTTTCTGGATGCCGGAGAATGTTCCGGTAAAGTTCCCAGCACGGTCGTCCGGTGTCTGGACGGCGGCTTGACGATTTTGCGCGAAGGCGCGGTTTCCAAAGTTGAAATTGAACGGGTGGTCGCATGAAAAAGCTGATTTTTGTCTGTACCGGCAATACCTGCCGGAGCCCGATGGCCGAAGGGCTGATGAAAAACCTGCTCGGGCCGGATTGCGGCTGGGATATTTCGTCGGCGGGCGTTCATGCGAACAACGGTTGTCCGGCAAGCTCCGGCGCGGTGGAAGCGCTCCGGATGCTGGGGCTTGATCTGTCCGGCCACTCCAGTCGGCGGTTGACTCCGGCGTTGGTTCATAACGCCGATTTACTCGTCACCATGACGCGCGGTCACCGCGACGCCATTCTGGCCATCGCGCCGGAAAGCGCGGGCAAAGTTTTCTTGCTAAAATCGTTCGGAGTTGCACAATGCGCGGCTGATATTTACGACCCGGTCGGGGAGGCGCTGGACGTTTACTGCCGCGTGCGCGACGAAATTGACGCCGCTTTACCCGACCTGATTCTTTACATGATGGAGCAAAGGAACTGACATGAAAATCGTTATCGGTGCAGATCACGGCGGCGTAGAGCTGAAAGAAAAATTTGTATCCCTTCTGAAAACCAAAGGGTTCGAAATCGAAGACGTCGGAACCAACTCCGCCGAATCCGTTGATTATCCCGATTACGCCGCCGCCGTCGCGTGCCGGGTTTCACAGGGAAAGGCCGACCAGGGAATTCTGATCTGCAATACCGGTATCGGCATGAGCATCACCGCCAACAAATTTCCGCGCGTCCGCGCCGCCGTCTGCTGTACGCCGGAAATGGCCAAACTGACCCGTATCCACAATGCGTCCAACGTTCTCTGTCTCGGCGCAAACAATGTCGCGGATTCCGTCTCTCTGGAAATTCTCGAAGCGTGGCTGGCGAACAAGCCGGAAGCGGGCGGCCGCCACGAGCGGCGCGTCAACAAGATCAAAGCCTTGGGCAAGAGTACCAGCGACGCGATCGCGCTCTATGACGCCGATCCGGAAATGTACAAAATTCTCCGCGACGAAAACGTCCGGCAGAAAAACAACATTGAGCTGATCGCCTCCGAAAACATTGTCAGTCAGGCCGTGCGTGAAGCGCAGGGTTCGCGCCTGACCAACAAATATGCCGAAGGGTATCCGGGCAAGCGCTGGTACAACGGTTGCGAATACGCCGACGAAGCCGAGCGGCTCGCCATCGACCGCGCCAAACAACTGTTCGGTGCCGAGCACGTCAACGTACAGCCGCACTGCGGCAGCAGTGCCAATATGGCGGTCTACTACGCCATGCTGCAGCCGGGTGACACCATTCTCGCCATGAGTCTCGCCGAAGGCGGACACCTGACCCACGGTCACCCGATGAATTTTTCCGGCCGCTTTTTCAAAATCATCCCGTACGGCGTACGGAAAGACACCGAGCAGATTGATTACGACGAGCTGCAGCGTCTTGCGGAAGAACACAAGCCGCGCATGCTGGTCGCCGGAGCCAGCGCTTATTCGCGTATCATTGATTTCAAGCGGATGCGGAAAATCGCCGACTCTGTCGGCGCTTACTTCACCGTGGACATGGCGCACATCGCCGGTCTGGTCGCCGCCGGGTGCCATCCGAGTCCCGTGCCGGAAGCGGACTTTGTTACAACCACAACGCACAAAACGCTGCGCGGCCCGCGCGGCGGCATGATTCTCTGCAAAGAAAAATTCGCTGCCGATATCGACCGGCAGGTTTTCCCCGGCATTCAGGGCGGCCCGCTGATGCACGTCATCGCCGCGAAAGCCGTCGCTTTCGGCGAAGCGCTGACGCCGGAATTTAACGCCTACCAGCAACAGGTCGTCAAAAATGCCAAGGCGCTGGCCGAAGCCATGCAGGCCAACGGATTCCGTATCGTTTCCGGCGGCACCGACAATCACCTGATGCTGGTGGATGTCAGCTCATGCGGGTTGACCGGTAAGGATGTGGCCAATGCGCTGGACAAGGCGTCGATCACTGCCAATAAAAACGGCATACCGTTTGACCAGAAGAGTCCGTTCGTCACCTCCGGCGTGCGGCTCGGAACTCCGGCGGTCACCACGCGCGGCATGAAGGAAGCGGACATGGTGCAGATCGCCAATTTTTTCAAAGCCGTCACCGACACTATGGCGGACGAAAAGAAGCTGGCGGAAATTCGCGCAGAAGTCATCGCGTTCTCCAACCGTTTTCCTCTGCTGTAATGCTATTCCGTGTACGGAGGAAACGGGCTTGGGAGACCGACCAGCGTGTTGAACGCCTGCGGAGTGATTCCGGGCACTGAAGTTTTCTTGAATCCGTTGGTGCCGGCGATCGCCGCGATTTCCACGCCGGGCACCTTAAGAATCGGCGACGAACCGGGTGCGGCGGACGGCAGAGGGCGGTTGAGCAGATTCATCCCGAGGAAAATTACAAAGAGTGCGGCGATACCATAACGCGGCTGGGCCACCATCCACCCGAAGCTCTTATCGGGAAAAAGCAGCAGCGACGGGTCGTTGTTGGTTGTGCGAACCGCGCGCATGGTATTTTGAATGTTCTTTTCGACCCGGTTCGCGTCCGGCCGTTCATAGGTTTTGAGCGCCAGCAGACCGGCAATATTCAGTTCCGGAGTTTCGGATTTTTTGGTGTTGCTCATTTTACAAACTCCGCCAGTTCCGCCTGTAGCTGTTTGTGCGCATAAAACAACCTTGAGCGGACTGTTCCTTCCGAGCAGCGCATTACTTCGGCAGTTTCCGCGTGGGACAGTCCCTGAATATCATGCATCGCGACCACGGCTCTTTGCTTCTCGGACAGCTTGAGCATCGCCGCGTTCATTTTTTCCTGGAATTCGCTCAGGCTCATTTTCCGCAAAACCGATCCTTTGCTGGAAAACTCGCGGTAGGATTCGGACGTTTTAATATCCGGATCGAACTCGTCAAAAGATACCGTCTGCCGGCGGTTGCGCCGCTTACGGAAGTTGATGGTGCGATTCAATGCAATGCGGTAAATCCATGTATAAAAGCTGGACTGTTCACGGAAGTGTCCGAGGGCTTTCCACGCTTTGACAAAAACCTCCTGAACCAGATCTTCGGCATCTTCGCGGCTGCTGGTCATGCCGTAAATGAGTCCGTAAATTTTGCTGTGATAACGCCGAACCAGTTCTTCGTAGGCGGCAATGTCGCCGGTCTGTGAACGATGCACCAGTTCAAGGTCGTCCGGGCCGCCGAAACTCGGTTGTGTTTTTGATTCGTCGCTCATTTTTTCCATCGTTTGGAAAAACGGGGTTTGTTTTATTCCAAAGCTTGAACTGCTTGTAGCAGGTTTCTTAAACCTTGGAAAAAGAAAAGCGCCCCGAAAAATTCCGGGGCGCTTTTTGAACCGTTTGACCGGTTCGGGCCTAGCCCTGAATGGCGGCCTGCGCGGCAGCCAGACGGGCGATCGGTACGCGGAACGGCGAACAGCTGACATAGTTCAGTCCGGCTTTGCAGCAGAACTTCACGCTGGCCGGGTCGCCGCCGTGTTCACCGCAGATCCCGCACTTGAGATCCGGACGGGTCGAGCGGCCTTTTTCCACGCCCATCTGCACCAGCTGGCCTACGCCGCGCTGGTCGAGGTGCTGGAACGGGTCGCACGGCAACAGTTTTTCCTGCAGGTAGTCCGGCAGGAACGAGCCGATATCGTCGCGGCTGAACCCGAAGGTCATCTGTGTCAGGTCGTTGGTGCCGAAGCTGAAGAACTCGGCGGTTTCGGCCAGTTCGTCAGCGGTCAGCGCGGCGCGCGGAATTTCGATCATCGTGCCGACCATATATTTCAGCTTCACGCCTTCTTTCTTGATCACTTCTTCGGCCGTTTCGCGGACGATCTTCACAAGGAAGTCGAGCTCGGCTTTGGCGCCGACGAGCGGGATCATGATTTCCGGCAGAACTTTGACTTTTTTCTTGGCCTTGCCGACTTTACAGGCGGCGGCGATGATCGCGGTCGTCTGCATGACGCAGAGTTCCGGATAGGTTACCGAGAGACGGCAGCCGCGGTGTCCGAGCATCGGATTGAATTCATGCAGCTGCTGGACGCGATCCGCAACCTGTTTTGCCGGAACATTCAGACGTTTCGCCATTTCGGCCTGATCTTTCGCGGTATGCGGAACGAATTCATGCAACGGCGGATCGAGCAGGCGCACGGTTACCGGCAGGCCATCCATCGCCTTGAAGATGCCTTCGAAATCTTTCTGCTGCAACTTGAGCAGTTTAGCGAGAGCTTTCTTCCGGCCCGCTTCGTCGTCGGCAATGATGAACTCGCGGATCGCCCAGATACGGTCGCCTTCGAAGAACATGTGCTCGGTACGGCAGAGGCCGATTCCTTCGGCACCGAATTCGCGGGCGTTCTGAGCGTCTTTCGGTGTGTCGGCATTGGTGCGGACGTTGATCTTGCGGTGAGCGTCCGACCACTGGGAAATCTGTTCGTACATTTTGTAGATCGGGTGTTTCTTGGCGGCGGCGTTGTTGTCCACCACGCCGGAAACGACCGGGCTCGACTGCGTCGGAATCTGGCCTTCATAAACCATACCGGTTGATCCGTTCAGGCTGATGAAGTCGCCCGCTTTGTAGGCTTTCTTGCCGACGGTGACGGTGCGTTTCTTATAGTCGATTTGCAGAGCGCCAGCGCCGCAAATACAGCACTTGCCCCAGCCGCGGGCAACAACCGCCGCGTGGGAGGTCATGCCGCCAGTCGAGGTGAGTACGCCCTGTGCCGCCCACATGCCGCCGACATCTTCGGGGCTGGTTTCGTGGCGGACGAGAATAACCTGCGCTTTCGGATCTTTCGCTACGGCCGCTTCGGCTTCTTTGGCGTCGAAAACAATCTTACCGACAGCAGCACCGGGTCCTGCGGGCATCGCCGTGGTGATCAGCTTGGCTTTCTTTTCAGCCGCAATGTCGAAGATCGGGAACAGCAACTGTTCGAGGTCTTCGCCGGAAACGGTCATGATCGCTTCCTTCTGCGTCAGAATTTTGGAAAGCGCCTTGCCGGTGTAAACATCTTTCCCGTTGACCATTTCAACAGCCCAGCGGACGCCAGCCAGACCGGTGCGCTTGGCATTGCGGGTCTGCAACATCCAAAGCTTGCCTTCCTGAACGGTGAATTCCACGTCCTGCGGATATTTGTAGTGCTTCTCGAGACGGTCCATAATCTTGAGCAGGTCGGCGTGCGCCTTTTTCCAGATCGGAGATTTTTCGTTCGGCATGTCGTCGATATTTTTCGGAGTGCGGATGCCAGCCACCACGTCTTCGCCCTGCGCGTTGATGAGATATTCGCCCATCGGCTTGCTGTCGCCTGTTCCACCGTCACGGGTGAAGGCCACGCCGGTACCGGACTCGTCGCCCATGTTGCCGAAGACCATCGCCTGAACGTTTACGGCCGTGCCGAGCAGGCCGGTGACCTTATTGATCTGGCGGTATTTTTCAGCGCGCTCAGAGTTCCACGAACCGAATACGGCCTGAATGGAGAGATTGAGCTGTTCCATCGGATCCTGCGGGAACGGCTTTTTGACATGCGCCTGATAGACCTTCTTATAGATGTCAACCAGCTCCTTGAGCTGTTCGGCGGTCAGGTCGGTGTCTTCTTTGGCTTTATATTTTTTCTTCAGCTTTTCGATTTCGACTTCGAAGTGGTGGTGTTCGAGATCGGTATAGGGGCCCATCACGACGTCACCGAACATGTCGATGAAGCGGCGGTAGCAGTCCCACGCGGTGCGCTCATTGCCGGTCTGCTTGATGAACCCGAGAACCGATTTGTCGTTCAGGCCGAGATTGAGAACGGTGTCCATCATGCCGGGCATCGAGATCGCGGCGCCGGAGCGGACAGAGACGAGCAGCGGATCACTCGGATCGCCGAGCTTTTTGCCCATCAGTTTTTCGAATTTGCTGAGGGTCTTTTTGAGCTGTTCTTCCATGCCTTCCGGATATTTGCCGCCGCTCTTGCTGTAGCAGGCGCAGGCTTCGGTGGAAATCGTCAGGCCGGGAGGAACCGGAAGTCCGGCATTGGCCATTTCGGCAAGATTGGCGCCTTTGCCGCCGAGAATTGCCTTCATCGTTTTGTCGCCTTCGGTATGTTCCTTACCGAATCCGTAGAAGTACACGTACTGTTTGTTCGCCATCGAGTCTCTCCTGGTTGGGTTCCGCTTCACTTGATCCATATTTTCAAAAAAAGACGCGCCATGCTAGCAGAGCATGCGGGTGTGTCAAGGCAGGTTTGGGCCGCGGCAGGCTATTCGGCCGGGCGTTCGAAATGAAACACTTCGCTTTTCACGGCGATCTCATCGATGTCGGAAATTCCGTCGCCGTTGCTGTCGGCTTTTGAATGAACGTATTCATACGCGCCGATATCGGCCCGCGCATTGCCGTTATTGTTGCCGTCGAGAATGCGCGGATGCCCGACCAGATCAACAGCCAGAAACGTCTTGGTGCCCGCGTCGATCAACGGAGAATCAAAGGTCGGCAGGAAAACGCCCTGATCGGTATTCTTAAAGCCCGGCTCCACGCCGCTGTTCCCCGGCCCGTAGCCTTTGGGCATACTGCAACAGTAGCTCATCTCCACTTCGATAAAATTGTGATCGCCCACCAGCGTCTGATTATGGTGCAGCACCGTATTCTGCGCCTTGCCGAACGCCGCGCCGCCGCCCATCACTTCCGCACGGTTGTGCGTCACCGTGCAGTTGAACAGTTCGCTGTGGTGCGTGCCCCCGCCGTACCGTCCGGCGCGGTTATACTGGATCAAACAGCTCCCTAGCCGCGCGCGGCTGACGCCGCCGCCGGAACGCCGCGCCGTATTGCCGGAAAACACACACTGCATCGCGTTGCCGCCGTAAAGTCCGCCGCCGTACCACAGCGCCGTATTGCTGACGACCGTGCAGTTCACCAGCACGCCGCCCGGCTCGCTCCAGACCCCGCCGCCGGAAAGCGCCGTAAACTTATTACCCTCCGGCCCCTCTTTCATCGTCTCGCCGCCGGAAATGGTGAAGCCGACCACCTGCACGCCGTTGGTCATATAAATACAGCGCGTCGAAGGGCCGCCCGCGATGATCGTCACCTCCGGCCCCTTCTCGCTGCGTAACGTCAGCGGCTTATCAATCACCAGCCGCGTCGCCGGACCTTCCTGATTCAGCTGGCGACCGCCCATATCATAAATTCCAGGAGCCACCACGATCTCGTCGCCCGGACTGGCTTTATCAATAACCATCTGGAGTGTATCGGGCGCATTTTTCGGCACATAAATTGTTCTGGGAACCGGAGCCATCGGCGTCACATAAAGCGGGCCGCGCAACGGGCCGCCGCCGCCGAACTCCGCCGCGTTGGTAAACGCCGCAGACACCGTATCGTTCGGATCGCGGAACTGAGCAACGATTTTCGCGAGCTCCGTCGCCTGAATCTCGGTCAGCGCCTGAAGAACCTCAGGCAGCGGGGGCAGCGGGGGGATCTGTTCTTCGATTTGCTGGGCAGACAAAGCAGATGTCGCCAGCAATGATACCATCACAACAACTTTTGTTTTCATAGATGCCTCGCTTTTAACCGTGGGCTGGTTTCTACCTGATTTTCATAAACTTTGGAACTGTTATTCCACATCCAACGGGCCGCCGGGCCGATCTTGAATGACGGTATGGCGGGCGTGGGCGGAAGTTTCCGGCCAGTCTTCATTATAATTCAGTCCGCGGCTTTCTTTGCGGTGCTGGGCGGAACGGACAATCAGTTCCGCCACGGCGGCGAGGTTGCGCAGTTCAATCAGATCGGCGGTGACGAGGTATTCCTTATAGTAGCTGCGGATTTCTTCGCGAATGTTATGAATACGCCGCCGCGCCCGCATCAGCCGCCGGTCGGAGCGGACAATCCCGACGTAGTCCCACATCACCGAGCGCACTTCGTTCCAGTCGTGCGCGACGACAATCTCTTCATTACTGGAAACCGCGTCGCCGCACTCCCAGCGCGGAATCGTAAGATTCGCCACCGGATTTTCTTTCCAGACTCTGGATGCTTCGTCCGCGCAACGATGTCCGCAGACCAGCGCTTCGAGCAGTGAATTGCTGGCGAGACGGTTTGCGCCGTGCAGTCCTGTGCTGGCGACTTCGCCGACGGCGTAAAGCCCCGGCATTGCCGTGCGGCCATTGACGTCGGCAACCACGCCGCCGCAGGAATAGTGCGCCGCCGGAACAACCGGCACCGGCGCGCGGGCCATGTCGAAACCGTATTTCAGGCAGGCTTTATAAAGCGTCGGAAAGCGCTGCTGCAAAAAGTCGGCGTCGCGGTGCGAGATGTCGAGATAGACGAACGGATCGCCGTGCTTTTTCATGACCGAGTCAATGGCGCGAGCCGTGATGTCGCGCGGCGCCAGCGGGCCGCGTTCGTCAAAGTCATAAACAAATTCGTGCCCGCGCCGGTCGATCAGCTTCGCCCCTTCGCCGCGCACCGCTTCGGAAATCAAAAACGTTTTCGCATCGGGATGATAAAGACAGGTCGGATGAAACTGGATCATCTCCATATCGCGGATCGGCAGTCCGGCGCGCCACGCCATCGCCACGCCGTCGCCGGTGGCGACGTCCGGGTTGCTGGTATAAAGGTAAACTTTGCCGAGCCCGCCGGTGGCGAGAATGGTGACCGGCGAGCGAACGGCGAGGATTTCGCCGGAGGTTTTATCGAGAAAGTAACAGCCGACACAGCGGTTTTCGCCGGACAGGCCGATCCAGCCGGTCGGCACCACGTCGATCGCCAGCCAGTTTTCGGCGATGGTAATGTTCGGATCGGCCTTGGCGCGGGCGAGCAGTCCTTTTTCGAGCGCCGCGCCGGTAATGTCACCGGCATGCAGAACACGGCGGCGGGAATGTCCGCCTTCCTGACCCAAATCGTATTCGGCGGGATTATCGTGGCTGCGCTCGAAGTGGACGCCCAGTGTTTCGAGTTCCGCAATCCGCTCCGGCCCGCCTTCGACAATGGCGCGCACAGCGGATTCTTCGCTGAGGCCTCCACCGGTTTGCAGTGTATCGGTAATGTGCTCCGCCATGGAGTCCGCCGGATCGACGACGCAAGCGACGCCGCCTTGCGCATAGCGGGTATTCCCTTCGTCGGCGGAGCGTTTGGCCGCCACCAGCACCTTGCCGTGCGCGCTCAGCCGCAACGCGGCGGTCAATCCCGCCAGCCCGCTGCCGATTACCAGAAAATCTGTGTCGCGTGTTTGCATAAATTAAAATATGGCGAGACGTTAGCACACTTTTTCCGAAGGGTGGAAACGGAAACTCTGTTCCGGCGAAGCTCCGTCAGCGTCCGGGCGCACCGTCCAATACCGGCGAGTTCCGGATGATCAGACGCTTTACGTCGTCAAACCGCGCCGCAACGACGCCCGGAGCCACCTGCGCCTTAAAGTTGTCAATCTCCAGTCCATCCACATCTGTGCAGACGATCGCCGGACGCAGATCTTCTTTTTCATAACTGACGCGAATATTCGCCAGCTCCAGATCGCGGACGTGCCGGGCAAAAATACCATAGGCCGGAAGCGTTCCCAGCTGACGCGGCTCAGGATAGTTGCTTCCCAGTTCCGGCGGAACAATCGCCGCGTCGGCCTGCGTCCCGCCGCCGCGACTGATGAGGCGAATGTTTTCCAGCCGGATTCCTTCCAGCGGCTGTTCCGGCAGCCCCATGATCTGAATGCCGCTCATCGGGCCGGTTCCGTCGATGATGACGTTCGAGATGTTAATGTTGCGAGCGCGGCTGGCGGTCGTGAGGTTCGGTGTGCGGTTGCGGTTTCCGGTGGTGATGTAAATTCCGTAATCCGGAATCTCCGTCATGGTGAGATTGCTGATGCTGATATTTTCCATGATGCCGCCATCGACCTGTTCGAGCGCCAGCCCGAGACTGTGGCGAAAGATGCAATTGGCGATGACGATATTGCGAAAGCCGCCGCTTGATTCGGTGCCGAGCTTAATGCGCCCGTTGCACCAGCTGTTGGCTGACCATGCCGGCCGGGGCAGATTGTAAACCAGCGTTCCCACAGGGAAAGCGGAGAGCTGACAGTTGACGATGGTCACATCCTCCGTCAGGCGCACTTCGCCAAGCGCATAGGTGCTTTTTAAACAGATTCCGTCATCCACCGGCGTGTTGACGCGGCAGTTGGAAATCGTGACGTTGCGACAGCAGTCGACGTCGATCCCGTCGCGACTGGTGTCCATGGTGACATTGTCAACGGTCATGCCGTCACAGCCCGTCGCCAGAATCGCAAAATGCCCGCCGCGAAAAATGGTGATATCGCGCACAACCACGTTACGGCAAAGCTTCAGCGCAATCGCTTTATTGCCTATTCTAACCGGCGGCATCCCGCTGGTTTCGCCGGGCGGAAATGCGGGAAGCGCATCTCCGGTAAAACCGATCATTCGATCCATGATCCCGGTTTTTTCCTTACTGATCAGTCCGCCGCCGTTAATCATGCCGTGTCCGGTGATGAAAACGTTGGTCAGATTTTCGCCCCAGATCAGACTGTTGTGAAAGAAGCTGTGCCCGCCGTCCTGATAACCGCCGGACGTGTACGGTTCGGTTTCGTCATACGCATTCATTTCCTGCGGCGCACCGAGAATGGTTGCGCCAGCGTCGATCAATAGATGAATGTTGCTCTTGAGACGAATAGAGCCGCTTAAGTAGGTGCCCGCCGGAACCAGTACCGTTCCGCCGCCAGAAGCCGCCGCCGCATCGATCGCTTTATTAATGGCCGGACTGTCGAGCGTTTGGCTGTCGCCGGTTGCGCCGTAATCGCGAACATTGAAAAACGCGCCGCCAAACGCCGCAGCCCCGTTCAGCCATATCCCGCTGACGACAAAAGACAGAACGACAAACTTGTTTTTCATCACACATTTTCTCCAAAGACGCCCGCCTTACGGCCTCACGGCACCACATCGTGCCGCCCCGAACATTAAAACAAAAGCCGCTGAAAGCTTCCGTACGTTCTGCGTGTTCTGCGGCTACAAAATGCTGATAACCAACCCGCCCCACTCGTTGTCGCAGTCGCGGACGATTTCGCGTCCGCCGAGCCGGACAAATGTATCGGCCACACCGTCGAGCTCCATTTCGCGAATGCCGGTCAGCAGCAGATATTTCCCGGCGATCCGCAGCAGTGTGGATGCGTTATCGATCAGCAGCGTTGAATAAATGTTGGCGCAGACGATGTCATATTTTTCATTCGGCCAGCCGTCGGTTATGTCGTGCTGACGGAAAGCCGTTTTATCCGCCACGCCGTTGGCTTCGGCATTCTCAATCGAACACTCGACACAGATCGGATCAAAATCCACGCCCAGCGCCTGTTCGGCGCCCAGCTTAACAGCGGCGATCGCCAAAACACCGGAACCGGTGCCGACATCAAGCATCGTCTTTGCGCCGCTCTGCGGAACAAACCGGTCGAGCTGTTCGAGACAGAAGCGCGTCGTGAAATGGTTGCCGGTTCCAAAACTCAGCCCCGGATTAATCACAATCTCAATCTTCTCCCCGCTGACTTCTGACTCCTGATTCCTGTCCCCTGAATTTGCCAGCCACGGCGGAACGACGCGAAGCCGCTGCCCGATATCCATCGGTTTGAAATGTTTTTTCCAGCTTTCCGCCCATTCTTCGTCCGCATATTCGCGGATCGCACGCCCTTTGATCGGGAACTGCTCCAGTGCCCGCGCGGCGATTTCTGCCTCGATGGTGTTGTCGAAATAGATTTCGAGCGCGCATTCCGTTCCGCCCGGCTTTTTCAGCTCAACGACCGTCCTGCCGAGATTTTCTGCCACCCAATCACTAATCCGCTCCGCTTCGTTCTGCGCGATCATCAGCGTCAGAATCGCTCCGCCTTTTGGTTTTTCCGTTTTCATATGCAGACTTATACCGTAAATTCTCCGCCAATGAAAACGGTTGTGACAGAAACTGTACTGCTGGGCCGCGAAGCGTTCGAAACGCTCGGCGAAGTCGTTGTTGTCCCCGACCGGAAGATTCCTCCGGAACAGCTCAAAGATGCCGACGCGCTGATTACCCGCTCTCAAAGCAAGGTGGCGCCGGAACTGCTCGCCGGTTCTGCCGTCCGCTTCGTTGGCACCGCCACCGCCGGATTCGAACACTACGACATCCGCGGACTGGAAACTCTCGGCGTCGTCTGGTGCGCCGCGCCGGGCTGTAATGCCGACAGCGTTGCCGACTGGTTCACCGCCGCGATGCTGACGCTCCATAAAAATCACGGCGTCGCGCTCGAAGGAAAAACTCTCGGCATCATCGGCATCGGTCAGGTTGGTTCGCGCATCGCGAAACGCGCTGAAGCGCTCGGCCTGCGCGTTCTGCTCAACGATCCGCCGCGTGCCGCCAAAGAAGGTGCCGCCGGATTTCAGCCGCTGGAAAAACTGCTGGCGGAATCCGATATCGTTTCGCTCCATGTGCCGCTGATTAAGGAAAAACCGTGGCCGACGCTTCACATGGCGGACTGCCGTTTTTTTGAACAGATGAAGCGCGGTTCTGTTTTCATCAACGCGGCGCGCGGTCCGGTACTGGATAGCGACGCCCTGCTGCTCGCCAAAGAGCGCGGCATCATCGCGCACGCCGTTCTCGACGTCTGGGATCCGGAGCCGGCTGTCCGCGCCGATGTGCTCCGGATTGCCACGATTGGAACGCCGCATATCGCCGGCCATTCGTTTGAAGGCAAGCTGAACGGCACCATTCAGGTTTACCGTGATGTCTGCAACTTTTTCGAAACGGCTCCGGTTTGGAATCCCGCGCCGCGACTGCCCGCGGTAGCCGTGCCGGAACTGAAAATTGATTCGCGCGGGAAACCCGATCTCGATGTGCTGGCCGAAGCCGTCTTCGCGGTCTATGACATTGAAGCCGACCAGCTCTCGGTCGAAGATATTGAACGGTTCGACAAACTGCGTGCTCATTACCGCGTGCGGCGGGAATTTAAGAACACAACCGTTCTTCTTTCGGAAATCCGTCCGGTGCTAAGCAGAAAATTACATCAAGCCGGATTTACCGTTCCGGCGGCTTGCGCACCAGATAACGGGTAAGACACAGTCGGCACTTCATCATGGTGCTATCCGGCAGAACCCAGCGAATAAAACGACCTCGACGAATGCGTTGTGAAGCATCTGCTCGACCACATGCAGGACATTTTTCTTCGGGATGAATTTTCAGGCGCATAACTTACTTCCTCCCAAAACAACGGAGTAGTTATACGCCTTTCCGGTAAAAAACGACAGGCTTTCGTGGGGAATATCCCCACAACGGGTTTCTTAGCGATAATTAAACAACCGGTCGATTTTATAAGCCTCTCCGGTGGAGGCCGAAAGAGCGGAAACGATCTTGTCCTGAATATGGCGGGTCAGGCGGCGCCCCTTGCGCCCTTTTTGCACCTGCTTATGCGTCAGTCCGTCTTTTGACGCCGCGACGAGATCGTGGTTTTTCAACCCGCGCTCTTCCATGATTTTGTCGAGAGGCTGTACACCCAATTCCAGTTCTTTGTCGCTCATAAGTTTTGCTCCATTACCCTGTCCACCGCGTCCATTACCGTTTTGACATCCTGCATCGTATTGAGATGCTGCAAAAGATCGCGGCGGCCGCGCAGGCCTTTCATATACTGCGCCAGATGCGGGCGGAAATGCAGGCAGGCGCTCTGCTCAGGAATATATTTCGTTTTACAGCGCCGTCCCTGCGCTGTGGCGGAAGTCATTTCCACCAGCCGAAGCAAATGCGTTTCAATCGCTTTGCGGCGCCGTTCCAGCGACGGCGGTTCCGCCGCCGGATTTTTTATCTGCTCGAACAGCCATGGATTGCCGACTGCGCCGCGGCCGATCATTACGCCGTCCACGCCGGACACGCGCACCATTTCCGCCGCATCCTCCGGCTTCACGATACCGCCGTTGCCGATCACTGGAATTTGCAGCGCCTGTTTGATTTCACCCAGCTTTTCCCAGTCAGCTGGGCCGCCATGAAAATTACAGGCGTAGCGTCCGTGTACCGCGATCATGTCGGCCCCGGCGTCCTCGACGACTTTGGCAATCGTCAGGTGATCCGGAAACGCCGGACTGAAACCAATACGGGTTTTAACGCTCACCGGCAGCGACACCGCTTTTTTGACGGCGCGGACAATCTCGCCGATCTGCTCCGGCTCTTTCATCAGCGCGGCACCCGCGCCGCGCCGGACGACTTTTTTCACCGGACAGCCGCAGTTCAGGTCGATCCAGTCAAACGTGCCGAGCTTTTCAATATAGATCGCCGCATCAACCATCGCTTCGACCGACTTGCCAAAAATGTGCCCCGCAATCGGATGGTCAAATTTGGAAACTTCCAGGAATTGGAACGTCTTCTGCGAATCGCGGCGGATTCCTTCGGCGCTGGTGACTTCGGTATAACACGCACCTGCGCCGTTTTCTTTACAGATCGAACGGAACGCCGCGTCGGTGTAACCCGCCATCGGCGCAAGCACCACCGGAAAATCGATCGTCACCGTTCCGAATTTTAGAGGTTTTAACTTCATAAAAACTCTGGAGTGCGGACGCAAGCCGCAGGCGCGAGGCCGCTCTGTCCTCAAAGCGGCGTCGCGTTTTACTTGCCGCCGCACTCCAAAAATTATCCGCGAATCAGAGCCAGCACTTCGTCGCGCTTCTGTTCCATCTGCGCCTTGGTTTTGGCTTCGAGGTTGAGGCGGACGAGCGGCTCGGTGTTGGACGAACGGACGTTGAACCACCAGTCGGCGTATTCGTAGGAATTGCCGTCGAGCTGAAATTTGCGCGCATCGCCGTATTTCGCGTCGAGTTTTTTGAAAACCGTCTGCACATCGGCGACCTTCGAATTGATTTCGCCGGACGCGAAGTAGCGTTTGATCGGCTTGATGAGCTGGGAAAGTGTTTTGCCGGTTTTGCTAACGAGGTTGGCGACGCAAATGGCGGCCAGCGCAGAGCTTTCGGTGTAATAGTTGTCGCGGAAGTAGTAGTGGCCGGAAAGCTCGCCCGCGAAAACGGCGTCGGCTTCGCGCATCTGCGCTTTGATGAAGGCGTGGCCGACGCGACTCATCATCGGACGTCCGCCCGCTTCTTCAATGACTTCCTTGACGGCCCAGCTGCTACGCAGGTCGTAGAAAATGGCGGAGCCGGGAAATTTTTCGAGCATGGACTGCGCGACCAGCGCGGTGATCATGTCCATGGTGACGACGTCGCCGTTTTCATCGAGGAAGCCGGCGCGGTCGGCGTCGCCGTCGAAGGCGATACCGAAGTCGTACTTGCCCGCTTTAAGTTTGGCGGAAATGTCGTGCAGCGTGTGCAGGTCGAGCGGATTGGCTTCGTGGTTCGGGAAAGTGCCGTCCATAACATCGTACATCGGCGTGATATCAAACATCTTGTCGGTGAATACGCCGCCTTCGGAAATTCCCATGCCGTTGGCGTAGTCGATGACAACGTTGAGCGGCTTCTTCATGGTCGCAAAGGTGCGGATGTGGGCGAAGTATTCCGGCTTAATGTCATACAGCGTCACTTTGCCGGGCTTGGCGGCAGGCGCGTCGAAGGATTGTTCGTTGACGATACGCTCGATATCGGCGATGCCGGTGGCGCCGCTGATCGGAATCGCCAGCTCGCGGCAGATTTTCATGCCGTTCCATTCGCCGGGGTTATGCGAGGCGGTGATGATGACTGAACCGTCGGCGCCAAGCTTGCCGTTGGCGTGATAGGACATCGGCGTGGAAGCCAGTCCAATATTGATGACGTCAACGCCCTGCATCGTCAGCCCTTTGGCCATGGCGTTGAACAACGGAATGGAGTGCGGGCGCATGTCGTGGCCGATGACAAACGTCTTTGGCTTCAGAAAGGTGGCGACAGCGCGCCCGATTTTGAAGGCCACATCGTCGGTCAGTTCGGTGCCGTAGATTCCGCGGATGTCGTATGCTTTAAAAATTCCAGCCATTTGCGTTTCCCTTTCGATTTCGAAAATGAGCGCCCTTTCTACTGAGATTGGGCGGGCGATTCAACAAAACCTTCCATATAAAATGTGAGGGCCGGAACCTCCGAATCGGACGGCAAAAGGTAAACGGGTTTCTTTTGCTCGCCGGAGCGGCGGGCCGCCGTAAAAACCGCCGTCAGCTCAACCGTTTCGCCCGGCCCGATCATCCGTTTGCTGAGCCGGACTTTGGTACAGCTACAACCGGTACGCGGCATTCCGGCGACAAACGTGGTGTCGCCCGCATTCCGGATGATAAAGACGTTGGTGATCACGGCCGACTGAGTCACTTTTCCGAATTTATACACCGGCGTATCGCACACCAGCCGAGCTCCTTCAACTGCGTTTCCAATGTCTGGAAACGCCAGTAGAAGGAAACTGACGAATATCGAATATCGAATATCGAATTTCATTAAAGAAGTTCCTATTGCGAATGTCCGGGCTTTCCGCCAGAGGCGGATCCGCCGGAGGAGGAGAGACCGAACAAATCAAACCCGCGCGGGAGAACGACGCGGCCCTGCGGAGTGCGTTTGATGAATCCTTCCTGAATCAGATACGGCTCGTAAACTTCTTCGATCGTGTCGGCTTCTTCGCCGACCGAAACCGCCAGCGAGCTGATGCCGACCGGCCCGCCGCCGAACTTTTCGATGATGGTCTGCAAAATCCGCTTATCCATTTCGTCGAGGCCGCTGTCGTCAATTTCAAGCAGCGCCAGCGCTTTGGCGGCGACATCGGCGGTGATGACATTACCGGCTTTGATCTGCGCATAGTCGCGGGCTCGGCGAAGCAGGTTGTTGGCGATGCGCGGCGTGCCGCGCGAACGGCGGGCGATTTCGAGCGCGCCGTCCGGTTCGATATCCACGTTCAGAATGCGCGCGGAGCGGATGATGATTTTCTGAAGTGTCGCGGCGTCATAATAGTCGAGCCGGTTGACGAGGCCGAAGCGCGAGCGCATCGGCGCGGAAAGCAGACCGCTGCGGGTTGTCGCGCCGATCAGCGTGAACGGCTGAATGTTGAGCCGTACGGAACGGGCGTTCGGTCCCTGGTCGATGACGATATCGATGACGAAATCCTCCATCGCGGAATAGAGATATTCCTCAACCGACTTCTGCATGCGGTGGATTTCGTCGATGAATAGAAAGTCGCCGCGCTCCAGACTGGTAAGCAGTCCGGCTAGATCGCCGGGCTTGTCGATGACCGGCCCGGAGGTGCATTTGATGTTCGCGCCCATCGCTTCGGCGATGATATAGGCCAGCGTGGTTTTGCCGAGGCCGGGTGGGCCGGAAAGCAGCGCGTGGTCGAGGACATCGCCACGCGCCTTGGCCGCCTGCACAAACAGCTCCAGCCGCTCTTTGATTTTGTCCTGACCGGTAAAATCAGCGAACCGCGACGGGCGCAGCTTGATATCGAAGTCCTTATCCGGACGGTTCAGCGTTGTGACGGTGTGTTCCATAAAAATACTTCCATCATTCGAAGTCCGAGCATCGGCAAATTCTAAAATTCATTGAATACTCCTTCGTCGACTTTTTATTGAGCCGCTTTCAGTCGGAAAAACATTTTTGGCTCAGAATTAAACTCAGTGAAATCTATCGTTAGCGCATTTGTTCTTGGAAGGCCGAGCTTTGCCCACTCCTTGAGGTCTCTGGAGCATTCTACTTGGAAAACACCGGAAGAAGTGTTTTCGGAATCAAGACATAGAACGTTAACAGTATTAGTAACAGTAACAGGCGGGAATGAAAGCGAGGAGTCCTCGTACTCGTAAGAATCAAACCATATTTTTATGGGTCTGTTCGTGGTGCACGTGACAGGCGGATCATACGTTAACTTATAAAACGTGGTATTGGTTGAGTTTGGTGAGTCCGCCAAAAGACATTCATGCCCATTATCGCCCACTCCGCGGATCGAGGTTAGCTGTGTTGTCGCCCATGTTTGAGCGTAGTCGAAAGATGTGTAAAGGGATCCTCCGAGGGTGACTAATGAAATGCTTCCATTGTAGATAAAAGTATCCGGCGTGCCGCTTGCTGGGTAGTTAAAAGGAACCGCATTCCCAGCTTCATTCAAGACGGACGCCCCCCAAAAGAGGCTATATAAAAAAATGAAGGAGTCATAGGATCCCAAGGTACGTCGTCCCTCAGAAGAAAATAAGACGGTCCAGTCCCTCCCATTTGTCGATGAGATTATACGATTACAAAGAGATGAATCATGCGACATTGTTACAAATTGAGCTCCTTGAACAATGGGTCTGCTCACAGCACCAGGGAAAATCGGATACCCGCCTCCTTGGAAAATGCCAGGACTAAGCCTGCTTGTGGTGAATTCATACATAGTATAGGGCTTCCATACAAATGGAGGTAAAATAAGCTCCCCCACTGTCATCTGAATAAGAAGAATATCTTCACAGGCAGTAATTGATGGATTTGCCGGCTGCTCGTGAATGCCAGAAATTATTTTACCAACATTTGTCCACGACAAGTCGGTCGCGGTTTTCCAAAGCTCCACGGAAACGTTGCTGGAGGCTACTCCTGAAGCGGTCATTGCCAAAAGAGTTCCATGCCCGTCGTGTCCCACGTAAATGGGAGAAATGGCAGAGTCATGCGATTCCCAGCTCGAACCGTTGGTAGATGAAAATATTTTCAGCGTTGGTGCCAGCCGATATCCGACGAAAGCCTCCCCCGTATAGAAGAATCCATCAATTCCTTCCGGGATCGAAGCCACTTCAGACCATGCGTTTGATGCGGCATGCAGTGGAGAATGACAAACCGTTAGCAGAAAAATCGCTATGAGCTGTTTTTTTGAAAATTTCGGTTTCAACATAAAGTCCATTTCCTATTTCCCCGTTAACGCCATACGAATCAGCTCTTCAACCGACGTCGACGGCTCCAGCTTGAGCGCCTTAACCATTTTACGGGCGTCGTCCTGTTTGTAACCGAGAGAAATGAGAGCCAGCGCGGCGTCACGCAACCGGCTGTCGCCGGGCAGATCGTCGGAGCCGGCCAGCGTTTCGAGCGCTTCGCCGGGCGAAAATTTGTCGCGCAGTTCAACGATGATGCGTTCGGCGGTTTTTTTGCCGATGCCGGAAATGGAGGAGAGCCGTTTGACGTCGCTTTCGATCAGCGCGGTTTTGAGTTCGCGAACCGAAAGGCCGGAAAGCGCGGCGACCGCGATTTTCGGGCCGACACCGCTGACGCTGAGGAGCAGTGTAAACATCCGGCGTTCATCATCCGTGGCGAAGCCGAACAGCACCTGCGAGACGTCGGTGATGTGGTGGTAGATCAGGATGCGGGTTTTCGCTCCCTCGGGCGGCAGGCGGTCGAAACTGCTGAGCGGGATGATCACTTCATAACCGACGCCGCCGACGTTCACCACCGCGCGGCCGGGCTGTTTTTCTTCGAGGGTGCCTTCCAGGAAAGTAATCATGGGCGGGAGACTATCAGAGAGTTCCCGAAGGTTGAACTATGAAATGGGAAAGATGAACCTGGAACAGGCTGTTCTGTAGCCGAGGTCTTTGACCTCGGAATATGGCAAGTCCGTTGGGTTCCGAGGTCAAGGACCTCGGCTACAAAAACTTCCATAAAACATCCGCCCCGATAAACAGAAAAGCCCCGCAGAAATGATTTCTGCGAGGTTATTCGGTTCCGGGGTGCAAAAAGTGATTACTTTTTGGCGGCGGCTTCACGAGCACGCACTTTGAGGCGTTTTTTGCGGCGCTCACGGCGTTTTTGTTTGGTGCGTTCTTTAAGTTGCTGACCCATAGTGGGGAGAGCTTGTAGCCGAAGGAGTCTGTGCCGTCAATTGCTTTTGCTAAAAACTGGATTTTACCGGTTCGCATTCTAGAATGCCCCGCATGCACCGTCATAGAAACAGTCGTAAACCGTGGATTATCACCGCCCTGCTGGCTATCGCCCTGCTGGGCACCCTGCTCTCGCACTGCCGTCAGGTCGAAAAAGATTACCCGCGCGACGAAGCGCCAAAACTGGACGAAACCTGGTCGTTCGGCAGCGGTGACGTCAAAGTCGTACGCATTCCGCTCGACGGTGTGATCATGCGCTCAGAAGAAGAAGGTTTTCTAACCGCCCGCTCTGACATGGTCGCCAGTATTCTTGCTCAGGTGTGCGCCGCTGAACGCGATCCGGAAATGCGCGCCATCATTCTGGAAGTCAATTCGCCCGGCGGCGGCGTGACGCCGAGCGATGAAATTTATAATGCACTCCGCGGCTTCCGTCAGAGCCGTCCCGATCGCCGTGTCGTCGTTTTCATCCGCGACCTCGGAGCTTCCGGCGCATACTACGCCGCCATGGCTGGCGATTTCATCATCGCTGAACCGACCGCCGTGGTCGGTTCCATCGGCGTGATCATGCAAACGATGAACTTTCAGGGACTATCTGAAAAACTCGGCATCACCGACGTCACCATCAAGTCGGGCGCGAACAAAGACATGCTCAACCCTTTCCAACCGGTGAACACCAATCAGGTGGCGCTGTTGCAGTCATTGATTGACGAGATGCAGAAGCGCTTCAGCGGCATCGTGGTCGAATCGCGCAAGTTGAATGCTGCGGATGCCGCCGGACTGTTCGACGGCCGGATTTTTTCGGCTTCCGATGCGCTGAACAAGGGGCTGATTGACGAAATCGGCTACTGGAACGACGCGCTGGCCCGCACGGCGCAACTGCTGGACACCGGCGCACTGCGCGTGGTGCGGTATGAGCCGCAGCGAACATTTGTTGAACAACTGCTCGAAGGAAAAAGTCCGGTTGTTCTGCCGAATCTGAAACTGCATTCGCCGCAGTTCCTGTATCTTTGGAAACCGTAAAGGAGTGATGTCATGATGAAAAAGATTTGTTTTACCCTGCTGACCGCCGGACTGCTGACCGGTTGCGAAACCATGCCCTTCCCATTACAGACCCGCGCCGACCGCGCCGCGATGGGCGAAGACCAGCTCATCGCGCAGGAAAATCAGCGCCGCGCGGCTGGACGTCTGGAGTCGCTTGAACTGCAAATGAATCAGATGAGCCGCGATCTTGAAGCGCTGAAAGGACAACTCGACCGCCGCTGCGCAGCCATTGAGCAGAAAAACGAAGCCGATAAGCGGGAAATGGTGTCCCGGCTGAGCGGAGAACTGAACAAGCTGATGAAACAGGCGTCCGCTCCGGTTCCCCAGTCGTCGTCCAGGCCAGCCGTCAGCGGTAAGGCTGTCGAACATACCGTCCAGTCCGGCGAAACGCTCTACATCATCGCCAAGGCCTACGGTGTCAGTGCGAAGACGATTACCGACAATAATAAAATCGCGGATCCGGGCCGTCTCTCTGTCGGCCAAAAACTGATTATTCCACAGTAGGAAACCGAAGGAGGTTGCGATGCGGAGCAGGTGGATTCTTTTTTTTGCCGCCATTCATTTGATCTGTGCCGCCGCGCCGCCCGCCGTTGAGCAGCAAGCCCGCGCCTTACAGGTGATTTTGCGGCAAGCCGACGACGCTTACTATAATAAGCACGAATCGGTGGTGAGCGATGCGGCGTACGACGCGTTGCGGAAACAGTACGATCTGCTTCTGGCCGATTACCCGGAACTGGTCTCGACAAAGCCCGTCGGTTCTCCGGTTGAGGCGTCGACGCGTCGCGTCGCGCATACCTCGCCGGTTTTAAGTTTGGATAAAGTCTATTCCGATCAAGACGTAAGCCGGTTTCTTCAGCAGACCGGAACAAACCTCCTCTATTGCGTGGAGCCAAAACTCGACGGACTGACTCTGGTGCTGCGCTACCGTGACGGATTATTAGTTCAGGCGCTTACCCGCGGCGACGGAAAAACCGGCGTCGATGTCACGCCCGCCGTACTGGCCTCCGGTGCCGTTCCGGCCGCACTTACTAACGCTCCGGCTCAACTTGATGTGCGCGGCGAGGCCCTGCTCCCGTTGCCTGCATTTGAGGCATTGAATCGGCGACGCATCGAGAACAAGCAGGAGCCGCTCAAAAATCCGCGCAATGCCGCTTCCGGAACGCTGGCGTTGACCGACTATGCGGAGATCGCCAAGCGCGGATTGGCGTTCCAGTGTTTCGAGCTGCTGGCGACTGAGAATATGCCCGCGACGCACACCGAGGCTCTCGCTCTATTGAAAAAAACCGGACTGCCGGTCATTCAAAGTGTTGCGGTTCAGTCCGCCGGAGTGCTTTCCACTGTAGAAAATATGAACCGGCTGCGCGCAAAGTTTTCTTTTATGACCGACGGCATCGTTATCAAGGTTGACGACCTCGCGGTGCGCAACCGGCTTGGTGCCACAGCGCATCATCCGCGCAGTGCCGTTGCCCGCAAATACGAAGAAACTCCAGTTCCAACCCGTTTACTGAATATCGAATGGTCACGCGGCGCAACCGGCAAACTGACGCCCGTCGCCCGGTTTGAGCCGATTGAAATTCAGGGCGCAACGGTTCAGCGTGCCACGCTCCATAGTTTGGAACACCTTCGCGCACTTGATTTAAAAATCGGCGACTGGATTAACGTCATCCGTTCCGGCGGAACCGTTCCTGAAATTACCGGCATTTGCGTGGAGCGCCGCACCGGGAACGAAACCGCGATTCCTGATCCGGTGGAATAATTTATGGCCTCTTCCTACAAATATCTTTTTGGCCCGGTGCCGTCACGACGTCTTGGCCGTTCGCTCGGCATCGACGTAACACCGTTCAAAACCTGTTCGTTCGACTGCGTGTTCTGCCAATGCGGATGCACAACACGCCTTGTTACAGAGCGCAGCGAGTTCGTTCCGCTCGAAGATGTCTGCGCCGAAATCGAGCGCTGGCTGAAAGAAGACGGCGCGGCCGATTGCATCACTTTCGCCGGCTCCGGCGAGCCGACGCTCTATTCGCGCCTCGGCGAGCTGATTGCCTTCATTAAGGCGCATACAACGATTCCGGTTATCGTTCTTTCGAATGGCACCCTGCTCCACCGCATTGCGGTGCGCGACGAACTGATGACGGCTGATGTCGTAAAGGTCAGCCTGAGTGCGTGGGACGATGCGTCGTTTCGTAAAATCAACCGCCCGGCCACTGGCCTTACGTTTGATCAGTTGCTGGCAGGACAGCGCGAATTCCGGCAAGAATTTACAGGAACGCTGTGGATAGAAGTTTTTTTGATGGAAGGATTTAACGCTAATCTGTCGCAGGTAAAAAAAATCGCCGCCGCCGTCGGCGGAATCCGGCCGGATAAAATTCACCTGAACACAGCGGCGCGGCCGTCAGCAGAGGCCTCCGTTCTGCCGGTAACCAAAGAAAAGCTGGCCTCGCTTTGCGAACTCTTTACTCCGCACGCTGAAGTCATCGCATCATTTTCCGCCACCCGTGCCGGCGGAGACATCGATGCCGAAAAACTGATCAGCCTGATTCGGCGGCATCCCGCCACGGCAGCCCAGCTGGCACAGAGTTTCGGCGTTGAATCAGCGACTATTTTGCCGTTGCTGGACGATCCCCGGCTGCAAAAAGAGATGCGCGGCGGCGAAGCCTATTACACGTGCCGGTAAAAAGGACTTGCGCCGCACAGCTCGTTATGATTAAAAGGCCCGCTCTTTTAGCAAGGACTAGGTAAATAAATGAAAAAAGAAATTCATCCCGAATACACTGATGCAGAAATTTCGTGCGCCTGCGGCCATGTGGTTAAAACCCGCTCGACCGTTAAGAAAATGCATGTGAACCTCTGCTCCGCCTGCCATCCGTTCTTCACCGGAACGGCCAAGATGCTTGATACGGAAGGTCGCGTAGACCGTTTCCGCAAGCGCTACGGCAAGTAACGACGCGTATTTCAGGCCGGACTCTGTTTTTCGGAGCCCGGCCTTTTTGTGTCCCGCCATGATTAATCACGCCTATCTGGAAAACCTGCGCCGACGCATCTCCGGGCTCGAAACGGAAATGTCCGCGCCGGGCGTTGCCGCCAACCCCCAGAAAATGCAGGCGTTAATGCACGACTATTCGCATCAGAAAAGAGTCGCCGCCGCCGCCGAGTATTTTCTGAAGCTGGAAGAAACAATTGCCGAAAGCCGCGTAATGCTGGCAGACGCATCCACGGATGCCGAATTGCGTGAAATGGCCGAAGCCGAGCTGGCTGATGCCGAAGCCAGATTATCCGGCGCGGAAAAAGCCGTAAAGATCGCCCTGCTCCCGCCAGATCCTTCTGATTCGAAAAACGTGATCATGGAAATCCGCGCAGGTACTGGCGGAGACGAAGCCGCGCTTTTCGCCGGCGACCTCTATCGAATGTACAACCGCTATGCCGAAGCCAATGGACTCAAGGTTTCTGTCATAGATGTAAGCCATTCCGAAACAGGTGGATACAAGGAAATTGTTTTCTCCGTCGAAGGCGAGCTGGTCTATAAAAAACTGAAGTATGAAAGCGGAACACATCGCGTTCAGCGCGTTCCGGCGACTGAAACGCAGGGCCGCATTCACACTTCGGCCGCCACTGTCGCCGTACTCGCTGAAGCCGAGGAAGTGGATATCGAAATCAAAACCGAAGACCTGAGAATCGACACCTACCGTTCCAGCGGATCGGGCGGACAGCACGTCAACACGACCGATTCGGCGATTCGTATCACGCATATTCCGACCGGCGTGGTTGTGCAGTGTCAGGACGAGCGCTCACAACACAAAAATAAGGCTAAGGCCTTGCGCGTTCTTCGCTCCAAACTTTATGAGGCCCGTCAGCAACAAATCGAAGCGGAACAGTCGGCTTCCCGGCGCTCACAGGTCGGATCCGGCGACCGCAGCGAAAAAATCCGCACATATAACTATCCGCAAAACCGCCTGTCGGATCACCGCATCAATTTGACGCTCTACAAACTCGACCGGGTAATGGATGGCGACCTCGACGACGTTTTCGATGCCCTCTATGAGCACGATGTGGAATTAAAAATCAAGGCCCATACCGACAAAGCCTCAAAAGCTTGATTTTTTACAAAAAACCGCAGTTTCGGCTCTTTTTCCCATCAATTTCATTCGAAAACGGCGCTATTTGTAAAAAACCGCCAACCAGACGGTTTGCCCGTCTGCCGCAGTTTTTTCGACCCGGTGACGCTCTCCGGCCTGAATATTCAAATAATCGCCGGGGGCCAAATCAACCAGTCCGTCATCAAATCGGATTTGCGCGGATCCTTCCAATAACAAAACCCATTCGTTTTCCGCCTGCTCATACCAGAACCCGGCGGACGAGCCTTGCCCGAAAGACACAATCCGCTCAATGCGAATATTGTCGGTCGAAAGCAGTTTGGTGAATAACTCTTTCTGTGACTGTTCCGGAATTGGGTCAAACAGGTTCTGTTTCATGCAAAAATAATAACAGGACTGGGTCGTCAGTTGCTGAAAAAAAATCTGGTTTTATTTTTCAGTCGCCCCATCATTCACGGTCTCCATGAGAAACAAGTCATACGATGTGATTGTGGTCGGTGGCGGGCACGCTGGGTGCGAAGCGGCGCTGGCTTCCGCCCGGCTCGGCGCGACCACACTTTTAATCAGTCTTGAAAAGACGTTTATCGGCCGAATGTCGTGCAATCCTTCAATTGGAGGAATTGCCAAGTCGCACATCGTATGTGAGTTAGATGCGTTAGGTGGTGAGCAGGCTCGTAATACGGACTATACGGGAATCCAGTTTAGAACGCTTAACACCCGTAAAGGCCCGGCCGTTCAGGCCTTCCGCGCCCAGTGTGATAAGAATCTGTACCCTGCCCGCATGCAAGCTGTCCTTACAGCACAAAACAATCTGGATATTTTCGAAGGTGTCGTGGCCTCGGTTTGGACTGAATTTGGACAGTTGCGCGGAGTTGTTCTGGAGTCCGGAGAAAAACTCGTCGGCAGGTCGGTCGTGTTGACCTCTGGGACTTTTATGCGCGGACGGGTCATGATCGGCCAAACCGTCGTTCATGAAGGACGCTGGGGGGAACGCTCCGTCGATGATGTCTCTGTTTCGCTGAAAAGCCTCGGCTTTGAGCTTGGCCGGATGAAAACCGGTACGCCACCGCGGATTCACAAAGACAGCATTGATTATTCTAAAATGGTTATCCAGCCCGGCGATGAGCCGCCGCCATTTTTTTCGCGTTCCGCGCGCCGCGACCAGCAGATGTTCCACGTAGAACCGGCTGCAGCTGCTTCCGCCGGGGTTCCACGTGGAACAGCGCTACGTCCGTGGCCGCCCGGAACCGACCAGATTCCGTGCTGGCTGACCCATACCAACGAAAAAACCCACCAGATTATCGCCGACAATCTTAAAAAAAGCTCTTTATACGGCGGTCTGGTTGAAGGCGTCGGCGTCCGGTACTGTCCGTCCATTGAAGACAAGATCGTAAAATTCCCGCAGCGAACCTCGCATCACATCTTTATCGAGCCGGAAGGCCGTAACAATGTGCGAATTTATCCGAACGGAACTTCCAACAGCTTGCCGGAAGATATTCAGGTGGAAATGATCCATTCCATTCACGGTCTTGAGAACGCGGTGTTTATTCGTCCAGCCTACGCTATTGAATACGACTATGCGCCGCCGACCCAGCTCTACCACACCTTAGAAACAAAAAACGTTGAAAACCTCTATTTTGCGGGTCAAATCAATGGGACAACCGGTTATGAAGAGGCTGCCGGACAAGGATTTGTCGCCGGTGTTAATGCTGCACGTAAAGTTCTTGGACTTCCGGAGTTCGTTCTAGGCCGCGACGAGGCGTATATCGGCGTTTTAATTGACGATCTGGTTCTGAAAGGCACCGATGAGCCTTACCGGATGTTTACTTCGCGGGCGGAACACCGATTGACACTCCGGCAGGACAATGCATGGTTTCGACTTCATGCCCGCGCCAAAGAACTGGGTATTGTTTCGGCGGAAGATTTGGCAGAAACCGTGCAGACGCGGGATCAAATTGACAGGGAGATCGTTCGTCTGAAGAAAAAATTCCACAATGGAGCCTCACTGGCACAAATTCTGTGCCGACAAGACAACCACTATTCCGATCTGCCGGGAGAAAAACCGGAACTGCCGCCAGAGGCAGTGGAGCAGGTCGAGATTGCCATAAAATATGAAGGCTATATTAAACGCGAGCAGGGGCGCATTGCTGATTTCCAGACGCTGGAGAAACAGAGGATTCCGGTAGACTATAACTACGATGCCATCTCTGCGCTGCGTTTCGAATCGCGTGAAAAGCTGAAAAAAATCAGGCCGGAAAATCTCGGACAGGCCTCGCGCATTTCCGGCGTCAATCCCGCCGACATCTCTATCCTGTCGGTATGGATGAAGACGGCCAAAAACCGGAGCTAAGCAATTCCCGCTACGCTTGGCGTTTCTTCTTTTTCTCTTCCAGGTCAGGGCGAGGGCGTGGAACAAATTTCAAATCAAGCGGCGCGCCTTCAAGGCCAAACGCCTTGCGGATCTCATGATCGAGGTACCGCTTATACCCTGACGTTGCTCGTAAAGTATTATTAACAAACATTTTAACACGAACAGGTTTTACGCCAGCCTGCGTGGCGTAATAGATCTTCAGCGGGCGACCATTGACGCTTGGGGGCGGATTTTTCTGTACGGCATCCTGGAGAATCCGGTTCAGCACGCCGGTGGAAAGTTTGAGCTGAACCTGATCAGAAATGTAGTCGATCAGTTCCACGCTCTTCCGAATATTATAGCCGGATTTTGCCGAAAGAAAGAGCAGGGGGGCAAAGTCGAGAAACTGCATTTCTTTGCGTAACGCCGGCTCATACTTGGTTTGTGTAACCTCTTCTTCTTCAGCGATATCCCACTTGTTAACCGCCAGAATACAGCCTTTTTGCGCCTCGATGATTTTAGCGGCCAGTTTTTTGTCCTGAAGCTTTGGCCCCTCGGTGGCGTCCATCAGAAGAATAACGACATCGGCGCTTTCGACGCTCTCCTCGGCGCGCAGGTTACTGTAGTGCTCCACTGCTCCAGAGATACGGGTGTGCCGATTGACGCCGGCGGTATCGATCAGGATATAGTGCCGTGCGTGCGGACCGTTGCCGATGGCGAACGGGATCTCGATGCTGTCGCGTGTCGTGCCCGGAATATCGGAAACGATCACGCGCTCGCTGTTCAGCAACCTGTTGATATACGATGATTTACCGGAATTTGGACGTCCGACGACTGCCACGCGAAGTGGCGTGCGCTTTTCCCTCGGAAGCGCGGCAGGAAGCTTGGCCATTGCTGCCTGCAGGACAGAATCAATGCCGCGGTTATGAAGTGCGGAAACCGGAAACACCGGGAAGCCGAGCTTTTCAAATTCGGCCGCCTGTTCGTCGCGGGCGGAGGTATCTGCCTTATTCGCGAGAATAAACACCGGCCGGTTGGCGCGGTGGAGCAGCCGGGCAACCTCTTCGTCCATAGGAACAATGCCGGACGTGATATCGACCACGAAAAGAATGGCCGCGGCGTCTTCGATGGCGACGGCGACCTGTTTATTCGTGCTATCCACGATAATGTCGTGCGCCGAGCCGGAGTCCATCGTTCCGAGTCCGCCGGTGTCGATCAGATCAAAATACTGCTCGTTCCATTCGGCTTCGCAAACCACGCGGTCGCGAGTCACGCCGCGCTCCTCGTGCACAATCGAGACGCGACGGCCTACAATTCGGTTAAACAGCGCCGATTTTCCGATATTCGGACGACCAACGATCGCAACAGTTCTTTTCGGTTCAGGAGCACTCATGTCAAAAATCCTTTAATAAGGCGCACATTGAACGGGTTGCGGCTTGTAAAAGCAACCCTCTTCGTATAAATCGGTATCGAGACCTGACCAAAAACAAGGAGAAATCTATGGCTACCATCACCTTCAAAGGAACCCCGATTCACACCATCGGCGAACTGCCCGCCAAAGGAAGCGCCGCGCCGGACTTCGCGCTGGTTAAGCAGGACCTTTCGGAAACCGTGCTGGCGGATTATAAAGGCAAGCGGCTGGTGCTGAATATTTTCCCGAGCATTGATACCGGCGTTTGCGCCATGTCGGTGCGCAAGTTCAACGAAAAGGCCGCCGCGCTGAAAAACACCGTCGTACTTTGCGTTTCGATGGATCTGCCATTCGCGCAGAGCCGCTTCTGCGGGGCCGAAGGAATAAAAAACGTCGTGACCGCGTCGGCGTTCCGCTCCGTTTTCGGTGACCACTACGGCGTCACCATCGCCGACGGCCCGCTGGCCGGACTGCTTTCACGCGCCGTAGTCGTCGTCAGCGAAACCGGCAAAGTGCTCTACACCGAACAGGTTCCGGAAATTGCGCAGGAGCCAAACTACGACGCCGTGCTCGCCGCCCTCAAATAAAAAGGCGGAAGTGAAAAAATCAGCCCGTTTGATCTGCACGCTCCTTTGGTTCTGCGCGCCGTTATTTGCGCACGCCGAAAGTCTTGTCGTCGGCAAAGACGAGCAGGGCGTGCAGATACGCATTCTGGCGGTGGATGGCAAGGCCGCCAAAGGAGCGCCGGTCCGGCTGACGCCGGGCAAGCACCAGCTGGCTGTCTCCTGCATCAAAACGGAATCCTACGGGGCGCTGAGCGTGGACACCACGCTCGTGCTGACCGTCAAACCGAACTGCGACTACGAACTGCTGGGCTTTTTCGAAGGAAAGAACGCAAAAGTGGCTGTTAAAGAAAAAGTTGTGCGATAACACAAAATTAGAAAAGTCAGGCAGCTGGACTCCAAACGCTCAAAAATTGGAATCGAGTTAATACGGTTAAAAATGGTTAAGAAAAATCTAGAATTGATTTCACGCAATGGAGCCAGAACGCCGTTTTCTATTGAGATCGGAATTCCGGTCAAGGATGACGGATGTTGGTGTTGTCCTGTCAATATTCCGGGACTCCATGATCTGACCATCAGAGGAGTTTGTGGGGAAGATGCCGTTCAAAGCCTTTGCCTAGCCATTGGGTTGGTAAAGAAATTATTGACCACTTCAATAGAAACCGGGGCTCGTATTGTTGAGGTCGGTTCGGATATCGACTGGCCAATGGACGTTATAATGAAAACTTGACCTAGGTTCGGCGGGTTGGACTATCCATCGAACGGCGCGGATTTGTCGAAGTCTGGCAGGTAGGTTTTCTGGCTCTCAAGAGTTTGGATAAAGGCGTTTTCGAGGCCGAGCTCGAGCGCGTAGTCAGTGATTTCGTCGTATTCCTCTCCGCGTTATGCCAATCGAGCAGCCAGCAAGGTCGGCGAAATTACGGTGGCGCGTTCGTTGAGCGGATATTCCTGTTCGTCGTCAAGCGGTGCAACGATGTATCCCTGTTCCAGCCCCAGATCGTCCAGAGATCTGTAAAATCCCGCGGATGGTTGCGGTGACGCGGATGCTTTGCATTCTACAGCCATTAGCCGATCTCCCCGCTGGAGAACGAGATCAAGTTCATCGCCCTTGGCTGTTCGATAATAATAAAAATTCCATTGTCCATCTGCCGCGCCCGCGAGTTGCGCGGCGACATAACTTTCCCAGGAACATCCGTAAACCGGATGTCCGAACAAGCTGTTTCGGTCTTGGATGTTCAGCAGGGCGTGTAGAAGTCCGGTGTCGCGGAAAAGAAGTTTGGGGCTTTTGACCAAACGTTTTTTTACATTCACAAACCACGGATGAAGCTGCCGGAGCATGTACGTATGTTCCAGAAAATCGATGTAGCGCCGGATGGTCGGGGCCGAGACCCCAATGGATTCGGCCAGTTTTGCGGCGTTTAACGTCTGTCCATTTGCATGGGCCAGCATCGTCCAAAGCCTGCGCATAGTTGTCTCTGACAGAGACGTTTCATACAAACGCAAATCCCGCTCCAAATAGGTTCGGATAAAATTCTGCCTCCAAATCAAGCTGGCCTCATCACTGGTCGCCAGAAAACTATCAGGAAATCCACCGCGCAGCCAGTGACGGGATAAATCGCCGGACTTCAGCTCTGAAATCAGGAATGGCGTTAGATCCAGATAGGCGATGCGTCCGGCCATGGACTCAGACGACTGTCTCAGTAACTCAGGCGAGGCGGAACCAAGAATCAGAAATCGGCCGGGCGTGCGCTTTTCGTCGCACAAACCGCGCAATATAGGGAACAGTTCGGGAGCGCGCTGGACTTCATCCAAACAAACCAACCGGTCTTTATTGGCGCGCAAAAAAGATTCAGCATCGTTCAACTTATTGAGATGCGACGGGATTTCCAGATCGAGATATACGGCGTCCAAATTCTCAATGACATGACGGGCCAGTGTGGATTTTCCGCACTGCCGCGGACCGAGCACCGCCACGGCCGGAAACTGTTTAAGCCGATTTTTCAACGCATCCTGTAAAGTGCGGTTGAGGTATTTCATGTCCGGAGGCTATCCTTAATTGTCGGGCAGTGCAAATCGAAAGTTTGATTTTTGATTTGCACCTTTTGTTTACTCAAACGGTGCGGGTTTGTCGAAGTCGGGCAGGTAGGTTTCCTGACTTTCCAAGGTTTGGATAAAGGCGTTTTCGAGGCCGAGTTCGAGCGCGTAGTCGGTGATTTCGTCGTATTCCTCCGCGGTCAGCGGACGGTTCAGTTCCGGAATTCCGCAGGCTTTATACTGCGGTGAATACTGCGACATGATGCTGACGGATATTTCCTGCGACAGCTCCGCCAGAAACTTTAAGCAGGCTTTGCTGTTTTCAAGCTGGCCCGGCAGAACGAGGTGGCGGACGAGCAGTCCGCGTTTGGCGACGCCGTCGTCGTCCAGTTCCAGCAGTCCGACCTGATCGAACATTTCGCGCAAAACGTCGGGAATGACGTCGGCATAATCGGTGGCCGCCGAAAACTTCCGTCCGAGCGCGTTATCCATGTATTTAATATCCGGCAGATAAATATCGACCAGTCCGCGAATCTGCCGGAGTGCTTCGACGGAGTCGTAGCCGTTGGAGTTGTAAACGACCGGAACGGTAAGTCCTTTTTGCTGAGCCGCTTGAATGGCGTCGGCCATTTGATAAATCATGTGCGACGGCGAAACGAAGTTAATGTTGTGTGCGCCATCAGATTGAAGCCGGAGCATTTCGTCCGCCAGTTCCGCGCCGGAGAGCTTCCGAACTTTGGAACCTTCAAACTCCTGACTGAGCTGCCAGTTCTGGCAGAAGACGCAGCGCAGGTTGCATCCGGCAAAGAAAATCGTTCCGGAGCCGCGCGTTCCGGAAATCGGCGGCTCTTCGCCGAAGTGCAGTCCGGCGTGCGACAGCAGAATGTCGCCGCCGACTTTGCAAAAGCCGGTCTGGCCTGCCCGACGGTTGACGCCGCAGCGGCGCGGACAGCATTCGCAGCGGTTCAACTGTTCTGAAAAGGTCTGTTTCACGGTGGCGGTTATAAGGAAGAACCCGGCCGGGCGCAACCGGCGGCTACTTTTTTCGTGTCATACCGGCACCAAGTGCGTATTGTCCCCGCCGATGATTACAATTATTCCAGCGATAGATTTGAAGGGCGGCAAGTGCGTACGGCTGCGGCAGGGCTTGGCGAACGAGGAGACGGTTTACTCCGATTCTCCGGTCGAAATGGCTAAACACTGGGTGAGAGCGGGCGGAGAATTTCTGCATGTGGTGGATCTCGACGGCGCGTTCGAAGGTCGACCGGTTCATACCGAAGTTCTGCGCGAAATCTGCGCCGCGATTAAGATTCCGGTCGAAATCGGCGGCGGAATCCGCACGGATGAAGACATTGAGAAGCTGCTGGCGACCGGCGTGTGCCGTGTCATTCTCGGAACCCGCGCCTGCGAACACCCCGAAGAGCTGGCCCGGCTGGTTCAAAAGTTTGGCGGCCAGCGGATCGCGGTCGGCATTGATGCGCGCGGCGGCAAGGTTCAGACAAAAGGCTGGGTCGAGACGACCGATATTGAAGCGGTCGATCTGGCAAAACAGGTGGATGCGGCGGGGGTCGGCACCATTATTTATACGGATACGGCCCGCGACGGAATGCTCGACGGCGTAAACGCTTTTGAAATGGGTAAAATCTGCTCGGCAGTTTCATGCAATGTGGTCGCATCCGGCGGAGTTTCCGGCATCGAGGATGTTCAGCGGCTGGCGGCGCTCAGCTGCGATAATCTGACCGGCGCAATCGTCGGCAAAGCGCTTTACGAAAAAACGGTCACCGTCCGGCGGCTCAAAAAAGCGGCGCAGTAATTCTGCCGCGTGGTTTCCAAAGCCCTGACAACCAAATTTTAACGGTTTTGCGCTTGAAGGCACGGAACCGAAACGCCATATTTCGCGGCTCTTTTATAAGGAATAGAACCGAACCCAAACGAGGACAGAACCATGGCCAGAACAGTACCAATGTCAAAAGTCCGTAATATCGGAATTATGGCGCACATCGACGCCGGCAAAACCACCTTCAGCGAACGCATTCTTTTTTACTCCGGCAAGTCGCACAAAATCGGCGAAGTGCACGACGGCGCGGCCGTGATGGACTGGATGGTTCAGGAACAGGAACGCGGCATCACCATTACCTCCGCCGCGACCAGCACCATGTGGGGCGACCACATGATTTCGCTGATCGACACCCCCGGGCACGTGGACTTCACCATGGAAGTGGAGCGCTCCCTGCGCGTGCTCGACGGCGCCATCGCGCTGTTCTGCGCCGTCGGCGGCGTTCAGCCGCAGTCCGAAACGGTTTGGCACCAGTCTGAAAAATACAGCGTTCCGAAAATCGCGTTCGTCAACAAGATGGACCGCGTCGGCGCCGATTTCTTCGGCGTAGTTGAAGGCATTCAGAAAGAACTGGGCGGCAATGCCGTACCGGTGACGATTCCGATCGGCGCAGCCGACGAGTTCATCGGCATCATTGATCTGGTCAAGATGGTCGCGGTTTATTACGCCGAAGAAAACAAAGGCACCGAGTTCCGCGAAGAAGAAATTCCGGCAGCTCTGATGGATCAGGCCAAAGAATGGCGCAATAATCTGGTTGAAAAATGCGCGGAACAGGACGAATCGTTGCTGGAAAAATATTTCAGCGGCGAAGCACTGACCGAAGATGAAATCTGGGGCATCCTGCGGAAAGCCACCATCGCCCGCACCGTCGTTCCGGTTTATTGCGGATCGGCGTTCAAAAACAAAGGGGTTCAGCGCGTACTCGACGGTGTGGTTCACATTCTTCCAGCACCGAACGAAATCCCGCCGATTATCTGCGAAAAGGGCGGCGAAGGAATTTCCCGCCAGCCGAAAGACGACGATCATCTTTCCGCACTGGCGTTCAAGATTATGTCCGACAAGCACATGGGCAAGCTGACCTACGTCCGCGTTTACTCCGGCACGCTGACATCCGGCACCAACATTTACAACAGCTCGCGCGACAAGATGCAGCGCGTCGGCCGCGTTCTGCGTATGCACGCCAACAAGCAGGAAGGCATTGATGCCGCCTACGCTGGCGACATCGTGGCCGTGGTCGGCTTGACCGAAACCAAAACCGGCGACACGCTCTGCGCCAAAGACCATCCGATCTATCTCGAAGCCATGGAATTCCCGGCACCGGTTATCTCCATCAGCGTGGCTCCCGAATCCAAAATGGATAACGAAAAACTCGGCGAAGCTCTGCACCGTCTGGCCGACGAAGATCCGACATTCACCGTCGCCTTCGACCAGGAAACCAGCGAAACGATTATTTCCGGCATGGGCGAGTTGCATCTTGAAATTATCGTCGACCGTCTGAAACGCGAATTCGGCGTACAGGCCAAGTCCGGACGTCCGGAAGTGGCCTACCGCGAAACCGCCACGACGGCTGCGAAAGGCCCTTACAAACACGCCAAGCAGTCCGGCGGACGCGGGCAGTACGCGCACGTTGTGCTCGAACTCGAACCGCGCGGTCCCGGCGAAGGTTTCGAATTCAACAACGAAGTGGTCGGCGGACGCATTCCGCAGGAATACATTCCGTCGGTTGAGAAAGGCATCATTCAGGCGCTCCAGAGCGGCCCGTACGCCGGTTATCCGGTGGTCGATATGAAAGTTAACCTCGTGGACGGTTCATACCACGACGTTGACTCCAGCGACTTCGCCTTCCAGATCGCAGGACGCCAAGGCTTCAAGCAGCTCTTCCTTAAAGGAAATCCGCAACTGCTCGAGCCGATCATGTCGATTGAAATTACCACGCCCGAAGAATACATGGGCCCGGCCTCCGGCAGCATCTGCCAGCGGCGCGGACGTATCGAATCCATGGACAGCCGCGGCGGCATGAAACTCATTCGCGGTTATGTGCCGCTGAGCGAAATGTTCGGCTTCTCGAACACCATCCGTTCGTTCTCACAGGGCCGCGCCTCGTTCACCATGCACTTCGAACACTACGAAGCCGTGCCGTTCTCGATCGCTGAAGAAGTGATCAAGAAACGTCGCGCTGAAGGTAAAGTTCGCGGCGGCGAAGAATAAACTTCTTCACCCTGCGCAAACAACAAGCCGCTCCGGTATCGGGGCGGCTTTTTTCTTTATATTCACTGATACCAAGACCGCATGGTACCCGGTTTATAGACAAGGCAACCGAGACGGTTGCGATACGTACCGCCGCCGTCCCGGCGGCCTTGACATAAATACCGAACCTCATACGCATTTGGGGTGTCGTTAACTGCGTCTGGACGCCGCTCGGCATACTTCATCCATTCCGACGAACTCGGCAACGTCATCGCGGTATCGGATTCTTCCGGCAACATCGTCAAACAAACCTGCTACGGCCCGTACGGCGATGTCTGGTCCCAAACCGGCAGCTTCGACACCCCGTGGGGCTTCGGCGGAGCCTACGGCGTTTATACCGACCCCGACGTCGAACTCCTCCGGATGCAGGCGCGCTACTACTCCCCGGAAATGAAACGCTTCATCTCCGCCGACCCCACCGGCCTCAAAGGCGGCGTCAACTTCTACACCTACGCCGACGGCAACCCCCTCAACAGCATCGACCCCGAAGGCCTCTGCGCCCGGCCCTCGCTCTTTGGAAGAACTTCGCTCTTCGGCAGCGGTGGTACGTCCTCATTTGGTGGATTTGGGCCGGTCGGATCCTCCTATTCCTCCTTTGGGCGCACCTCCTACGGCAGCCCCTTCGGCTTGGGATCGCCACAAACCCGTTACGCGCAAAGCTCCCGAAGCTATCAGATGTTTGACGACGCCCGCAATAAGTGGGATTCAGGACACCGCTGGTCTGCGGTCGGGTCTGCGGCAAGAGAAACATTTGGACGGATCAGCGGCTTTGATCAGGTCAATGCGGCGGGCAGCGGCTACGACACCTATGCGGGAAACCGCCTCAGCGCCGGACAGCGCCTTTCTGCCGGAGTCAGCGGCGGACTTTCCGTCGGCCTCTGGGCCGCCGGAAGTGTCGGCACTATCGGACGGGGCGCAAGCGCCACGGCGGGAACCATTTCCCGCAGCGAAGTTGCCGCAGAGAGTAGTGGCCTAAACTGGGTTACGGAGATTCCGAAAGGATCGAGGCCTCCAGTTACCTACATGTCCTTGGCTGAGAGGAAATCGCATGCAGCTCTGTTTCAAGGTGGTGCCGTACGAATTGGTCCTTCAAAACCGGTTGGCACTATTGGTCGGACGGAAACATGGGTATTTCCGCGCAGCGTTGTTGACAATCTGACGAAACAAGCTGGCGGTGATGTGGCAAAACTTGAGAGGCTTATTGGGCTTGATGCTGGCTATTTAGGTAAATCGCCAGTATTGGTTGATATTCCATCTCCGAAAGGTGTTCGAATTCCTTCGGGAAATGAACGCGGCGCCAACGCTTTTTGGCGAGCTGGCGGGCGAACAAGCGGAGGCCTACCCGAGGCGATTATCGATCCGGTGCCAGAAGGTTCCTATACAACCCGACCAGTATTTTGGAAATGAGATTATGAAGAAAAAGCTATTCACATTCAACGACCTCGAGATATGGCAAGAGGGCGACCGCTACTTTGCCATTTATGATGCAGGGGCGCATCAAGTGACCATGCGGAAGGATGAAATAACTGAATATGAAGCAAATCTCGCATGCAGTGGAAGAGGGAGTGCCATAGAGATGCTTTTCGGATTGGAGAAGCGTTTGATTAAACTAGGAGAGAATCCGTACGTCTCGAATTTCACCAAGGAACCTTAGGCAAAGGCAAAGCGAAGGGGTCATGTAATCTGGTAATTTTTTAGTTTCCGATGGTTGGAAAAGAGCAGAAGGCGCGGCGGATTTTTCAGGAGAAAAGAGATGACGAAAAAAGGTTTAAAATACGGATGGATCATTTTATTGGCCGCAGGGCTGGCGGAGGCCGGGAGCATAACCGCTAACTTCACCAACGAAACCGCTGCCGGGAAACAACCGCTTTCCGCATCGGCAAAGAAACAGCCGAAACCTTTCAAAACATCCGCCCCGCCCACCATGCCCGTCTCCAGAGAAAAAGGGCTTTCGGAAGGAAAACGCGTCACCGCAGGTTCCGCCGACTTTGCCCGCTTCGCCGCCCCGTTTCCGGAGCGGCTTTTTATTTTACGGTGATCGGAAATTATTTTTTCTGATCGGCGGCAATCGTACTTTTGATGAATTCGACGTATTTGGCCGCGCCGCCCTGCTGATAGCCGTCGCGGACAATTCCTTTGCCTTGCGGATTCAGAATCAGCACGGTCGGAAATCCCTGCACTTGAAATTTTTCCAGCAGCATTTCGTGCTGTTTGGCAAATTCCGTATTGGTCGCGCGTCCGGAGTGGTCGAAGTCGAGCAGGACACAAATCAGGTTGTCTTTGGCGTATGCGATAAATTCCGGCTGAGAGAAAACTTCTTCTTCGAGCGTCTTGCACCAGCCGCACCAGCCAAGTCCGCTGATGCTCACCAGCATATATTTGTTTTCTATCGCCGCCTGTTTAAGCGCCGCATCGTAATCCGCTTTCCAAACATCAGACCGCTTGGCCGTAACCGCCTTTTGATTGCATCCGCACAAAAGAACCGCCGCCAGAACCGCCGCCCCGAGAATTTTCGCTGTCTTCATAACGCCTCCTTTTTCTGCTTAGAGCATACTCTCGCAATAAACCCGCACCAAGCCTTGAGAGGGAACTCTGCATCCAGTATAAGAGACCGCATGGACTTCATAGCTTTCGATTTAGAAACAACCGGCATTCAGCCGAAAACAGACGCGGTCATTGAAATCGGTGCCGTTCGTTTTCACGGCGCCGAACCGGCTGAAACATTTTGCACGCTCATCAATCCCGGACGGCCGATTCCCCCCGAAGCCTCCGCCGTCAATGGCATCACTGACGAAATGGTCGCGGGCCAGCCCGGCATACACACCGTTCTCACGGAACTGGCCGACTTTTGCAGCGACCTGCCGCTGGTTGCGCATAACGCCCCGTTCGACTTTAAATTCCTTCTCGCCGCCGTAGAAAAACACCGCGCCCGTGCGCCGAAAGGCGTTGTTCTGGATTCCTGCGCGCTGGCCCGCATCATTTTCCCCGGCATGTTCAACTACAAGCTCGGCACACTCGTCCGCCACTTCGGATTTCCGAACGGAACGTTTCATCGCGCGGAAGAAGACAGTGTTTATTGCGGACTGCTTTTCGCCCGCATCATTGAAGCGCTCGAAAAATCCGGCCAGCCCGCCAGCGTTCCCGCGCTGCTCGCACTCACCAAGCAACCTCCGCTGAAATTCCCGCAGTACGAAGCCCGCCCCGAACAGCTCGGCCTCTTCTAAGCGGACATTAAGACAAAGCGACCCGAACTCCCGAAACCAAACGGCTTGGGAGGCGGCGTGTGAAAAATTAACCGGCGAACGGTTTAGTGCCTGTGCGAATCGTGTCCGCGGAAACGACCATCGTTGTCGTGATGACCGTACCCGTGGAAGGATCTGTACTCGCGGTCGCGGTCAACATAGACCACAACCGGCGCCGGATAACAGCGCTGTTCATAGTACACCGGTGCCGGGGAATAATATACCGGCGTGTAATACACCGGCCGTTCGTAATAAATCGGGAGTCCGACCCCGATATTCAGACTCACCTGAGTCCGTGCATAACCGCTGCCGCTCATCAATATGAGTGCGACAACAACTATCTTCTTCATCTTGTTCTTCTTTCCGGGATCGTCGGGCCTTTTATACCTTGTGACTTTTCTGCTAACCTGGCCGTAAAAATCCCATTCCTACGGGAAACACGCTACTCGTTCGGAAGGCGATTTACAAGTCAACACGACAATCCGGCTGTCGGCGCCGGAAGTCCGGCGAAAATGATAAAGGTGTGCGAATAGCAGTTGATGACTTGACCTGACCGTCCGTGGGCGTTACTTTGTGCGACCTTTCCTGCGGGTGTAGCTCAATGGTAGAGCTCCAGCCTTCCAAGCTGGCTGTGAGGGTTCGATTCCCTTCACCCGCTCCATTCGACTCGCGCCGCTCGCTCATGGCGGGCCGCTTCGTTCTGCGGGTTCAGGTTCCGTCGCCGTTGGACCGGATAATATCACGATACCAGAGCGCCGAGTCTTTCAGTGTTCGCGTCTGGCTCTCGAAGTCCACATGGATCAAACCAAACCGGTGTTTATACCCCTCGGCCCACTCAAAATTATCCATCAGCGACCAATGGAAATATCCCCTCACCGAGACTCCTTCTGAGATCACCTGCCGCAGGGCTGAAAGATATCGGCTGACAAAATCTATACGCTGAGGATCGTGTACCTTCCCATCCAAATGAACCCAGTCGTTATTGGACAGTCCGTTTTCCGTGATGAGCAGCGGCGTTTTATAGCGCTCCCAGAGCCACCGGCACGTCCAGGCAAATCCGTTGGGCGTCATCTCCCACATAAACGAGGTTTTGGGCGATCCCGGATACGCCTCGGCCTTTTCGTCAAAAGAGCCGGAGGCTTTTTTCGTCAGAGTGCCCGTCCAATATTGATTGAGTCCGCAGAAATCCAGCGGCTGACTGATCGTGCGCAGTTCCGCCTCCGTGACTTTGGGAAAATCCGCGCCGAAATAGCGCAGGTGGCTTTCCGGATAATGACCGAGGAAAATCGGATCAGACCACCAGGCCGGATCACTCAGGTTGTCCTTAGGTGTTTCGAAGCTCAGCTTCCAGGCTTCTTTCACATCCTGCGGATCGTTCGAAACAGGATCGACAAACCATCCTGTCGGCGCGCAACCGACAAACACCCGTCTGCGGGCCGCTTCGCGGATCGCCATAACGGCCCGGCCGTGTGCCAGCAACGTGTGGTGTGCCGCCTGCAAAAGATCCGGCCGCGAAAGTTTGAGTCCCGGGGCATGAACTCCGGCGTGATAACCCAGCCCCAGAAAGACCTGCGGTTCATTCATTGTGATCCAGTTTTCAACCCGATCCGAGAGCCTGGACACAACGACCTTCGCATAGTCGGCGAACCAGTCGGGGCTTTTCGGCGACAGCCAGCCGCCTTCTCGATGAAGCGCCACCGGAAGATCCCAATGAAAAAGGGTCAGAACGGGAAGGATGCCGGCGGCAAGAAGCTGATCGACCAGCTGATCATAAAAATCCAGCCCGCGCTGGTTCACCGCGCCGCGCCCTTCCGGAAGAATTCGCGGCCAGCTGATGGAAAACCGGTAGCCTTTGAGCCCGATTTCGCGCATTAAAGCAACGTCTTCTGCGCTCCGGTGATAATGATCGCAGGCGACCGCGCCGGTATTACCGTTGGCAATCCGCTTTGGCTCCAGACAAAAGGCGTCCCAGATCGACGGCCCTTTACCATCCTCGTCATGCGCTCCTTCTATTTGATACGCGGCAGTGGCGGCCCCCCAGATAAAATCGGAAGGAAAGGCCGTCGGGTTCGTTGGTGTTGCTTTCTTCATTCTGCGTCCCTTTTATTTGGCCGCAGGCGCCCCGACCGGATCGGGAATTGTGATCATCTCAACCTGCTCGATTTTTAATGCGGTTTTTCCGTTTTCCGACGGACGAATGATGTCGAGATCCTTGACCATCCATATCTTGTCGAACTCTTTGACGCTGACGACCTTGATCTCTTTAACCATTTCTCCGGCGGGCGTTTCTTCCTTCGCGCCAAACACCCGTCCGGTTTCCTTTTCGATCCAAAGCAGCAGCCGGTTGTTGCCGCGCGGAACGGAGATCACATAACAGTCCTTGTTGAGCTTTTTATCCGCCTTCAGCGTCTCGGCCTGTTTCGTCCACAGGAAAGCAAAGCTCAGGTCGGCCCACGTTACGCCGAGTCCGGCAATTTCTTTATTCGGATCGAAGTCCGGAAGGTCTGTGCCGTTTTGCCTCTCCCTGCGGTCATTGCCTTGCCCGTTACCGGGCAAAGCCTCTCTCGCTTCGCTCGAGTCCGAATACCGGTAGCCCGGGCCACCGGAAAGCCATTGGATTTCCAGCGTCTGGAACAGTCCGCTCTTTTCGTCGCGGATGCGGTAGGTCGCGTTCGCCGGTTCCGCGCCCCAGTTGAGATCCATTTCGACCGTCAGCTTTTTCTTCATGAAGTCGTTTCCCGCCCACTCCTTGAGCGTCCCGTTCATACGAATCGGCTGCTTTGGAAGCTGGGAGCGGGCAAAAGCGAGGATTTGTTGCGCCGGAGGGAGCTGTTCCGCACGGACGGAAGCGGTCAGCAAGAGAGTAAAAAATATTCGACGAATCATGCGGCGGAGTGTACTCGAAGCGCCGGAGTCGCCGCCAGTTCCAAACTTTGGAAACTTTTCTGGCAAACAACAGAATTTTGTCTATTGTCTGCGCTATGGCAAAATTCATCATCAACGGCGGCAATATCATTGGCGGAAAGTTTTCTCCGCGCGGCAACAAAAACGCGGTTCTGCCCATGCTGGCGGCCTGTACCCTGACCGATCAGCCGGTCAAACTCTGCAATGTTCCTGACATCGCCGACGTCCGCGTCATGCTCGAACTGCTGATGTCGCTCGGCGTTTCGGTCGAAAAGTCCGGCGGCTGTGTAACGCTCTGTGCCAAAGGATTGAAGGCTACCGAACTCGACGAAGAATTCTGCCGCAAAGTGCGCACCTCGATTCTCCTGGCCGGACCGCTCACCGCTCGCCACGGCTCGGCGCTGATTCATTCGCCCGGCGGCGACGTCATTGGCCGCCGTCGCCTCGACACCCATTTTTACGGACTGCGCGCCCTCGGCATCGAAGTCAACGACACCGCTCCTTATCAGTTCAAACGCAAGAAGCTCGTCGGCGCCGACCTGGTGCTCGATGAGGCCAGCGTCACCGCCACAGAAAATATCATCATGGCCGCTGTGCTCGCCGAAGGCGAAACCTCCATTTTCAACGCCGCCTGCGAACCGCACGTCCAGGATCTGGCACACCTGCTCGTCAAAATGGGGGCGGACATCGCCGGCATCGGCACCAACCGGATGCACATCCGCGGCGTCAAACTGCTGGCTGGCGCAGAACACACCATTCAGCCCGACTACATTGAGGCCGGAAGCTTTCTGACCGCCGCCGCCGTCACCGGCGGTTCGCTGGAAATCGCCGCGCCGGGCGATATCGTCACGCTCAACGTCCTCGAAAAAGGATTTTCCAAACTCGGCGTCAACTGGAGCATCGAGGATGCTGTTTTAAAATTTAAAAATGAAACCAGTCGTATGACTGTTCCGGACCTTGGAAACTATACGCCGAAAATCGAGGACGGCATCTGGCCCGCGTTTCCGTCCGACCTGATGAGCGTGCTGATCGTGCTGGCGACGCAGACGCAGGGACAAATGCTCTTTTTCGAAAAACTCTTCGAGAGCCGCATGTATTTCGTCGATAACCTGATGGCGATGGGCGCGAACATCATCCAGTGTGACCCGCACCGCGTCGTCGTCAGCGGATTTTCAAAACTGCACGGCGCACGACTGAGCAGTCCGGACATCCGCGCCGGCATGGCCATGCTCATCGCCGCCTGCTGTGCCGAAGGGCGCAGCGTTATCGACAACGCTCAAGTCATCGACCGCGGCTACGAAGCCATCGACGAACGCCTCCGCGCCCTCGGCGCCGACATCGTGCGGGAAAAATAATCAGGAACGTATCGAGTCACTCTGCGCGGGCGAGGTCTGCGATAGGGGAGGCAATCCGGAACCAAATCAAAGTAGAGTAAGCGTCTCGCTCGCTTCTTTGTCTCCGGCAGATCCGCCAAAGGCGGAAAACGAGCGAGACGCTCGTTCTACATTCGTTTTGACAGTGCCTGCACTTTTAAAATAAAGTGCCTGCATGAAAAAGAAGGCTACAATTCAATATACGATCCGGCAGGTTCCGGAAGAGGTGGACGCCAAACTGCGCGAGCTGGCCGTGAAGGAGACGTGCAGCCTGAACTATCTGGTTCTCGACGCGCTTTCCCATGCCGCCGGGGCGAAGGATTCGCCGCTGGTTTTCCATGATCTGGATTCGCTGGCCGGTTCGTGGGTCGAAGACAAGGCGTTCGATCAGGCCATGAGCGCGTTTGAGCAGGTCGATGAGGATCTGTGGAAATGAACGTTTTGCTGGATACCAATTTTTACTCCGCCTTCTGCAAGGGCGACGAACAAGCCGTCCGCGTGATTCAACAGGCCCGCAAAATTTTTCTTCCGTTTGCTGTGCTGGCCGAACTGCGCGCCGGATTTCTTTGCGGCACGAAAGCCCGGAAGAACGAAAAGACGCTAACGCTTTTTCTGAATTCCGTCCGAGTCGAGGTGCTTTATCCGGACGAAAACACGACGCATCAGTTTGCCGCTGTGTTCGCTCAGCTTCGCCTGCTGGGGAAACCAATCCCTACCAACGATATCTGGATTGCCGCGCTGGCGGTTCAGCATGATCTGATTCTCTGTTCGCGGGATAAACATTTCGATCTGCTTCCGCAGCTCGCACGCGTTTCCTGATTTTTGCTGAGTCCGCGATCACGGATCGCGGCTACAATTCTTTTTCCCAATGGTTGGAAAATCACAGGTAGGGCGGTGTGTCCTCACGCCGCCGCGGACGGCTGGAGACAGCCGTCCTTACCTTAATATTCAAACCGTTTAGGGCAGGAGGCGAGCATTTGATAGCCGTCCTTGGTGACGAGGATGGTGTCTTCGATGCGGATGCCGCCGATGTGCGGATAATAAAGTCCCGGTTCAATGGTGATGATATTTCCGGCGCGAAGTTTTTTATGAACTGCGGATGACACCCGCGGCGCTTCATGGATTTCCAGTCCGACGCCATGGCCGGTTCCGTGGATAAAGCCTTGCGGCACGCCATTCACTGCGCCGGTTTGGAATCCGCGGCAATCCAGTTCGCCAGCGGCGGCGGCGTGAACATCGTCGGTCCAGGCTCCGGCTTTAACCACTTTTAATGCGGCGGCGTGCGCGGCTTTTACGGCGTTGTACATTTTCTTCAGCTCCGCCGGTGCCGGGCCGCGGCAAACGGTGCGGGTGAGGTCGCCCCAGTAGCCGGTTGCGGTCGAGCGCGGAAAAATATCAAGGACGATGGGCTGTCCGGCGCGAAGCGGGCCGGTGCCGCGTTCATGCGGGTCGGCAGAGTGCGGGCCGCAGGCAACAATCGTCTCGGTTGCGATGCAATCGTGATCGAGCAGAGTGTGGCAGATAGTCGCGCGAACCAGTTCGGAGGTCAGAATGGTTTTGCCGCAACGCAGAAGTCCGTCTTTGCCGATTTCCGAAGAAGCGATCTGTTTAATCGCGGCATTCATGGCGGCGACCGCGGCGCGCTGAGCATTTCGCACGGCAGAAATTTCGTCGGCTGTTTTGATTTCGCGCTGAGGACAAATGGCTCCCTCGGAAATTTTTAGTTTAGAACCGGCGCGTTTGAGTTTTTCGGCGAGGCCGAGCGGAAAGTCGGCGCTGACGGTCAGCTTTTTTTTATCCGTGCACTTTTTTATCCAGTCCGCCGACCCTTTTTTCCAGGAGGAGCCGATCATTTCCGGATGCAAAACGGTGATGCCGCGTTTGACGGTTCGGCGCAAACGGCTGTACTCCATTTCGGAAACGATGAGTGTTCCACGCGACCCTGTTTGGATAAGCATCGCGGTTTCAGGAGGTTCCGCGCCGCACAAATAACGAATGTCTGCGGTGTTTTTTGTGCTGCTGATAAGTATGTGGATGGGCAGGTGTGTTTTCATATTCGTAAAGCTTCTGTTAGAAACGTATTTACAAAAAAAAGGTGCATTTTATGAGCTTTTCTTTTCCCGAACTTTGATCGTTATTTTGTGTCGCGTCTTTGTTTTCTAACTACATGTTGTGTGCGGCGAGTTTTTTCCCGCCGTGTCCGGCTTTGCCCTTGAGGCAATATGGTCTTGTCGACTAGCTTCTCCACGTCGCGAAAGCGCAGGGGAGATTCGCTTGTTGATAACCTGTCGATATCTCCCCTTGATTTGTTAATTGTTTTTTAACTGTGCCGATTTAGGAACCTATGCGCAAAGATAAAGATAAGCTTTGGGAAGAGGCCTGCCGCCATTTGGAAGAGACTCTGCCGAAGGATATTTTCGAGAAGTGGATCGCTGTCATCCAGTGCCGCAGTATCAAAGGAGACAAGGCGACTCTTGTGGTCGGCAACGATTTTTACCAGTCGTGGCTTGAGGAGCATTATCTGCCGCTCATTCGAAAGGCTCTGGCGGCGGTGTCCGGCAACACGATGGAGATAGATCTGACGGTGGACTATTCTCTGCTCGGCGAGCAGCCGGAGGAAAAACACGAGAAACGCCATTCCATTCTGCCGATAAAGAAACCGGCGGAAACCAATCTCAATAAAAACTATACGTTCGATTCGTTTGTGGTCGGGCCGTCAAACCAGTTTGCCCACGCGGCGTCCATGGCTTCAGCCCAGTCGCCTTCGCGGGCTTATAATCCTCTTTTCGTTCACGGCGGAGTTGGATTGGGCAAAACCCACCTGATGCAGGCCATCGGTAATTTCATTCATTCCAAAAACTCGCGCGGGCGGGTGTGCTACACCACCTGTGAATCGTTCACCAATGAGTATATCGAGGCTCTACAGACCAATTCGCTGGCCAAGTTCCGCAAAAAATACCGGACGGTGGATGCGCTGTTGATCGATGATATTCATTTCCTTGCCGGCAAAGAACGGATGCAGGAAGAATTTTTTCATACCTTTAACGCTATTTTTGAAAACCATAAACAGATCGTGATGACATCGGATCGTCCTGCCGGCGAGCTGGCCGGTCTGGCGCCTCGGCTGGTATCGCGCTTTGAGTGGGGTCTGGTGGTCGAGCTGGAAAGTCCGGACGTTGAAACCCGCGTTGCGATTCTGCGTAAAAAATGCGAGCAGCTTGATCTCGTCATCGAGCAAAGCCTGCTTTTCTACATTGCCGAGAGAATTTCATCGAATATCCGCCGTCTGGAGGGAGCGCTGATCCGTGTTGCGTCCTATGTTTCGCTGACGGGGCAGATTATGGATCGTTCGAAGTTAGAATATCTTCTTCGCGACACGCTCGATCAGGAACAAAAGAACGCGATCAACATTGAAACCATTCAGAAAACCGTGGCCGAGCACTTCGACATCCGTTTAGGGGATCTCGTCGGACCGAAACGTCCACAGAATATCGCCTGGCCGCGGCAGGTTGCCATGTATTTGGCCCGTACGATGACCAATCAGTCGTTCCCGGTCATCGGAGACGCTTTTAGTCGTAATCATGCCACGATCGTTCACGCCTGCCAGCTTGTCGAACGGCGACAAACTGAGGACTTGAAACTTCGCCAAACGATTTCTTTGCTTCGTCAGAGGGTCAGTCACGGGTCTCAGAAAATCGGATAACCGCTTTTGATAAACTTCAGGGAATCCTGTTTATAAGTTGATGATAAAAACAATAACTTGAGGTTGCTGAAACCAGGGTGGATTTTAGCTCGATTTTTCAACAGAGATATTCACAGTGCTAAGTAGGGCAATTGGACTGGGTTAAAATAAAAAATAGCCTGACTGACAAGGCTATTTACAGTATGAATAATAAGACGGTTTATATAGATTTATAATACTATTGATTCTGGAGGGGTGTTAATGAAACTTGTAATTGAAAAAGATGTCCTGCTCGAAGCGCTTCAAAAAGTTCAATCCATCGTTGGACAGCGAAGTACTCTTCCGATCCTATCCAACGTCCTTCTGAAAGCCGAAGGAGAGACCGTTTCATTAACCACTACTGATATGGAAGTTTGTGTAAAAACTAACGCGATCGCAGAGGTTAGTGAATCAGGTGGAACAACACTGCCTGCCAGACGATTTTTCAATATCTGCCGTGAACTGCCGAGCGGACAGGTTGAAATCGAGGTAGATACAAAAGATGTGGCCACTATTAGATCAGGTCCATCCTACTTCAAACTTGTTGGCCTGCCAGAAGAAGATTTCCCCCCGTTGCCGGAATTTGAAGAAAGCACCGTTTATACGATAGATCAGGTTGTCTTTAGGGATATGCTTCAAAAGGTCGTGTATGCCTCTTCAACGGATGAGACCCGCTATATACTCAACGGAGCGTTGTTGAGCTTTAAGGACGAAAAATTAACGGTTGTAGCAACAGATGGGCGGCGCTTGGCTCTGGTTGAACAGGAAGTAGAGTTTTCTGAAGATGCAGAAATAAATTTAGTTGTTCCCACTAAAACTCTAAATGAGCTGATTAAAACTCTTGGAGACGAAGGGGTGTTGAGAATCCGCGTGGCAAATACTCAAGTGGTATTTGATTTTGACAGGATTTTAATCATATCCAAACTGATCGAAGGAACCTATCCGAACTTCCAGCAGGTCATCCCCTCACAGTGCGAGGAACGCGTTGCCATAGATAGAGAAACGATCCTGAACGCTGTGCGGCGTGTTTCGCTGCTCACGGACGACCAGACGGCTTCAATCCATCTGACATTTGGAAAAAATAAACTCGAGCTGGTTACCAACAGCCCGGAAATCGGTGAGGCGAGAGAAACAATTCCCGTGAAATACGAAGGGAAAGAAATTTCCATCGCGTTTAATCCGGGCTTCTTAATGGCGCCTCTGCGCCATCTGGACTCTGACGAAATATTTTTTGAACTGTCGGATGAACTGAGTCCCGGCGTGATTAAAACCAGCGTACCGTTCCTCTATGTGCTGATGCCGATTCGCGTGTCATAAGGAAGGGTTGGTTGCCCGACTAGGATTTGAACCTAGACAAGCAGATTCAGAGTCTGCTGTGCTACCATTACACAATCGGGCAGAAGAACGGAAAATAAGCCAGAGATTGACGCTGAGTGCAAGTAGGGAATGGATAAAAGAATGAGCGAAGCCGTACAAAGCCGGGTGGCAGGATTGCTGGGCGTCGGATTTGACACGAAAGACGGGCACGTCCGAATCACCCAGGCGGATCAATACCGAGTCCTCATGGGTTCCGGAGAAACTCACGAAGCCCTGCAAACGATCTGTCGCCGGATTGAGGAGTCGGTTCAGGCGGCTGGCCGGACATTAAGCGACTATTCCCCGGAAGAATTTATGGAGCTGGTGCAGGAGCTGTACTGAGACGGATCCCGTCATGAAAATACTGTTTCTAACCAACAAGCTTCCGCACGCAGAAGTTGCCGGCGGACACCGCATCATCTATCAGCGCATTCGCTATCTGGCAGAACAGGGACATCAGATCGGGCTTCTGACGTTTATACAGAACGAAACGACAGAACAGATACACTCTCTGGAACCGCTGTTGAAAGAGCTGCACACTCTGCAACATCCACACCGAAACATACTAATCCGTGCTTTTCATGACTATCTTTCTCTAAGCCGGCCGGCGGTGTTCTGGAAAAGCTATTCCAAAAAAATGATGGAAGCCGTTGGCGAAGTAAGCGAACACGGGAAGTACGATATAATCATCGCCGAGTTTTCCGAAATGGGGCAGTACCTCCACAAAAATCCCTACCTTTCAGCAGTCCATAAGGTGATTTCCTGCCACCGGTGTGTAGCCGCCTCCTACGAAAAATATTCATCGCTGGGCGAAATAAATTTAAAACTCTACCTGAAAAGTCTGCCCCAGCTCCGCGGGCTCCAGAAATACGAATTCAACATGTACCGTTGCGCAGATCGCATTCTTGTTCTTACGCCGCAAGACCGCTTCACCATGCAATATTATGCGCAGGATCTCGGCGTCTCGATCGCTTCCGCCGGAGTGGACATGCAATACCTTCGGGCTCTTCCGCCGGTTCCTAAAGAACCGATCGTTCTGCTCACCGGCTTCATGAGCGATCCGGCCAACGAAGACAGCGTGCTATGGTTTTACCACCACGTCTGGCCGAAACTCAGCGCGCGCCACCCCGACGTCAAATTTTACATCGTCGGAGCCGGAGCCGGACCGCGCATCCGGAAACTGGCGGAAAAAGACAAGCAAATCGTCGTCACCGGGCAGGTTGATGATCTTCGTCCTTATCGTAACCGCGCCAGCGTTTTTGTTTCACCGGTCCGGCTGGGATCCGGCATGCGCACCAAAGTGCTCGAAGCGATGGCGGGCGGCCTTCCGGTGGTATCCACCTCTCTCGGAATGGCGGGCATTGATGCGCAGACCGGCGTTAACTGTCTGGTTGCCGATACAGCGGAGCTTTTTACCCAGAGCGTCGAATGGCTGCTCACGGACCGTGCGCTTGCCGAACGGATGGCTGTCAGCGCCGGCGAGCTTGTCGAAAAGAAACATTCGCTCGAAGACGGCCTGCAGCGCTTTGAAAAAATCCTTACCTCCATCGTGGAAAGATGACCGGATAAAATTCCGGTCAACGGAAATTTCGGCTCGCTATTTTCCGAAGTTTGGAAAGAATGGACTGCATTTTTCCAATGGTCGGAAGATCGAGTAATGGCATTACCTTTCACACAGAAAATCTTGCAGGACTGGGCTGGCTGGAAGTCGTTTCGCGACGGCAAGCTACTGTTCGAGCGCGGCGTTGTCGAAAAGGTTGAATATGATCACCCGTTTGTTTCCGGCGAACTGGCCGTCGGGATTCGCGGCATGCGCAGCAAATTTGAAATCCTGCCCGACGGCCTCGTCGACAACCATTGCCCGTGCCGCGACAATCAGGAGCGCGGCCTCATCTGCGCCCATCTTGTTGCGCTCGGTCTCGAAGCGGTTAAGCAATACAGCGATCCGCAGCGGCAGGAAAAAGCGCGCAAGGAAAAACAGCGTGCCGAGCGGCTTCAGCAGGTTGATGAAGCCAAATATCTTTCGCGCGTGCCGGCCAATCATCCGAAAGCGGTTTCGGCAATTCTGCGGATAGCGCTCGAAGCCAACTGGCGCGAACAGGCGCGCGGCGGACGCTTTCCTCTGCGCTGCATAGCCGATTTCCAAGGGAAGCATCTTCTGCTCAACGAAATTCCGTCCGGTACGCCGCTTTCCTTCACGCCGCGCGACGAAAACCTGCTGTTCGTTATAGAAGATATCTGCGACGGCCCGGCCCGCGGGCGGCTGGTTGCCGGAGAAGCCGACTTCATCAACCTGCTTCAGCTCTGCGTTAATAAGCCGATCTATGACGAAGGGGCGAATGCGCCGCTCACCGTTCTGCCCGAAACCGCCGGCACACGGCTGCGCATGGATCTCGACGAGGCTGGCGGCGAACTCAACCTCTCCATGCACGCCGAACTGCTGGGAAGCAGCGAAAAACCGCTTTTCATCATCGGTGCCCGTGAAGGCTGGGTTTTTGTGAACAGCACATTCCGGAAACTGGACGAACTGCTGCCCGGCCCGCTGCGCAGCATCTATCACAACCCGACGCGCATCGCCCGGCCCGCCGTGCCGCACTTCTTGAACCACGAACTTCCAACGCTTGGAAATCTCATTCAGGTGGACACCGAAGTTTCGCCCGATCTGTTCACACTGACACCTGCGGAGCCGCGCTTCCGGCTGGTCGTCAGCGGCAGCCCCGCATCACTTGCCGCCAAACTCTATGCCGAGTACGACGGCACGGTTCTAATCGCCGGCCGCGAAGAAGTTGCTGGCGGCTTTGCCATTCCGTCGCCCGGCGATATTCTCGAATACGGCGTACGCAATCCCGAGGCGGAAAAACAGGCGCTCGAAAAACTGGCCTTCTCCGGGTTTCGCGGACACCGCGGCGATCTGCTCACCTCCATCGTCGGCCAGCGCGAAGTACTCAACTTTCTCGGCGGGGCCATTCCGCGCCTGCGCCGCTACGGCTGGCGCGTCGAACTCGAAGGGCGCGTCGCGCCGTTCATGGACGAAGCGGAATTCACCACACCGGTCATCCGCATCAACGAAGCGTCCGCCGGCGGATTTTTTGACGTCGGCTACGCTTACGAAAACAGCGGCGGACAAAGCCTGAGCGAAAGTGAAATCCAGCGCGCACTGAATATGGGCGAGGCATTTGTCGAAAAGAACGGCCGCACCGTTCTGCTCGATATCGACGCCATCGAAACGGCGCGGGAAGTTTTCAGCGACTGCGCCTTCGGCGCGGGCGGCGCGGCGGGCACGTTCCGCATGAACGACATTTATGCCGCCTACGTTCAGTCCTCGCTCCAGTCGCTCGACGGTGTGGACATCGAAGCATCGCCGGACTGGCTGAAAAAAGCGCAGACGCAGAATCGCGACGCGAAAATCGAACCCGAACCGCTCGGCGGAAAACTCGAAGGCATTTTGCGCTCCTATCAGAAAGAAGGCGTTTACTGGCTCCGCTATCTGGAGCGCAGCGGCTTCTGCGGAATTCTTGCCGACGAAATGGGCTTAGGCAAAACGCTTCAAGCACTGGTTTGGCTTCAGCTGGAGCGGTACAGCGAAAAGGCGCGCGGCAAACCGGCGCTGATTGTCTGTCCGACCAGCCTGGTTGAAAACTGGGCCGAGGAAGCTGAAAAATTTACGCCGAACCTGCGCGTATTGAAAATGCACGGATCGGATCGCCACGAGCATTGGGAGAAGGTTGGTGAAAAAGATTTAGTCATCACATCCTACGCGCTGCTGCGCCGCGACCTCGACGAATATCTGAAGTACGAATTTTCTGTCGCGGTGCTCGATGAGGCGCAACACATCAAAAACCGCACCACGCAAAATGCGGTAGCCGCAAAAAAAATCCGGGCTCTGCAGAAACTAGTGCTCACCGGGACGCCGATTGAAAACAGCGTCGCCGATCTCTGGTCGATCATGGACTTCCTGATGCCCGGCTACCTCAGCAACCACAAAGCGTTCCGCGAACACTACGAACTGCCGATCAGCCGCGGCGGTCCCGACGCCGAACTGGCCCAGTTAAAACTGCGCCGCAAGCTGCATCCGTTTCTGCTGCGCCGCCTCAAGCGCGAAGTGGCCAAAGACCTGCCGGAAAAAATTCAGCGCGTCGCCCACGCCACGCTCAGCAAAGACCAGTACCTGGTCTACAAAGAACTGCTCGAAAGTTCGAAACGCAAAATCAGCGATATGGTCGCCGCGCAGGGCTTCAACCGGTCGCGCATGCAGATTTTCAAAACGTTGCTGCGCCTCCGTCAAACCTGCTGTCATCTCGACCTGCTCAAACTGCCGGATCTTAAAAGCGAATTTCCGTCCGCCAAAATGGAACTCTTCTTCGAACTGGTGGACGAAGCGCTCGACGCGCGCCACCGTATCCTGGTGTTCAGTCAATTCACGTCGATGCTGGCCATCCTGCGACGCGAGCTGGAAGCGCGCGAACTCAAATACTGTTATCTCGACGGCGCCACGAAAAATCGTCAGGCGATGGTGAAAGAATTCAACACGAACCGTTCGATCCCGGTTTTCCTCATCAGCCTTAAAGCAGGCGGAAGCGGACTCAACCTCACCGGTGCCGACATGGTGATTCACTACGACCCGTGGTGGAATCCGGCCGTGGAAGATCAGGCGACCGACCGCGCGCATCGCATCGGGCAAAAGAACACCGTGTACAGCGTCAAGCTCATCACCAAAGACACTGTCGAAGAAAAAGTTTTGCAGATGCAGCAGCGCAAACAGGGCGTCATCAACGCCACGCTCGAAAAAGAAGGCGAGTTCATGCAGGCGCTCAACTGGAACGACGTGCAGGAACTGTTGTCGTTGTAGGAGGGGTGCTGGATTAAAGGATGGGCGGATTATAGAGGGATCTGGACATATATCCAGTCGTCCGGCCGACCAGTCCCTGTTATCCCAGCGCGACGTCGAGGATCATCATGATGGCGAAGCCGAGCATGGCGCCCATGGTGGCGATGTCGGTGTTTTTATTCGACTGCGATTCGGGAATCAGTTCTTCCACCACGACGAAAATCATCGCGCCCGCCGCGAAGGAAAGGGCGTAAGGCAGAATCGGGCGCATCAGCAGAACGGCCGCCGCGCCGATTACCCCGGCCACCGGTTCGACGAAACCGGACAGCTGTCCGTACCAGAAACATTTGCGGCGCGACATTCCTTCGCGACGGAGCGGCACAGAAACCGCCGCGCCTTCAGGAAAATTCTGAATGCCGATCCCGATCGCCAGCGCAATCGCGCCGGCCAGCGTGGCGGACGGCAGGTTATACGCCACCGCGCCGAAAGCTACGCCGACGGCGAGTCCTTCCGGGATATTATGCAGCGTGATAGCCAGCACCAGCAAAACACTGCGCCGCCAGGTGGTGTGAATTCCCTCGGCGTTTTCTATCGGTTCGCCGAGATGAAGATGTGGCAGAACCAAGTCCATTCCGCGCAGGAAGAGCCCGCCGAGCAAAAACCCGACGGCGGCGGGAACCCACGGCGGAACCGCCGGGTTTTCCTTCGCCATTTCTATCGACGGAGCCAGTAGCGACCAGAAGCTGGCGGCGATCATCACACCGGCTGCGAAGCCGAGCATGGCGTCCAGTACTCTGCGGTTAATGGATTTGAAAAAGAAAACCATCGCCGCGCCAAGCGCGGTGACACCCCACGTGAAGAGTGTCGCCATCAGCGCTTGAACCACCGGATGCAGTCCGACAAACCAGTCAGCAATCATGGAGCCCTCCGTTGGAAGCCCGCCGTCCGCCGACTTCCGTTCTCTGTCCTCCGGCTGTTACACCCCGCAGCACTTCTTGAATTTTTTGCCGCTGCCGCACGGACATGGATCATTGCGGCCGGTTTCCGGGCCGGTGTGACGGATCGGTTGCGGTGCCGGTACGGCGGCTGGCGGCGCGCCGTGACCGGGCTGTGACGCCGACTGTTTCGCCAGCGCCATGGCCGAAGCCTGATCCTGCTGGGCGCGGCTGCTCACCATCATTTTGTTGAGCGACTGCCAGAAGCTTTGCAGAGCCTCCATCGAAGAGCCGGTACGGAAAATATTCTGGCCGATTTCATTTTTGATCCGGTCCATCAGGTCGCCGAAGAGGTTGAACGCCTCGCGTTTGTATTCCACCAGCGGGTCGCGCTGGCCGTAGGCGCGCAGGCCGATGCCTTCGCGCAGGCTGTCCATGTTGCGCAGATATTCCTGCCAGTGTTCGTCCACCGACTGCAGAATGATCATCTGCTCAATGCCTTTGACGCGTGACGGATCTTCGTGGGCCACTTTCAACTCGTACGCCTCTTTGACGCGGTCGAAAACGATCTGTGTACGCACCTCAGCATCCGCCTCGGCGGGAATATCGGTTTCGCGCAGGCCGATCGGGAAGGTGATGTTGGCCCAGGCGACATATTCTTCGACCGGCGACTCGGCTTTATCGCCGACGATTTCGCTGATGATATCGTAAAGCAGTTCGCGCGGATCTTCGCTGCGCAAAACGGTCTGGCGGAAGCCGTAAATCACTTCGCGCTGCTGGTTCATCACGTCGTCGTATTTCAACGTATTTTTCCGAATGCCGAAATTCATCTGCTCGACGCGCTCCTGCGCCTTTTCAATGGACTTGTTCAGCCACGGATGTTCGAGGACTTCGCCCTCTTCGATGCCGAGTTTTTCCATGATGCCCGCGATGCGGTCGGAACCGAACAGGCGCATCAGGTCGTCTTCGAGCGAAACGTAGAAACGGGATAGACCGGGGTCGCCCTGGCGCGCGCAACGTCCGCGCAGCTGGCGGTCGATGCGGCGCGACTCGTGGCGTTCGGAGCCGATCACATAAAGGCCGCACGGTTTTTCCATCAGCAGTTTTTTAAGCGGCGAGGTTTCGCCGGACGGCGCGGTGCTCAGCGAAAGCGACTTGTCCTGAATTTGCGACCGCTCGAGCCAGACGACGCCTTTGCCGAGCTTAATGTCGGTTCCGCGGCCCGCCATGTTGGTGGCGATGGTGATGGCGCCGGGCTGACCGGCCAGCGAAACGATCTCGGCTTCGCGGGCGTGGTTTTTGGCGTTGAGCACATTGTGCGGAATGCCCTGCCGGTCGAGCATCCGGCTGATCACCTCGGAGGTTTCGACCGTGGCGGTACCGACCAGCACCGGCTGTTTTTTGCCGTGGCAGTCTTTGATCTGTTCGATCACGGCGTGGTACTTCTCGCGCTTGGTTTTATAAATCTGGTCGTTAATGTCCACGCGGCGGATCGGCCGGTTTGTGGGGATAACCACCACATCGAGTTTATAGATTTCGTGAAACTCGCCCGCTTCGGTTTCGGCGGTACCGGTCATGCCGGAGAGTTTGTCATACATGCGGAAATAATTCTGAATCGTGATCGTCGCCAGCGTCTGCGTCTCGCGTTCGATCTTCACGCCTTCCTTCGCTTCAACCGCCTGATGTAAACCGTCGCTCCAGCGGCGGCCCGACATTAAGCGTCCGGTGAACGTATCGACGATGACCACCTGATTGTCCTGCACGACGTATTCAACGTCCTTTTCATAGATGCAGTGGGCGCGGATCAGCTGGTTCACCGCGTGGATGCGCTCGCTGCGGGTCGCGAATTCGTCCTGAAGTTTCTGGCGCTGGACAATTTTTTCCTGCGGAGCAAGACCGACGCGGCCTTCGAGTTCGGAAAGCGCGGTCGCCAGATCGGGCATCAGGAACGATTCCGGATCTTCCGGGCTGAGCGTTTCGCACCCTTTATCCGTCAGACCGGCGTCGTGGCCTTTTTCGTCCACAGCAAAAAACATTTCCTCGCGGAGTTCGCGCGCCTCTTCCTTGTAGGAGTCGGTGATCATCATATTGTTCACCTGCTCCAGCAGGCGGCGGGTGGCGGGTTCTTCGATCAGCTTGGCCAGCTGTTTATTTTTCGGCATGCCCTGATTCACCTGATAGAGCTTGCGCTGGGCCGCGTCGGTTTCGCCCTTATCGAGCAGGTCCTTCGCCTCTTCGATCATCTTCGAACAAAGATCCTGCTGGCGGCGGACCAGCCGCTGGACGGTGCCGTTCAGCGAACGGTACTGTTCGTCCGCCGAATAAGGCGCGGGGCCGGAAATAATCAGCGGCGTGCGGGCTTCGTCGATGAGGATCGAGTCAATTTCGTCGATAATGGCGTAGGCGTGGCCGCTCTGCTGAACCATATCTTCGGGGCGCATGGCCATGTTGTCGCGCAGATAGTCGAAGCCGAACTCGCTGTTCGTGCCGTAGGTGATATCGAGCTTGTACTGCTTCAGCCGCTCCGGCGGCGGCATGTGGCCCATCAGACAGCCGACGGTCAGACCGAGGTATCGATAGACATAGCCCATCCAGGTCGAGTCGCGCTCGGCGAGGAAGTCGTTGGTGGTCACCACGTGTACACCTTTGCCGGCCAGCGCGTTGAGATAGACCGGCATCGTTGCCACCAGCGTCTTTCCTTCACCGGTCGCCATTTCCGCAATCCGGCCCTGATGAAGGACGATTCCGCCGACCAGCTGAACATCGAACGGCACCATATCCCATTCCAAATCGTGGCCGGAAACGTGAACCGTTGTGCCGCACAACCGGCGGCAGGCGTTCTTCACGGCGGCAAACGCTTCGGGAAGAATGGCGTCCAGCGTTTCGCCTTTGGCCAGACGCTCTTTGAACTCGACGGTCTTGGCCTTGAGCTGATCGTCGGAGAGTTTCTTATATTCCTCGTCCAGCACATTGATTTGCTGAACCAGCGGCATCATCTTTTTGATGTCGCGCTCATTCTTCGATCCGAAAATCTGTTTTAAAATCACATTGATCATGGCATCTCCTGAAAAGAGGCAGGAGTTAACCACGGACTACACGGATTTACACGGAAATTTTGACCGCAAAGCCGCAAAGAAGAAACGGAAGACACGGTTCGGCGGAGCTACACCGGACCCTGTCCGCACCCGCAGACCGGCCGCGTATCAGAACCTCTTCTGTAGCCGCCCGCGGTGAGGGCGTTTGAAAGCGGGTCCGGCGGACCCGCCCACAGAACATCCGCCAACCCCGGCCCAAAAAGAAAAAGACCCCTCATTCCCGGAGCGGGAAGAGGGGCCGGGCCAATCTGAACCGTGGATTATTTCCGGTCGGATTCGAATTCCTTGGGCGTGAGAGAGCCGTCTTTATTCAGATCTTTGGTCGCGAACAACTTCTGAACGTCCGCCTCCGTTCGCTTGGGATTGTTCAGCTTGTGGCCAGCGACAAACTCCTCTTTGGACAGCAGGCCATCGCTGTTTTTATCCGTGTCTGCGAACACTAACGCCGCCGCCTGAGCGCCGACGGAGAACAGAACAACAGAGAGAATGAGAACATATAACTTCATGGAATCCTCCTTTTAGTTAAACCCCTTGAGACGGCGTCGAGAGTAAGCCAACCGGTCGCAAACCGCAAGAACGGGGAAGAAATATCTGCCCCGCAACGAACAAACTTCCGGAATTTTTACCCTTCGATAAACCCAGGGCGGGCCACCCGCTTCGCTCGAGGACACGGAGAAGCACAGAGAGACCCGAACTCTGGAAATATTTTTACCACGGATTACACGGAAGACACGGATTGCTCCCGCGCAACTTGACTCATCGTCCGTGGACTTATCGTCCATGAAGCGGGCATCATGCAACGCATGAAAAAGAATCCCGTTCTGATCGCGCTCGGCAAAAACGTCAGCGAACTCCGCAGTAAAAAGGAACTCACCCAGGAACAGCTCGCGGAGCGCTCCGGTCTTGATCCTTCCTACATCAGCGGCATCGAACGCGGCGTTCGAAATCCCAGCGTTTTGAGCCTTGTTCGCTTGGCGACCGGATTCAATACAACCGTGTCCGAAGTCTGTGAAGGACTCGGCAAACAGCCCAAGCAATCTCGATAGAGTCAAAACGCCAATGAAATACACAGAAGTAGAAGAGGTTTTAATAACCCCCAAAAGTAACTGGAAAGACGACAGCCTTGCGTTCGTTACCCATTATTTACAAAACCACAAAGACGTTGCCGCCGACTGTTTTCATGATCCCGCCACAGCATATCTGACAAAAAACTCTGATTTTCAGGAGTGGTTCCCAATCAAGTGGGATGTTCCATTCCCCCCCCCCCGAGACGCCAAATTTAAGTTTATCGACTTATTTGCCGGCATCGGCGGCTTTCGCATAGCGCTACAGTCTGTCGGCGGGAAATGCGTTTTTTCATCGGAGTGGAATGATTCGGCGAAAAAAACCTACGCGAAAAACTTTGGCGAGGTTCCGTTTGGCGACATCCGGCAGTTTACGGGCGCAACTGTTTCTGATGCTCAATTAGATAAATTAATTCCCGACCACGATATATTGGCCGGAGGGTTCCCTTGTCAGCCGTTTAGTCTGGCGGGTGTTTCTTCGCGCAACTCGCTGGGGCTAAAACACGGGTTCGCGTGTAAAACGCAAGGGACGTTGTTTTTCGACATCGTTCGCATAGCCAAGGTTAAAAAACCGACGGTTCTCTTGCTGGAGAATGTCAGCAATCTAAAACGGCACAATGGCGGAGACACGTACGCCACGATCAGAAAAACCATCGAAGAAGACCTCGGGTATTCCTTCTTTGACGCGGTGATCGATGCGCGTACGGTTGTTCCGCAGAAAAGACGCCGATGCTTCATGGTGTGCTTTCGGGACAAGGCCGTTGATTTTAAATTTCCTTCATTCAGCGGAGAGCCCAAGCCGCTTAAAAGTATTTTAGAACCGAAGTGTCTCGCAAAATACACCATTTCAGATCGTTTGTGGGATGGACACGTTCGGCGCACGCAACGAAATCTTGATCGCGGCACCGGTTTTACGGCATTTGAGGCAAATCTCGACGAGCCAGCGAACACGCTCGTTTCACGTTACGGAAAAGACGGCAAAGAGTGCCTTGTGCCTCAGTCCGGCAAAAATCCGAGAAAGCTGACCCCGCGCGAGTGCGCCAGACTCCAAGGATTTCCGGAGAAATATATTTTGCCCGACAGTGACGCCGCCGCATATCGGCAGTTCGGCAATGCCTTACCAGTTCCAGTTGCACAACGAATCGCCAGACAGATTGTAAAAACTCTCGAATTATAGGAGGCCAAATGAAATTTGGAGTACTTCAGAAAATAAAATTCGGAACGAAAGACGGAACATATTCGAAGGTAACAAAACGAGAAGAATATGATTCCCAAATCACGCTGACAGATTATGAAGCGCGACTTGCTATCAAGCAATTTGGCGAAACGATCCTTCATGGCCCCAAAAAGGATGACCCCGAACAGGCGAGAAAACACTTCCGGCTGCACGGCACAGATGCAACGGTTGCATTAAACCTCGTATACCCGAAGCCCGATAAAAATGAGTTGAGACTATATATCGGTAAGAGAGCAAAGTTTAAACCAAAACAAGGCGACGTTTGGTTCATGTATTCAAAAGCCGGAAATATTTTCATCGGAGCAATGTCGGAGAAGGACTGGCGAAGCCAAGAAAGGCAAGATGAAGACGACTCGGCATATCAGGCGGCTATTTATGAAGAGGAAGAAATAAGGAAAACAAAACGTAAGGCGTGCGACACATGGGAGAGGGATGCAAAACTGGCGCGCGAGTGCCTTCGGCTGGCAGATTACAAATGTGAATTTGACCGCAACCATAATCTTTTTACGGCTCGAAGCACACTAGCGCCCTATGTTGAAGCGCATCATTTGATACCCATGAGTTGTCAGTCGGCGTGGGATGTGAAGCTAGATAAACGATGCAATATTTTCAGTCTCTGCCCAATGTGCCACGCCAAGGTTCATCACGCTGTCGATACAACCACGTCCGAAGTCATTCTCCGGTTATTTGAGCGGCGGCAACAGGAGCTGCACGACTCATTACACTTGGACGCGGAAGAACTGCTCCGGCTCTATAATTGCGAAAAAATTGCTCGGTAGAGCCGCGTCAGAAGTTTCCCGGCCCGTCGGGTTCACATTCTCAGACGGTGACAACTTTCCAGCCAAGTCGTTTGAGTTGGCGGGCGTGTTTCCGATCGTTGGCGACGTTGCGCTCGAATTTTTTCTTCCAGAAGGCCTTGTTGCTTTTTGGAGTGGTGGCGTCTTTACAGCCTTTGTGCCGGTGCCAGAAACAGCCGCGTAAACGGAGTTAAAATCGTTGAAGCCGTTAAAGGCGTTCATCGTTCTGCCCACTGATCTCTGACCCCTGACCTCTGGTTTCTGCGGTGGAGCATGGAGCGGACAAGAACTTCCGGCGTCGTATCTCTGCCGCGTATCCGCGACATATTCCACGAGCGCTTCTCTGGAGTCAGGTGATCCACAACCGAAGCGTAAAGTTTCGCAGTGTCGGATGGCAAGTGGCGGGGGCCGCGAATTGTTCTCGCTTGCAAATCAGCAATCATCGTTCATAAATCATCAATTCTTCCCGCCCCGGTAGCTCAATTGGATAGAGCATCAGATTTCGAATCTGAGGGTTACAGGTTCGAACCCTGTCCGAGGCACCATTCGACTCGCTTGTTATGAGCCCGCTCATGGCGGGCCATTCTTTTGAGCGAGTCGAAGAGTGATTGCCGATTGATGATTGCCGATCGACGATTTAGTTTCTGAAAAGCAGTACAACAGACCGGAGTCGCCGGACCGCTCCGCCCTGAATGGCGGGGCAAGCGACGGCGCGAAATGTTCAGTCTTTTCGGTCTTCCGGAGGTTTTATCCGGCGCGAGGGAGCACCGATGGTTTTCCACGAGGTAGCGGCGGTCCACGACCAGCCTTCGCCGGTTTTGGTGTTGAGCAGGTAAAATCCGCCGGCTTTGTTGGTGAGCAGTTCGTAGGCGCCTTTCCGGTTGTCGTTCGAGCCGCGCGGCGAACCGAGAAATTTCCACGTTTCAGTGGCGGTGTCGAACAGCCAGACATCGGCACTGCTGGTATCGATCCAAAAGAAGCCCGAGCCTCCGACGTTTTCACAGGATTGAAACTGCTTTTCTTCCTGAATGATCTGGATTTGAGAAAACGACGGAGTCGGCTCCGCCGGTTTTTTTTCTGCAAACGTCGCTGTGAAAGGAAGTAGAGAGATGAGAAGCAGTGTCTTTTTCATAAAAATCCTCCGGAGCTTTGGCGCGGCAGAATACTGGTGTGGCGATCGGCAGAAAGCAAGGGAGAGAAAAAGGATTCCGGCTTGCGAAAACCAGACGTTATAACTACTGTTCCCACATGGCCTATAAAACTAAAGTTCGGAAGATCGGTAATTCGCTCGGCATCGTGCTTCCCAAAGAAGCCCTGCAGGCGATGAAAGTCGAAGAGGGCGCGACGCTTTACATCACCGAAGCGCCCAGGGGCGCCATGCAGGTGACACCTGATAATGAACACTTCGGTGAGATGATGAAAATTGCTGAACGCGGCATGCAAAAATACCGCAATGCTCTGCGGGAACTGGCAAAATGAAAGAGCCGGTTTGGGTTCCTGCAGAAGTTATTCTTGCGATTCAGGAGGAGCTTTTGGCCCGGTTTGGTGGATTGGCCGGCCTGCGCGACGAGGGACTTTTGGACTCCGCGCTGAATCGTCCGAAGCAGGTTTTTCATTACGGCTCACCGACGCTGTTTGATCTGGCGGCGGAATATGCGCTGGGTATCGTGAAGAACCATCCCTTTCTTGACGGCAACAAACGCGCCGGGTTTATGGCGGCCTATACCTTCCTTGGCGTAAATGGATATGACCTGCATGCGCCCGAGGCAGATGCCGTCATGCAAACGCTGGCGCTGGCTTCCGGTGAAATAAACCAGCAGGACTACGCCGCCTGGCTCAAAGCATCTTGCCGCCGACGTCCGCGCGGTTGAAACCAAATGAAACACATTTGCCCCTGCAATTTCCTGTAATTTGCAGGGAATGGCCCGTCAAACGGTTTCGAGCAGCACCGTGTATTCCGTGCCGGGGGTTCCAGGCGGAAGCAGGTCGCCGGAGATTTCTTTTCCGTTCACAATGAGGCGCGTCTGAGCGGCGCGGCGCAGGGTGATGTTGTAAATGTTTCCCCGGAAAACGCGGCGGATTTTCACTTCGGGCCATGCGGCTGGCAGACAGGGGCGCAGTCGCAGTCCGGCGTAGTCCGGCTGAAGCCCGAGCAGATGTTCGGTGACGGCGCGGTAGATCCAGCCCGCCGTGCCGGTGATCCAGGTTCCGTTGGCCGTTCCGGCGCGATGCGGGTTTTCCGGGCCAAGGTATTGGTTGGTGACGGCGTAAGGCTCGACGCCGCTGTCCGGATTATCCGGATTGCCGGGCAGAATTTTCCGAAGGGTGGAATAGGCCTGCTCCGCGCGCCCCAGATGGCAGTCGGCGACGATTTTGAAGGCATTGCCGTGGCAGTAGACTGCGCCGTTTTCACAGTTTCCAGGCACCATGCCGGTGATCATGCCGATGCGCGGGTCGGGCGCATTGAACGCCGGTTTGCACAGTACACAGCCGCATGGCGTGGAAAGTTCGCGTTCGACAAGGTCAAGAAGCGCAGTTCCGTCTGTCGCCGCGCCGCTCATCACCGCCCAGGTTTGCATATTGAGGAACAGGCGGGCATCCGGTCCGGTGCGTGAACCGATTTCCCGTCCGTCATCATTGAATCCACAGATGAAGCGGTCTTTATCCCACGCGTGGTTGCGTAGATTGGCAATCAGCGTTTCTGCTTTTGTGCGGAAGTCCGCCGCTTCGTCTGCGCGGCCGAGCTGGATGAGCAGTTCCGCAAAGAGGCGGGCAGAGCTGACGGCGGCCTCGGTGAGCCAGACGCTTTCGCCGCGCCCTTCAAGACCTGCGGCATCTATCGTGTCGCACCAGTCGCCGCCGCCCCAGAGGCAGAGTCCGTGTTCGCCGAGCCCGGCAAACAGAAATTCCAATCCCCGGAAACAGTGGTCGAGCACCGTGCCGGAGTCTGTGCTGTCGCAGTAGGGAACGCGCTCTTCGAGAAGAGAGAAATCGCCGGTTTCTTTGAGCAGGGCCGTGACGGTCGGTACGATCCACGCCGCGCCGTCGCGGTAAGGATGCTTCCAGGCCGGGTTCCATTGGCGAAGCGTGTCGCCGCTGGCGTACTGCCGCGCGAGCGCTTCGAGCAGGCGGCGACGCGAAACGTCCGGTGCAAAGGAGGATGCTGCCGCGCAATCCTGCATGACATCGCGGAAGCCGCGTCCGTAAACGCGGCCCCAGTCGCAGCCAAGGGTGATCTGTTGTTTGAGCCACGAAGAGGCCAGCGCGTCTACATCGCTTTCTCCGGTGCGGACGGTCAGCCGCTCTTCGCGCGTTTGACGGGCGGCGGCGCGAGCGGCCTGCTGGGTTTCAAAAACGCCCGGCGCCAGCAGGCGCTGGCAGGTTTCCGCCGCTACTGCGGGCGTTTCCGCCAATCCGTTAACCAGCCGGATTTCCGCCGATTCGCCGGGCGCGAGGTCGAGATTGAACTGAAGGGCGAAACACATCTGCCATTCAAAGTTGGTGCCCAGCGAAGCGAGCTGTCCGGCCCGCACGGCGTCGGGAGCAGCGGGCTGTCCGTAAACACCGGTGAAGCGGCGATCAGTTGTTTCCCACGCAGTGGGTTTCCGGCCGGAAACCATGTAGGTACAACGGAAGGGGGTATTCAGTTGCGGCGCGCGGTTCTGGATGAGCAGTCCGCCGCACGCCGCATCCCAATCTGCCGCCATGCAGGGCGAGTGGGGCAGGTTGTTAAAGGCGGTCTGGGCATACGGGAAGAGCTGGATTTTACGCGGCGCGCGACCGGTGTTCTGCACGGTGATCTGCCAGCATTCGGCGGGATCGTTCTTCGCGACGGAGAGTGCAAAGGTGCACTTGATACCGGTGAATGATGAAACGATCTGCGAGCGGCCCTGTTCAACGACGGTGTAGAACTCCTCGAACGGTTCGTTGTGGAAGTTGCGGTTGGCGGCCCAGTAGGCACCGGTGTCCCGGTCGCGGAGGTAAATCAGCCGATTGCCGGTTACGGTCGCGAGGTCGGACGGCGATCCGGTGATGTTGTGGTTGGCGCGCACGCCTTCGGGAGAATAGAACCAGCTTTTGCCGCCGCCGAACTGGTCAATCTGTGCAATGAACGAGCAGTTCCACAGAAAGTTGTACCACGGGCGCGGCGGAAACATATCCGCAACCGTGTATGCGCCGGAATCATCGCTGAACTGGCTGTGTGACATAGATACTCCAATCTTTGGAAAGCGGCGCAGCAGTTATCCTTGGCTCTTGTCGCCGTACCCGTAGTTATCAACGACGAAGTCGAGGTCTTTGTCGCCGCGACCGGAGAGGTTGACCAAAATCGTGCCGGATTTCATCTCTTTGGCTTTTTTCATGGCGAAGGCAACAGCATGCGCGCTTTCGAGCGCCGGTATAATTCCTTCGGAGCGGCAGAGTGTGAAGAATCCGTTGAGGCATTCCTTGTCGTCGATGGCGGCGTACTGAATGCGGCCTTCGTCTTTGAGGTGGCTGTGTTCGGGGCCGACGCCGGGATAGTCGAGTCCGCTGGCGATGGAGTACACCGGTGACGGTTCGCCCTTGTCGTCCTGCAGCAGATAGCACTTGAAGCCGTGGATGATTCCCGGCTTGCCGTAGGTCGCGGTCGCGGCGTGGTCGCCGGTTTTCGGTCCGCGGCCCAGCGGCTCAGCGCCCCAGATTTCGCATGGGTCGTTCAGGAACGCCGAGAAAATTCCCATGGCGTTGCTTCCGCCGCCGACGCAGGCGGTGAGGAGGTTCGGCAGTCCGCCGGTCATTTCGAAGAACTGTTCGCGCGCTTCGATGCCGACGACGCGCTGGAAGTCGCGCACCATCATCGGGAACGGATGCGGGCCGACGACCGAGCCGATGCAGTAGATCGCGCTGACCGGATCGGCGAGATAGGCCAGAAATGCGGAATCGACCGCTTCTTTCAGCGTTTTGAGTCCGTGGGAAACCGGAACCACTTTTGCGCCGAGCAGTTTCATACGGACAACGTTCGGGTGTTCTTTGGCGATATCGACTTCGCCCATGTGGATTTCGCATTCGAGGCCGAAGTAGGCGGCGGCGGTGGCGAGCGCGACGCCGTGCTGGCCCGCGCCGGTTTCGGCGATGAGCTTTTTCTTGCCCATGTATTTGGCGAGCAGGCCTTCGCCCATGCAGTGGTTGATTTTGTGCGCGCCGGTGTGGTTGAGGTCTTCGCGTTTGAGATAAATCTGTGCGCCGCCGCATTTTTCGGAGAGGCGCGCGGCGTGGTAAACCGGTGTCGGGCGGCCCTGATAGTGTTTACGGATGGAGCGCAGCTCCTCGATGAAACGGTGCGAGCGGCTTATCTTAAGGTAGGCCTCGTGAATTTCCTTCATCGGCCCGACCAGTTGCGGCGGAATATACGCGCCGCCGTACGGCCCGAAATGGCCTTCGGCGTCGGGCGTGTTCTGCAGGTAATCGCGGTAATCCTTTTTCATCGGGGCGCTCCTTATATGAACGGTTAAGAAAAGAGAGCCGGAGCGTAGGATAAAATCCGTCGGGGGGCAAGGCTTCGCAGGAGAAAGCGCGCCGCCCGCCTAAAGAAACGCTTGTGCCGCGCCCCGCGCCGCTGTTACAGTCCCGCCGTTGATTTCCTGAACAGAACGAAACCTATGGGAGTGATTGAATGAATGTTTTGCATGTGTGTGCCAATCCGAAGCCGGTCGAGCAGTCCGTCTCCAAGCAACTTGCCGCCCGCTTTTTCGGTAAACTGCTGGAACTCAACCCCGATGTAGAGCTTAACAACATCGACCTCTATCAGGACAAACCTCCGTACTATTCCAACGACCTCTTCCGCCGCATGTGGAATCCCGTCTTCGACCCGGCCTACGAGCCGACCAAAGCCGAAGACGCCGCCCTCAACTATGCCCAGAAGCAGATCGACGAACTTAAAAAAGCCGACGTGCTGGTTCTGACCATGCCGATGTGGAATTTTTCCGTTCCCGGCGTCATGAAAGCCTGGATGGATCAGGTGCTCGCTCCCGGGTTTTTGTTTGAACTGACCGATGCCGGCCCGAAGCCGCTGCACAACATCACCACCATCGTCCTGCTCGTCGCCTCCGGCGGCGTCTATAAGGAAAACGATGACCGCGACGCACTGACCCGTCAGGTCAGCGCCGCCTTCGGCTTCATCGGCATTACCGATATCCGCATTGCCTGGGCCGACGGCCAGAACCCGCTTTTCTTCAACAACAGCGCAGTCCGCCGCGATATGGCGTTCGACGCCGCCGAAGAGCTGGCCGAAGAACTCGCGGAGGAAACCGCCGCAGGTTGATTAAAAAACCTATGAGCGTTTTTGTTAAAATCTGCGGAATCTGCTCCAGAAACGATCTGGAGCAGATTTGTGCTTTAGAGCCCGACGCGATCGGTTTTGTTTTCTGGCCGCGCGCCAAGCGCTATGTCCGGCCGGAACAGGTCGCAGGCTGGCTCAGAAGCATTCCTGAGCAGATCAAAAAAGTCGGCGTATTTGTCGAACCGCCGCCCGCCGAGGTCGAAGCCGTGGCGATCGCCTGCCACCTCGACGTGGTTCAGGTTCATCTGATTTCCAACGACTGGAAAATCGACCGTCCGCTTTTTCAGGGGCTGGAAACCTGGCTTTCGCCGCGCATGGGCGAGGGCGTGAACCGGAATATTCTAAACGCGGTTAATCCGGAGCCGTCGGTTCTGCTCGCCGATTCGTTCGATCCGAACACCATCGGCGGCACCGGCAAGCTTAGTAGCTGGGAGCGCGCGATCGCCATGAAAACCGCCGTCGGCAAACCCGTGATGCTGGCGGGCGGCCTCAATCCGGAAAATGTACGCGATGCCATGGCCGCCGTGAATCCGTGGGGCGTCGATGTCAGTTCCGGCGTCGAAAAGGAACCGGGCGTCAAAGACATCCGCAAGGTAAAACAGTTTATCGAGAGAGTCAGAAAATGAAATCGAATCAGCCGGATAAACAGGGACACTTCGGTCCGTACGGCGGCATCTTTGTTCCCGAAACGCTGATGGAGCCGCTCCGCGAGCTGGAACGGATCTATAAAACGGCACAGAAAGATCCCGCGTTCAAAAAAGAACTCGCTTACTACCTGCGCGAATACGTCGGGCGCCCGTCGCCGCTCTGGTTCGCCCAGCGGATGACCGCACAGCTCGGCGGCCCGAAGATTTATCTCAAACGCGAAGACCTTAATCACACCGGTGCGCACAAAATCAACAACGTGATCGGTCAGGCTTTACTGGCGAAGCGGCTCGGCAAGACGAGGCTGATCGCCGAAACCGGCGCGGGCCAGCACGGCGTCGCCACCGCCACCGCCGCCGCGCTCTTCGGCATGGAGTGTGTCGTTTACATGGGCAAGGTCGATATGGAGCGGCAGGCGCTGAATGTTTTCCGGATGGAAAGCCTCGGTGCGAAAGTCGTAGCCGTCACCGCCGGACAGCAGACGCTTAAAGAGGCGATTAACGAAGCGATGCGCGACTGGGTCAGCAACCTGAGCAACACGCACTACGTTCTCGGCACCGCCTTCGGCCCGCATCCGTACCCGATGATCGTGCGCGATTTCCAGAGCGTGATCGGCATCGAGGCGCGTAAACAGATTTTGAAAGCCGAAGGACGTCTGCCGACCGCGATTGTCGCCTGCGTCGGCGGCGGCAGCAACGCGATCGGCATTTTCAGTGCCTTTATAAAGGATGCGGGCGTTCGCCTGATCGGTGTTGAAGCTGGCGGACTCGGCATCGAGCCCGGCAAACACGCCGCGCGTTTCGCCGGCGGCAAGGTCGGCGTACTGCAAGGCACCAAGAGTTATGTTCTGCAGGACGACGACGGACAGATTCTGCTGACGCATTCCGTCAGCGCCGGACTCGACTACGCTTCCGTCGGCCCGGAACACGCCATGCTCCACGACACCGGCCGTGCGGAATATACCTATATCGAAGATGCCGACGCGGTCGCCGGCTTCGACCGGCTCGCGCAATGGGAAGGCATTCTGCCTGCGCTTGAAAGCTCACACGCCATCGCATGGGTTATCAAAAACGCCAAACAGTTTTCGAAAAACGATCTTGTGATCATCAACGTTTCCGGCCGCGGCGACAAAGACGTCCAGCAAATCGCGGAGTGGAAAAAGGGTAGAATAAAATAAAGGAGGAAGAGATGTGCAGAATAAAGATGTTGTTGTGGCTGGGCGTAATCAGCGGATTTTTTATTCTTACTGCAACAGCCGAGAAACTGCCGCCGCCGTCCGAAACCGAATATGACGCCGGCGGAGCAGTCGGGTTGCCGACCGCTGGGATCGTGAAGGTGCGCTTCAACCGGATATACAATGTGGCAAAACTGAAAGACGGGTTTTATTTCGGAGACATCCGCCCTATGGTTGCTCCGGACGGCGACACCTACTCAGATCGCAGGGGACAGCAAATCCGACTCCCTGTAGAGGGCCTCGGATTCTTTTCCAAATTTATTCCCAAGCCCGGAACCGGTGATCTGATTGCTGTTATGACAGCCGCTACCCGGGGAGAAGTGTATGTGCTCGCTGACGGCGCCAAGGCACCTCTGGCGGTAGGTGACAAATACGACAAGGATTCGGGAGAATACCGTTGGTCTGCACAAACAGAAATTCCGGAATGGGGTCAAAAGCTGAAAATGTCCGTCAGCGAAATTATGCTCTATCCGGATCAATTAAACGGGGAAACTGTCGAAGCAGAGTTTTTTGTTGCGGCACAGGTCAAAAGTTTGGGCACAGGTTTTGGCTCAGCCATTTCCTGCGGTTCCGGCCACGCACATGTTCCCGTGACTTTTGCCGCGGAAGGCAAACCGTTCTTTGTTGAAATTGCTTCGCGCGGAAATCTGAATACCAGAATATGCAAAGCATATGTTCGCGTAAAGGTCGATCCATCGGGCCGTGTTTCGCTGGAAGCGCTTGGGAAACGTGTGTCAGGATCAGGCGACGAGGCAGAATACCGGTGGTAAGAATGTCGATAAAAAGCATGACAGGGTACGGCGCGGCAGCAGTGCGCGCCGGGGAGGCGCGGGTGACCGTCGAGCTGAGTTCGGTAAACCGCAAACAACTCGATGTCGTCTTCCGGCTTCCACCGTCGCTTGCGGCGCTGGAGTCGCGTATCCAGAAAATAATTCAGGAGCAGATTTCGCGCGGACGGATCAGCGGAACGGTACTGCTGGAAGCCGCGAACGGCGGCGCAATGATTCAGATTGATCAGGTGCGCGCCGAAGAAACGGTAAAACAACTGCGCCGCACGGCCAAAAAACTGAACCTGACCGACGATTTGAGCGCAAGCGCGTTACTACAGGTTCCGGGGCTGCTGAAAATGCAGTCGGGCGAACAGACTCCGGAAGAAATTTTCCCGTTTTTAGAAAAAACGCTGACCGCCGCGCTGAAAAAACTCAACGCGATGCGTCTCCGCGAAGGAAAAGCGCTCGAAGCGGATTTTCTGGCGCGTCTGAAGCTGCTGGAACAGATGCTTGCCGCGATTCAGGCGCGTGCGCCGCAGATCGCCGCCAATTACCGGAAGAAACTTTTCGATGGATTAGAATCTGCCGGACTGAAAAATATCGCAGCCGATGAGCGGATTATCAAAGAGATCGCGCTGTTCGGCGAACGCAGTGATATTTCGGAAGAGGCCACACGACTGACAAGTCACATTCAGCAGTTTAAAAAAATTCTGCGCGGCGGCGAACCTGCCGGACGTCCGCTTGACTTTCTGGCGCAGGAGTTTTTCCGCGAGATCAATACGATCGGCTCGAAAGCGAATGATTTAAAAATCACAGAACAGGTGGTGGCGTTCAAAACCGAACTCGAACGCATCCGGGAGCAGATTCAGAATGTCGAATAAGAACAAACCGCTGCTGCTGGTCATCTCCGCGCCGTCGGGCGCAGGCAAATCGTCGCTGTGCAACCGGCTGATCGAAAACGTTCCGGGAATGGTTTATTCCATTTCGTGCACGACGCGCCCGCCGCGCGGCGCCGAACAGAACGGCGTGCATTACCACTTTCTTTCCGATGCGGAGTTCTCCGCCCGCATTGCTGCGGGCGAGTTTCTGGAGCACGCGCTGGTACACGGCAATCGCTACGGAACATTGAAGCAAACGGTGGTTGACGCATTAGCGCAGGGCCGCGACATCATTATGGATATTGATGTGCAGGGCGCGGATCAGATTCGCCGCGCCTGCGCCGCAATGAACGATGAGGATGTGATCAGGCGGAGTTTCGTTGATATTTTTATCGCGCCGCCGTCGATGGAAGAATTACGCCGTCGTTTGTGCGGTCGCGCCACCGACAGCGCAGAGGTAATTGAAAAAAGAATGCTTGTTGCGGCGGACGAAATGAAGCAGCAGGCGGACTATCAATACGTCGTCATCAATGATGATTTTGAAAAAGCAGCGGATGAACTTTCTGCAATCATCGCTCGCGAGCACCACAACCGGTGGTAATTTTTTTTTACGTTTTCCACAAACTCTAGTTGCAAGAAAATTTTTTAATCGTTATACCTTCGTTCGTACAGGGGCAGGCTGACTGAAGCGGACGATCAAAAGTAGATTCGAGAGAGAAGCTCAAGTCAGACTGCGCAGGGTTAACCCAAGTCATAAGGAGACGGAAATGGCAGCTAAGAAAAAAGTGGCGAAGAAGAAAGTAGCGAAAAAGGCCGTGAAAAAGGTCGCTAAAAAAGCGGTGAAAAAAGTCGCTAAAAAAGCGGTGAAAAAAGTCGCGAAAAAGAAATAACAGCTTCTGCTGATTACTTCTGATGCAGCCCCGGTTTCCGGGGCTGCTTTTTTATCAGCGCAGTTTTTCGTTTCCTTTAAAAAAATCAGGGTCTATCCTCACGCCAATTTAACAGGAGCCAGTCGCGCGTATGAAATGTCCGAAGTGCGAACACCGCGAAAACAAGGTTATCGACAGTCGCGAAGTCCGGGAAGGCGTTGCCATCCGCCGCCGCCGGCTCTGCCTGAACTGCGGGCACCGTTTCACCACCTACGAAGAAGTTCTGCGCGCCGCTTTGCAGGTCATCAAGCGCGACGGTCGCCGCGAAGAGCTTTCCCGTGAGAAACTGATGCAAAGTATTGCCATCGCCTGCCAGAAACGGCCGATCAGCATCCAGCAGATTGAGCAAATGACCAACAGCGTCATTACGCAGGTCGAAGCCGAATACGAACGCGAAGTTCCTTCGACTGCGCTTGGCACCAAAATGATGGCTCTGCTCGAAAAACTCGATGAAGTCGCCTATGTGCGGTTCGCTTCGGTTTACCGGCGCTTCAAAGACGTCAACCAGTTCATGAATGAGGCCGAAAGGTTGATTGGGCGCGAATGATCGATACGCACCAGAGCCGGCGACTGGCCGAACGTCAGCTGTGGTCCGGCTATGTGCAGAAACTTTTCCAAACTCTGGAAATCAGTGACCGCGCCGCCGCGCCGGATATTACCGAGAGTCTCGCGGTTTTCTGTCAGCATCACGCACACATGCCGAAGCATTCGCTTTCGCTGCTGATGGCACGCTCTTTTTGCGTCACCGGCGACACCGAGGCCGCCGGGCGGATTTTGCATCACGACCGCGCACACCGCGCGCACACCGAATCCTGGCTTGAGGTGCTCTCCGCCGGTTATCCATTTCCGGAACTTTATCCGCTGTTTTCTTCGCGCGCGCTTCGCCCTCAGAGTTTGGCGTCCGCCGGAACAGTGTGGGTGCTTGATCTTGATAAAATCCGGCTGACCGAAGCGGATCGGCACGAACTGATTCTGTTTCAGACCGTCCGCGTGTTGACGGAGCAGGTTTCCAATGTCTGGAAAAAAACAGAAGGGCGCGGCACGCTCGGCATCAACGGCCTTTCCCGGCTGACACGTTTCGTGCGCGGCAGACAGCCTTCGCAGCAGCTTCTCCGCCATATTGGCGACGTACTGGCGCTGCGCGCGCGCAAAAACAGCTGGTGCGCCGCGCCGTCGGTTCTGCTGCTCGATTTGTGAATAACCGGGGCCTCTCTGTGAAAAAATTATTTTCCATCATAGCGTCCATTTGTACCGGAGGTCTTCTCTTCCTGAGTTTTCCGCCGTTTGGATTTTCTTTCTGCGGCTGGCTGGCGCTGATACCGCTGATTTTCGCCTGCGCGGGAAGCGCGCCGCGCCGCGCCGCGTTTCTCGGCTGGCTGGCCGGAACGGTTTTTTTTCTGAGTTCACTTTTTTGGCTCCGGCACGTGTCCTTGCTCGGCACGGTCGGGCTGGCGTTTTACTGCGCTCTCTATTTCACCCCGTTCGCCGTATTCGTTTCGTTGCGCCGCGACGGCTGGCGCTGCGCGAACGCGCTGAAAAATATCGGCTGGATGTCCAGCGCGGCGGCGGTCTGGGCGGCGTCGGAATATGTGCGGGCGACTTTCGCCACCGGCTTTCCGTGGAATCTGCTCGGCGTCAGCCAATACAAGGAGCTGGCAGTCATTCAAATTGCGGAGTGGGGCGGCGTCTATGCGATTTCCGCGCTGATGGTTTTTGTCAGCGCGGCTTTTGCCGTCACGATTCTGCAATACGCGGCGGGACTGCGGAAAAAATACCGGATGCATACGGAGATGATCTGCGCGCTGCTGGCGGTTGCGATGGTTTGGTCGGTGGGAATTCACACCCTGCTGAGCAGGCAAAATTCCGGCGGCATACCGGTGCGCGCGGCGCTCATCCAGCCGAATGTTCCGGAAGTTGGAAACTGGGAAACGACCGATCCGGACGTGATTTATGAAAAACTCGAACGGCTCACCGCACTTGTACAACATGTGCCGAATCTCGATCTGATTATCTGGCCCGAAACCGCGCTACCTGACATGGTCCGCTTCAGCCAGCGCGGTGCAGAGCTGGTTAGGCGGCTGGCCGCCGCCGGCACACCGCTGCTGGCCGGAAGTATGGATGCGGTCCAGCACGCCGACACACAACCGGACTATTACAATGCCAGCATGCTGTTCAATACGAGTGGCGAATTGCTTGGCACCTATTACAAACAGCATCTGGTGCTGTTCGGCGAATACATTCCGTTCGAAGGGAAAATTCCGCTGATCAACGCGCTGACGCCGATCGGCTCCAGCTTTATGCCGGGCCGCACGGCGACGCAGTTCAAACTTCCCGGCGGTGACCGCGCATTTTCCGTACTGATTTGCTTCGAAGACTCTTTACCCTATCTGGCCCGCAAAGCCGCACGCGCTGGCGCCGACCTGCTGGTCAATCAAACCAACGATTCGTGGTTCGACCCCGATTGCGGCTCGGAACAGCATCTGGCCAACGCCGTGTTCCGCTGTATCGAAACCCGCCTGCCGATGCTGCGCTGTGCCAACACCGGCATCACCTGCGCCGTCGATCCGCTCGGACGCATTACGCAAACTCTCGCGCCGCGCACCGAAGGCTTTCAGGTGGTTGAAACCGTTCCGGCCGATCCGGCGTGCGAAGAGACTTTTTACGTCCGTTTCGGCGACCTGTTTGCTCAGGCTTGCCTGGCCAGTAGCGTTGCGCTATTTATCGTTTCCTTTATCAAACGCCGGAAAACCTCAGATGCTTGAAGAACTGAAAAATAAAATGGCCGCAGTCCGCACACGCATGGAAGAAATGCGCGGCTATCTCGGCATTAAAGAAAAACGTGATGAGCTCGAACGGCTCGAAGCGGAGGCCGCGGTGCCCGGCTTCTGGAGCGATCAAAACCGCAGCCTCGCCAATATCGCCGCAACCAAAGCGGCCAAGGCGGTGCTCGGCCCGTTCCAAAGCATTGAGGCTTTGCTGGGCGATGCGGAAGTGCTGCTGGAGCTGGCCGAAATAGAAGACGAAGCCGGACAGTTGGCGGCGGGAAAAGAAATCGAGCAGATGCTTTCGGACTGCGAGAGCAGTTTCCGCGCTCTGGAAATGCAGTCGCTGCTCGGCGGCCCGATGGATTCGAAGAATGCGTATCTGAGTCTGCACGCCGGTGCGGGCGGAACCGAGTCGTGCGACTGGGCCGATATGCTTTACCGGATGTACCGCCGCTATGCCGAACGCAACGGCTTTACCGTGGAGCTTCTCGATATGCAGCCGGGCGAAGAGGCTGGCATCAAGAGTGTCGCTTTGCAGATTTCCGGCGACTACGCCTACGGTTATCTCAAAGGCGAGCGAGGCGTTCACCGGCTGGTGCGTATCAGCCCGTTCGATTCCGCCGCGCGCCGACACACCTCGTTTGTCGCGCTCGACGTCACCGCCGAAATTGACGATGACGTCGAAGTTGAGATTGAAGAAAAAGATTTGCGCATCGACACCTACCGCTCAAGCGGCAAGGGCGGACAGCACGTTAACACCACCGACTCCGCGGTGCGCATTGTGCATATTCCGAGCGGCATTATCACGCAATGTCAGGCCGAACGCTCTCAGCACAAGAACCGCGACAAAGCCATGAAGATGTTGCGTGCCAAAGTGTACGAGTACGAGCTGGATAAAAAGAAACAGGCCGCCGAACAGTTTTACGGCGCAAAGGGCGAAATCGCCTGGGGCCATCAGATCCGTTCCTATGTCCTGCAGCCCTACACGATGGTCAAAGACCACCGCACCGACACGCAGAGCGGCAACACCCAAAGCGTGCTCGACGGCAACATCGGCGAGTTCATCGAAGCCTATTTGAAGCTTCAGCAAAAAGGGAAAGCTGACGCATGAATATTCTAGACGAAATCATTGCCAACAAACGCCGCGAGATTGAAACGCCCGGCTATTTCCAAACGCTGGAAACGGTCATCGAAAATCTTCCGCATGTCGGAACTTCGTGCGACGCCTGCGACGGAAAACCGGCGAGAGAAGCGACTCCGGGTTTTATCGCCGCGCTGAAAGCCGTGCCCATTGGTTTGATCGCCGAAGTAAAACGCAAATCGCCGTCGGTCGGATTAATCCGCGAGCCGTTTGATCCCGCCTCGATTGCTCAGGCGTATGAAACGTCCGGCGCACAGGCCATTTCATGCCTGATGGACGCCAACTATTTCGGCGGCGGCGAAGAACAATGGCGCGCCGTGCGCGCCGCGACAAAACTGCCGATGCTCTACAAGGAGTTCGTCGTTGATCTGCGCCAGATTTTCCATGCGGACGCGCTTGGCGCATCGGCGGTGCTGCTGATTGTCGCCGCGCTCGACGATGCCGAACTGAAAAAATATATCCGGCTGACGGAAGCGTCCGGTATGACGGCGTTGGTCGAAGTGCACACCGAAGAAGAAATGAAACGCGCGGTCGCCGCCGGTGCGGAATGCATCGGCATCAACAACCGGAATTTAAAAACGTTCGAAACCAAACTCGAAACCACGCTCCAGCTCCGCAAGCTGGCGCCGAAGAATTGTACGCTGATCAGCGAAAGCGGAATTCGCACAGCGGACGACGTGAAAATTCTACGCGACGCCGGAATCGCCGCCATTCTGGTCGGCGAAAGTCTGTTGCGTCAGCCGGACGTTGCTGTTGCGGTGAAGACGCTCATGCAGATCGGCTGAGTTACGCGTTCGGGATCGGCGGGAAGCGTCCGCCGGGAAACGGGTCGGCGGTTTCTTTCATCCACGCCGTGATTTTCCCGTGCAGTTCTTCGAGCACCGTTTGATAAGCCGGATCGTTGACACGATTGCAGGCTTCCATTGGATCGAGATAAAGGTCGAAAAGTTCCATCGTTCCGAGCGGACGATCGTAATATCCGGCGGCTTCCATGACTTTACGGCTGGGGCCGTCCTGCCGAAAGATCGGGCCGGTCGGCGCGTGGCGCAGAACGAGTTTATAGCGTTCGGTCCGGATCGAACGAAGCGCTTCCAGGCGGCCGTGATAGGTTTGTTCGGTAAACACCGCAGCATGGATCTGGGCAACTTTTCCGCGCATCAGCGGAACGAGACTTTTCCCTTCGAGCCACGGCTTTGGTGCAATGCCGGTCAGCTCCATGAGCGTGGGATAAATGTCCAGATGGGAAGCGATGGGTTCGATGACGGTTCCCTTCGGCATGTCGCCCGGACAGCGCAGCATCAGCATGACGCCGGTTCCCTGGTCAGACAGAGTTTTTTCGCTCCGGGGAATTCAATACCGTGATCGGTGGTGACGACGATGACTGTATTTTCCATGAGTCCGTAGTGACGCAGTGCATCCAGAACGCGGCCCATATATTCGTCCATAATCCGGACGCCTTCGCGGTAACTGGCCATGTCCTGTCTGATTTCGGGGAGATCCGGCAGGAAGGGCGGCGGGGCAGTATAACGCCAGTCGAGTTTGTCCGGATCATAATAACGGGTTTTGCTGAAGCGCGCGGCTTCCGCGCCGATTCCGAGTTCCGTCCGTCCGATATTATTGCGGTGAGGCTCATCAATGCCGACGGATAGAAAGAAGGGCTGTTCAGAACCGCCTGCCTGTCCGGCCAGAAATTCAACGGCGAGGTCGATGGTTTCCGGATAGAACCAGCCTTTCATCTGGCGGGAGTCGGAGCAGAGAATTTTCTGATAACCCAGCGGCGAAAGATCCTTCTTGTCACACTCATGCTGACATCCGGCGAGAGCCGTTGTGTATCCGGCGTCGTTCAGGGTGTGCACCAGATGTTTCGAGTAGTCATCCACTTTCCATCCGTCATCGCCGGGCAGACCGAAAACGCCGCATTGATGAGGATACTGACCTGTGAGCATCGCCGCGCGGCTCGGGCCGCAAGTGGGCGAAACAGAAAAGGCTTTCCGGAAAAGCACGGCTTCTTTGGCGAAGCGCATCAGGTTGGGCGTTTTGACCGGAACGCCGTAAGGCTGACAGTATCGTCCGGCATCATGGGCGTGCAGCTAAACGATGTTGGGTTTTTTCATGGGCGGATCCAGCGCTGTTTAAGAATTTGGGCCGCGCTCTTCGGATGCCGCTGGCGGGTGAAAATTCCTTTGCGGTTGCCCCATACCCGCTTGGTGCCTTGCTTAGTCGCGAAGTCGGCGAAATTCCAGACATGCTCTCCGACCATAAAAGGAAGCCGGTCGTAAACCCGGTGGTATTGTTCCAAAAAGGAGGCCTGAAACTCTTCGGTAAAAAACTGACTCATCACGCTGTGAAAGCCGTGAATCGTATCGGCACCGTATTCGGCGACCATAACCGGCTTGGCAAAGCGGGTGTGCCACGCCCTGAGGTCGGCTTCCAGTAATTCTTCGATGCGATCCATTTCGCCGGTGTGGTGATACCAGCCGAAATAGCGGTTGACGCAAATCACATCCACCAGATGGCCGATGCGGGTTTGGTCGGGCCAGCGGTCTTCGACCACGGTGATCGGCCGGGAAGCATCCAGGCGCCGGGCCTCACCGATGACGGATTGGAAATAAGGTTCCGCCGCTTCGTTCTGGCTGGCCGGTTCGTTGCCGAGACTCCACATGACGACACACGGATGGTTTTTGTCCCGCCGGATCAGCCCGCGGGTAACGTCTAAATGATGCTCCAGCGTTTTTGAGTTGGCCCGCTCATCGCAGAATACCGGAACATCATTCCACATGTTGAATCCGACAGCGGGAACCTCGTCGATCACAACGAGGCCTTGACGATCCGCCATGCGCATAAATTCTTCGCTGTACGGATAGTGGCTGGTCCGGATTGAATTTGCGCCGATCCACTTAAGCAGGGCGAAGTCGTGAACCATCGTCGCAAGATCCAGACAACGTCCGCGAATGTCGGCGTCTTCATGCTTTCCGAAACCCCGGAAATAAAAAGGGCGGCCATTGATTTCAAACGTGGTGGCAGTGACCTTGATGGAGCGGAAGCCGAATTCTTCACGATACGAATCAAACACCTTACCGCCGGAGTCGCGCAGACGAACTTCCAGAGTGTACAGAACGCCCCTGCCGGGCTCCCACAAAACAGGATTTTCTACCGGTATCGTTCCGGAGCGGGCGGCGGCCCGGTGCAAAACATCTCCCTCCGGATTCATCAGAAGGATTTCAACCTCTGCCGCGGAAGATGTTGAAACGTCGTACGAGACATTCCACGCCTTTCCGGTTCCCGGCGCCGTGCGGATTGAAACATCCGTGATGTGGACGGCGGGCAAAGCGATCAGGCGGACGGGGCGGTGGATACCGGAATAGTTGAAAAAGTCGAAGTGAGTTTCCTGCACCGGAATAGAACTGCCTGCGCAGCCTCCGGCGGGGCGCGAGGTCAGCTCGCCGCCGGGCAGACAAGTCCAGTCGAGCCGGTTATCCGCCCGAACGGTCAGGAGGTGGCGGCCTCCCGGAGCTACGTCGCCGAGGTCAACCGTGAATGGAAGAAAGCCGCCTTTGTTGCGCCCGAGCAACTTGCCGTCCAGCCAGATATCGGCATGGTGGGCGACTGCATCAAAGCGCAACAGGATTTTCCGGTCTTTCCATCCGGATGGAATAATCAGCTCCCGCTGATACCAGACGTACCCGACATGATCCCGGATGTTTGTATCAGCAAACAGATCGTTATAGCTGGCGGGAACCGGAACTTCGGCGGCAGAGGACGGAAATTTTCCGGCGTGCCAGCCCGAGTCTTCCCCGGTGCCGTCCCAATCGACTTGAAAGCGCCAAAGGCCGTTCAAATCCCGGATGTCCCGATATTCATTTTCCTGAGGGTAGAGAGGATGTTCGTTCATAGGCTCCCTGTATTTTCCAAAGAAGCTAAGACATTCCATGCAAGTCGTCAACGCGCCTCCCTCGCGATTCCGGGCCCAAGGAGTTTTTGCTTTCCAAGCCGACCCGCCTGAGATTACTTTCCGGCGGTCAAGCTTACGAAAGGCACCATGAAACTGTTTGCCGCCATCTCGCCTGCCATGCAATCCGCGCTGTTGCTGGCGTTGTCGAACGTTTTCATGACCTTTGCGTGGTATGCCCACCTGCGCAACATGGCGGGACGGAAATGGTTCATCGCCGCGCTGGTCAGCTGGGGCATTGCGCTGTTCGAATACCTCATCATGATCCCCGCCAACCGGATCGGCTATACGCAGCTTTCGCTGCCGCAACTGAAAATCATGCAGGAAGTCATCACGCTGTCGGTGTTTGTTCCGTTTGCGATCTTCTACATGCACCAGCCGCTCAAACTCGACTACCTCTGGGCCGGACTCTGCATCCTCGGCGCGGTCTATTTTATGTTCCGATCTTAGTAAAGCCGGAACTTAGAGCGGAGCTCGTAGATCCGGCTTACGAACAGACCGCGCGGCGGAAATTGCCGGATCCACGCTGCGCGGCAGCTGAGTTCCGGCAGTACACGCTGTCTGTGTTTGTGCCGTTTGCGATCTTCTACATGCACCAGCCGCTCAAACTCGACTACCTCTGGGCCGGACTCTGCATTCTCGGCGCGGTCTATTTCATGTTCCGATCTTAGTAAAGCCGGAACTTAGAGCGGAGCTCGTAGATCCGGCTTACGAACAGACCGCGCGGCGGAAATTGCCGGATCCACGCTGCACGGCAGCTGAGTTCCGGCAGTACACGCTGATCCGGTTTGTTCATAAGGAATTTAAGCCGTTGCTTTGACTTTTTTTCTTTCTCTGGCTAACGTGCCGTCACGTTTTCCGCAACTTCTGGAGATCAAACATGAAAACAATCCGGCTGTGGTTCGCAGTACTTTTGATCGCAAGCATGGCGCAGGCGGCTGAAAAATTTGAAATCATCTCATACTTTCCCGACAAAGGAACCGTGTGGGTAAATCAAGGCGCAGGGCAAACCAACCGTCCGTTCAGCTCTTTCAGCGTCGCAGAACAGCAGAAGATAAACGGTTGGCTGGCCGCGAAAACATTTAAAAATGATTCGGCGTTGTTAGTGGATATCCGCCAAGAGAAGCGCAGTGAAGATATTGATAAGATAGATTCTGGAGATTCGCGGACGGACGGGAAAAAGCGAACGACCAAATATTTTCACAGAACAGGTACGCAAGACGTTATTGCCTACACCATAACGCTCAAAAATCTATCCGAGATCGTATTGAGCGACATAACCGTAGAATACCAGCTGTTCTATGAAGCTGACGATGGAGGAGACAAAACGAAAAAGAAGGAGCGCGCCCGGGTGCAGATTGCGGAGCTTCGTCCAGAATGCGCTCAGACCAATAGAACGACGGAAATAGCGTTACGTGACGAGCAAGTCGAAACGTACGAGAATAGTTTTGTCAGACGCGACATTGGCAGCAAAGAAGTGAAGGGGTTTCGGCATATTTACAACAAAGACCAGCTTAAAGGCCTGTATGTATGCGTCAGCACGCTGGATGAAAACGGCGACTTGATAAAAAGGGAGCATAAAATCGGCCGTGTTCCAGGAGAGGAAGAGTGGGATCACTACGAGGGTTCGAACACAATACTCACAGACTCAAACCAGCAGGCGCACCCCCAAAAGCAGACATCATCTGCTCCAAAAAAAGCGTCGCCTGATCAGGTGCTAACCGATGAGCAGATCGAAGCGCATAAGAGGGCTGCCGAAGGCGGAAGTCGCAGCTCCGCCTACGGATTGTGCAGGCACTACAGCAGACAAGGGGACGTCGCTCAGACGAAGCGCTGGGCGGATAGGGTTAGAAAGCTGGTCGCAAAGCTTCCTCCGGATCAACGGGCTGCGCTATCAGGCAGATATCTGGCGTCATTGGAGCAGTTGGAAAAAGAGGCCGAGGAGCGGTAAACGTCGTCCCAGTTTTTGAAGACGGGTTCTAATTTTTTTGCGCGGAGCATGGCGCAGAATTCGTCGAGGCCGCGGTCGTCGCTGACGTCGAACTGACTTTCACCTTTTATTGGAGGGACGGCGGCCTCGCCGTCCGCGGTCGCGGAGGCCAGCGACCCTCCAGCGCTATAACCGCCAACCGTTGTTTTGCTGGCGATGCTCATTTTGTTAACACCGATTCCGGCCATGCCGTCGCGGAACGCCGCGCCTTCGCGAGTGGAAAGCACCAGCGGCACATCCGGCAAACAAATGCGGAAGGCGAAGACAATTTGCGCGAGCATTTTTTCGTCGACCGGATGCGGCGCAACAAATCCGCCAGCCTCTTGGCGGATGCGCGGGAACGAAACGGTCAGCCCGGCCTGCCAGTGCGTTTTCTGTAAATGGCGGACGTGGCGGTAGAGCGCGAGCATGTCGAAGCGCGGATCAGCGAGGCCGAGCAGCGCGCCGAGTCCGGCGAAGCGCAGTCCGCCGGAAAGCGCGCGCGCCGGAGCGTCCAATCGCTGGACGAAATCTTTCTTCGGCCCCCAGCGGTGCATCCGGTCGTAGGTTTCCGGATGATAGGTTTCCTGATAAAGCGTCACGCCGGTGCAACCGGCTTCCGCCAGCGAATGATATTCCGTTTCGGCCATCGGAAAAACTTCGATGGCGACGTTATGAAATTTCCGCGCCGACAGCCGGACGCATTCGCGCAGATAATCGAGGTCGGCCTGCGACGAGCGTTCGCCGGTTAACAGCAGAACTTCTTCGAAGCCCATCGCGTGAATCGCATCCAGTTCGTTTTCGACGGCCGCAAAATCCAGCGCGTGCCGGTCGGTGTGGCGGTCGGCGGCGAAGCCGCAGTAGGCGCAGCCGCCGGAACAGTGACTGGAAAGATAGAGCGGAACGTAGAGCTGAATCGTCCGGCCAAAGTGGCGGCGCGTCAGCGCCTGAGCGCGCGCCGCCATCGGCTCCAGAAAATCGGCCGCCGCTGGCGAAAGCAGTGCCGCGAGCGTCGATTCGTCCGGCAATTCCGCGCCGAGGGCGCGCTCGACATCGGTGGCGGAGAACGTTTGTTCAAGCCACGGCGCAGGATCGAGCCACTCTGGAAGAGACGGAATCATTTTAAAAAGGAAGTTAAGGGACTGGTGGCCACAGCCACATCGCTTTTCGGCATGAGGCCGGCCAGTCGCGCGGCATAGCCGGTTTCGACGCCGAGCGCGAAGGCTCTAGCCATCGCGACCGGGTCTTTGGCGGCGGCGATGGCGGAATTTACCAGCACGGCGTTGCAACCCATTTCCATGGCGCGGGCCGCTTCGGACGGCGCGCGCAGTCCGGCATCGACGATGACAGGAATGTTGCTGTCGCGGATAATCAGCCGGATCATGTCGGCGGTGGAAAGTCCGCCGCCGCTACCAATGGCCGCGCCGAGCGGCATGACGGCGGCGCAGCCGACGTCTTCGAGTTTTTTGGCGAGCACCGGGTCGGCGGGAATGTAGGGCAAAACGATAAAACCGTCGGCGGCCAGTTCTTTGGCGGCAAGATAGGTTTCAATCGCGTCGGGCATCAGATGGTGCGGATTCGGATGGATTTCAACTTTCACGAACGGACTGCCGCTCAGTTCGCGACCGAGTTGCGCGGCGCGGACGGCTTCTTTGGCATTCATCGCGCCGGAGGTGTTCGGCATCAGCGTAATGTTTTTCAGTTTTGCCAGCGGCGCACAAAGATCGTCGCTGGGCTTCTCTCGGTTGAAGCGGCGCAACGCAACCGTCACCAGTTCCGTGCCAGACGCTTCAATCGCCTTGATCATGGTTGCGGTGTCGGAAAATTTTCCGGTACCGAGAATCAGCCGCGATTTGAATTCCACATTTCCGAGTTTAAGCATCATCCACCTCCGACGAACGTAAGAACTTCGACGGTATCACCGTCGTTGAGTTTGAAACTTTTCCAATCCTTGGAAAAAACCAGCTCGCCGTTTACGGTTGCGGCGGTGTGTTCCGGCGTTGCGCCAAGTTCCGCGAGCAGGGCGGGGACGGTTCCGTCGCCGCCGTGTTCATATTTTTCGCTGTTCACCGTCAGAAACATAAAAAACTCCCGTTCGTCGTACGATGGGAGTTTTGCTGAGTCACTCCCTTTCGCCGGTATTAGCCGGATCAGGTTCAGCGGGTATTATCTCAGCGCGTCCGCCTTGCGGCGTCCGGCACCCCGGGAACTGCGGAGGAGGATGCCAGCGGGTGGACGAAAAGCATAGACCAAAAAACCGTTTATTTTATGTTGCCCGGACGCTCCGGTCTGCTATCTTACGCCCTCACTTTTTGTGGCCCTATCGTTCAGCGGTTAGGACACCAGGTTTTCATCCTGGGAACACGGGTTCGATTCCCGTTGGGGTCACTCTTCAATCAAAAAGCCGCTCGGTTGAGCGGCTTTTCGTTTTACAGTCCCTGCTGATGCTGTTTTTGCAGGAGTCTCATTCTCTCAAGCCGCTCTTTAGCGGCGGCTTTGCGTTTGGCCGGCATGGATTTAATCGGCTTTTCATGCGGAAGCAGTTCGCCGCCGACGGCCGAGGCCCCGCCGTCCACGTAGAGCGTTTGGCCAGTGATCTTTTTGGAGCCTTCGCCGAGCAGGAAAACAACGGCATGGGCGACTTCTTTTTTATCGTTCACCACATCCCACGGAAGCGGGCTGACCTTTTTCCAAGTGCGCGCCAGATGCGCGAAGTGCGGAATGGATTTGGCCGCTTTGGTGGCGAGCGGTCCGGCGGAGACGGCGTTAACTCGAACATGTTCGCGGCCGTATTCGCGGGCCAGAGCGCGTACCAGTGCCTCGAGCGCCGCTTTGTTGACACCCATCCAGTTGTAGAACGGAAACGCAACCTGCGAGGCGAACGAGAGCGTGACGATAGAGCCGCCTTTGGGCATGTGCTCCTGTGCGAACTGCGAAACGGTCGCCAGCGAGGCGCAACTGATATGGAAGCCTTGTTTGATGTCTTCAAACTGATCGGTATAAATATGATCGCCGAGACAGGTCTTCGGGTTGGCGAAGCCGATGGAATGAACGACACCATCTACGCTACCGATGGCGGCGAAAAGGTTTTTTACTTCGCTTTCAATGGTGACTTCGCAGTAGCGGATGTCCATTGCGTCCTTTTCTTCCTGCGAGATATCGGTACAGCCGCGGTCGAAGAAGATTTTTTTCAGCCGTTCGTTCTGCACCGTGTAAATCACTTTGCCGCCCAGCTCTTCGATCATCTTGCCGGTGGCGTAGGCGATGGAGTCGGTGTTGAGCAGGCCCATCACAACGTAGGTTCCGCCTTTTTTAATCATAACGTGTCCTTTCAGAAAACGGTTTATGTGCGCGAAAGCGCGGGACAATGCCAGAGTTTGGCCGCAAAAAAAGCCTTAAGTTGACTAAAAATCAACGCGCAGCAGCGGGCAGGTGCTGAACCGGCACTCTTTCACGGTGTTGATCAAGCCGATCTGCACGCCGTCCAGCCGCTCGCAGTGATTGATCAGGCCGAGTTGCAGACCGCGCACATAACGGGCGTGGTTATAAAGCAGAGCGACTTGAGCGCCTTGAACATCTTCGAAAACATAATTCCAGATGCCCGCAACTTCCAGCCCGTCCAGCGACCCGGCCATAGTGCTGAGCCCGGCGAGCTGCACGCCGTCCGATTCGCCGGTCACATTCGCCGCGCCGAGCGCAAACTGCAGACAGCCTTTGAGATCGCCTGCTTCAGCGAGAATAATGGCGCCCTGCAGAATGCCGTCGGCTTTAATGTCTGACTTAGCCATCAGTCCGCCGAGCTGGACACCGGTGGTTTCCTTTGCGCGGGCGGTCAGTCCGCCAATCTGAATGCCGCGGGTATAGCGCGACTCCGTGAAGAGAAGGCCCAGCTGGATGCCGTCGGCGTACCAGCCAGCTTCTGTGAAAACGCCGCCGATCTGAATGCCGGCGAGATTTTCCGCGCCGGTTTTGAAAAGGCTGGCCTGAATGCCTTTGGCCCAGCACTTATCGGTTTCCGAATCCGACTCGGCGGTCAGCCCGCCGATTTGAATACCGTTCACTTCGCGCGCCTTGCCGAGCAATCCGGTCAGCTGAATGCCGTAAAGATCTTCTGCGTCGGTAGAAATGGTTGCGACCTGAACGCCGCCGACCTGTTTGGTTTCGGCGTTCCACAGCGCAAGCTGAACGCCGCCGAAATCGTGTGTTTCGTTGCGGTAGATGGCCAATTGCAACCCGCTGGCATCCTCCGAAACGTTCCAGAAGCCGAGATCGATTCCGTGCATGTAGCGGTTTTCGACGAAGTAGCAGTTCAGGCGCAGGCCGTGAACGCCGTATTCCTTGGGATAGAGATAGTGATATTCATCAACGCCCAGCTGAAACGGAGTGCTGACGTGAGTAATGGATTTTTCAACCGGCATCGCCGCAAAGACAGAACCGGTCACCAGCGCGAGGAGGAGAGCAAGTGTCTTTTTCATAGTGGCGACGTTTTACCACTCGCCGCCTTAAAGATAAAGGCAAACCTTGGACGAAGGGAGCGGAGGTTTTGCCGCAAGGGATCGCAAGGATTACAAAAATTCCCCGGCGGATGGGTGGCTATGCAGGACGGTACCAGGAACCCTTACCGGTTCCCTCCCGGCGCAGAAGCCCTTGCTGAGTCAGTTGACGAACGTTCTGTTTGATGGTGTTGCGGTTTCCCCCGGTCATCTGCACCGCCTGCCGAACCGTCAGTGTTCCGCGTTCACGCGCGGCCGCCAGAAGGGCTTGAGACAGAGGCGTGAGTTGTGTCAGGCGGCTCTCTCGCTCGATTTTTTTCTCCAGCCCGGAGATTTGTTTCCGCAGAGAGCGAAGAAAGAACAAGGTCCATTCCATGATGGTGCTGTTGTCGCTGTAGATCGTTTTTTGCGTCCGGCGCAGGGTTAGGTAATATTGCTCTTTGTTTTCTTCAATAATCCGTTCAAGGGAGCTGTAGGGAACATATCCGTAACCGGCCTTCATGAGTAGCAGTGTGGTCAGAATACGGGAAAGCCGCCCGTTGCCGTCCTGAAACGGATGAACGGCCAGGAAGTGAACCGTGAAAACGGCAATGACCAGCAGCGGATGGGATGGCCGGTCTCTCCATTCACGGGAAAACCAGTCCATCAAATCAGCCATTTTGAGCGGCGTGTCAAAAGGCGATGCCGTCTCAAAAACAACGCCTGCGCTTTTGCCCGTCTGGTCGAAGGCTTCAACATGGTTATTTAATTTCTTATATTCACCGCGGTGCCGGCTGTCTTTCGATGAGTATTTCAGAAGGACCTGATGGAGCTGTTTGATGTGGTTCTCATCAAAAGGGATATCGGTATAGGATTGGAAAATCAGATCCATGCACTCGGCATAGCCTGCGACCTCTTCTTCATCCCGCGATTGAAGACTTTTGATCCGCAGGCCCGAAAGAAGCTCTTCCACCTCCCGGTCTGAAAGTTTCACGCCCTCGATGCGGGTGGATGAAGCGATAGACTCCATTGTGGCCACTTTACGCAGAGCGATCAGCTGTTCCGGAGCGAGAGAGGTCATCGCCTGCCACCTGCCCTTGAATTCATCAATTTCAGAAATTAATTTCAGCTCAATCTGTGTCAACTTGAACTCTGGAGTATCCATATAGACATCCGTATATATCCGTAACCCAATATTTTCAACAAATTTATGGGTATTTTTGGATATTTTTATGGATAGAGGCTATGCACAATAACGGCGAACCATTACTTCCGAACATTGGAAAAGATTTAACCGCAGATGGCGCGGATGAACGCAGATGGGCGACAATGTTTGTAAAGATGATTCAACGATTTGACGATTTTCTGCCAGAGGCAGATCCGCCTCCGGCGGAAACGAGGCGCACTGCGCCGTTTCAACGAACTTTTCCGAACGCCTCCGCCAGTTCGGCATAAACGGTCTTGGCATCCTGACCGAGGGCTTCGCAGACCCAGAAAAATTCCACCACATCCAGCCGCCGTTCGCCGTGCTCAATCCGCCAGACGAATGAATTTTCCCGTTCCAACTTCTCGGCAAGATCGCGCTGAGTCAGACCCGCTTGCTCTCTCATTTGCGTCAGCTTTTTAAGCACCGCGCCGTATTCGTCTGAATGGATAGACTTCTTCATCTGATCGCATAATGCGGTCAAGAGTCGTAAATTCGCAAAATGAGGCCAAAAGGCTTGACCGCAAATTGCGTTTAAAACTAGGGTCTCCGCAAAACAGCGGCTACTTGCACGCGGAAAGGGAAAGTATGGATACGGTTGTGACAATCATAGTTATTGCAACAAGCATATGGGTTCTGGTTGATGCCAAAACAATTGGCGTTAAAAAAGGGCAAATCAGCGGGGTCGCGAATATGGGGGCGTTTGGATGGTTTTTCGTCTGCCTGCTCCTGTGGATCGTCGGTTTTCCTTTTTATCTAGCGAAACGAGGCGAGTTTAAAAAGATCAACGGTAAATAACTGCCGCCCAGTTGACAAAAGCATAATCAAACACAGGCAAGGAGCGACTTCACATGAAATTAATCAGAGCGATTGCAATATTTTCAACAATCATTCTCCTGACAAATGGTTGCGGGAATTCCGTAAATTCCGTTAAGAGAGGAACCTTGGCGGGACGAGAGCAAACAACCATCGGAAACGCTTTCGATGCATTTTTTAACGAACCCAAGTGGGAGATTAAAGAATCGGCGAACAAAACCCAATTTGTCGAATTTATAGGCAAGGCAAAAAAGCCCGTTCCACTTGATGAAGAAGGAATGCTGGTCGTTCCCGAAGGCGGTAATGTCATGATTCAATTCATTCTGAAAAAAAAGGGTGAATTTGAAATCGGATATGCCGAAGCGCCGATCAAGGTTAATCCAAATCTTCCCGCAGAAGCCAGCAGCATGGTAGAGTTGACCTTGAGCCTCAAGGGCATCAAGACCGACGGCTCCTCTGCCACGTCGATTCAGGCAGAAGGGGTAAACGCCTTGCTTGACAGAATATACAGCAATTGAAAGCAATTCGCCGAGGGTCAGGATTTTGCCTTGGAGGGCACGTTCGGCTGGGAAGCCATCGGGCGATGGATGTATGACGGGAAGTATTAAGAACGGTCGTGTGTTGTGAATGCCGCCGTGGTCAGGTTTGATGGCCCGCTAGAATGCCGCGAATCTGTGCGATGTCTTTTTCGATTTGCGCAATGAGCGCTTCTTTAGACGGGAAGGGTTCAACGGCGCGGATTTTTTTGACCAGACGGATTTCGATCTGCTGTCCGTAGAGATTGCCGTCGAAATCGAGCAGGTAGGATTCAATAACCGGCGCGGGATCATTGAATGTTTTCCGTTCGCCGATGAAAACAGCGGAGGGGAGCCCGGAAGACGGAAGACGGAAGACGGATGACGGAGTTGTTTCTGTTCTCTGTTCTCGGTCTTCTGTCCTCTGTATTCTTGTATACGCGGCATAAACGCCGGGAGCGGGAATCAGTTCATTTTCGGGATCAATATTGGCGGTGGGGAAGCCAAGTCCGCGACCGATGCCGCGACCTTTGACGACGGTGCCGAAAATACAGAACGGACGCCCGAGCATTTTTTCCGCCAGCGGAATATCGCCAGCTTGCACGGCCTGCCGGATGTGCGTGCTAGAAATCCGTTCGCCGTTACAAAGAACCGGCGGTACGGCCGTCGCTGTAATACCGTGTTCGCCGCAGAGTTTTTCCAGAGATTGAAATTTACCGCGCGCTTTGTAGCCGAACGACCAGTCGGTGCCGCAAACAATGCCGCTGAGGGTCGGCAGTTTTTTCCATAGGCCGAACAGAAACTGTTCCGGTTCGGTGTGCGCGAAGGTTTGGTCGAACGGCACGGCGATGACTCCATGTACGCCGAGCGCTTCGAACTGGCGCAGGCGGCAGGCTTCCGCGCTGATGAGTGGCGGCGCGGTTTCCGGGCTGAGGATTTTGGCTGGATGCGGATGAAAGGTGAAGACCCACGCCTCGCCGCCGCGCGCTTCGGCTTGTTCGACGGCGGTGGAGACGACTTTCTGGTGGCCGATGTGTACTCCGTCGAAGCATCCCATCGCCAGAACGACAGGCTTGTCGGTGTGCGGAATTTCAGCGAGGTTTTTAACGTGAAGCATCAGGACAACTGATTAACAGAAACGATGTGTTTTTCAAGTTCTGCGCGATCCCACTTAAGGATGTCATCGAGGTTCCAGGCATTGGAAAGGCTGAAGTCGCCGGACTGTGTGCGGCGCAGTTGCGAAAGGCAGGCTCCGCAACCGAGGCGGGTTCCGAGGTCGTGGGCGAGAGTGCGAACGTAGGTGCCTTTGGTGGACTTCACTTCAAAGGTGGCGCGCGGCGGATTGAATTCGCGCAAGGCGAATTTGTAGATGTGGATGAAGCGTAGCTCGCGCTCGACTTCCTGCCCCTTACGGGCGAGTTTATAGAGCGGTACGCCGTTCATTTTGATGGCGGAAACCATCGGCGGCATTTGCATTTGGTCGCCGAGAGCCTTTTTCATTTCGGCGCGAAGCTGTTCTTCGGTGACGCCGGAAGGATCTTTTTCTGAAGTAACTTCGCCGTCGGTATCCTGCGAGTTCGTTTCGACACCGAACAGGATTTCACCTTCGTAGGTTTTGTCGCCGCCCATGATCCGGGCGGAGAGCTGGGTGCCGCGGCCGATCAGCAGGACGACCAGGCCGGTGGCGTTCGGGTCGAGCGTTCCGCCGTGGCCGACTTTGTTGAGCTGAAAATGGTTGCGGACTTTGGCGACGATGTCGTGCGAGGTCCATTCGCAGGGTTTGTCGATGAGCAGAACGCCATCGGGATCGGGCAGAAAATTGCGTTTACGCATCGGGAGTGTCCTTGTCGTCGGGGATATCGAGCTGTGAAAGGATCCCGAGCACGCGGTCACCGCTTTCGATGGAGTCGTCGAGTTTGAAATAGAGGCGCGGAGTGTATTTGAGGATAACGTGCTTGCTCATGCGGGCCTGAATTTCTGAGTGGTGCCGGTTCAGAAAGCGAATCATGCCGGCACGTTCTTCCTCGTGGCCGAAGATGGAGACATAAACGGTGGCGTCGCGCAAATCCGAGCCGGTTTCAACGGCGGTGATGGTAACGGCACTGGTGTCAAAATTGCTGTTGGCAAAAAGGCGCGGAATATCAACCGCGATTTCGCGTTTGAGCAATTCGTTGACCCGGATGATACGTGCGCTGGACATGGCAGTAAATATTGAACACCGAACACGGAATAATGAATATCGAAGGTTATTTTACTTCTGCACTCGAAATTCTTTATTCGTTATTCTGCGGTTCCTTTTAGAGTTTCTGAGCGATCTTTTCGATGGTGTAGGCCTCGATGACATCGCCTTCCTGGAAGTTGCCGAAGTTGTCGGGGCGGATACCGCATTCCTGCCCGTCGCGCACTTCGGCAGCATCCGCTTGGAAGCGTTTGAGCGAGCCGATGGTGCCTTTGTAGAGCACTTCGTTGCCGCGCTTGATACGGATGCTGGCGCGCGAAGTAATTTTTCCTTCAACGACCATGCAGCCAGCGACCTTATTGCGTTTGCCCATGTCGAAGATCGCTTTGATTTCGGCTTTGCCGAGATAGGTTTCGCGCAGTTCGGGATCGAGCAGTCCGCACATGGCGGCTTCGACCTCTTCGAGCAGTTCGTAAATGATGCTGTAGAGGCGGATTTCGACGCCCTCTTTTTTGGCCGCCGCTGTGACGCCGGTTTCTTTGGCGACGTGGAAGCCAAGAATAATGGCGTTGGAAGCACTGGCCAACATAACGTCGTTGGTGGTGATGTTGCCGACATCGCTGGTCAGAATTTTCAGCTTCACCTTGTCGCTCTTAATTCCGGCGAGCGAGCCGACGATGGCTTCAACCGATCCCTGAACGTCGCACTTGAGGATGACGTTGAGCTCTTTGATTTCGCCTGCACCAGCCTGCCCGAAGAGATCATCGAGCGAGACTTTGCCGCGCGAAGTCTGGTTGAGGTCGGCGGATTTAATATCCGCCAGCAGGGTTTCGGAAAGCTGTCTAGCTTCGCCCGCGCTGGCGCAAATGCAGAATTCATCGCCTGCGCCGGGAACGCCGGTGAGACCGATACATTTTACAGCGTGCGAAGGACCGGCGGTGCGAACCTGTTTGCCCTGATCGTTAATCAGCGCTTTGATACGGCCCCATTGAGCGCCGCAGAGAACGTTGTCGCCGACCTTGAGCGTTCCGTCGCGCACAAGCAGCGTAGCGGTCGGGCCCATGCCGGGCTCCATCCTTGCTTCGATGACAAAGCCGGTGGCTTTTTTATGCGGGTTGGCGCGGAGTTCGAGCATTTCCGCTTCAAGCGTGATGCGCTCAAGCAATTGATCAATGCCCGCGCCGGTGGTGGCGCTGACCGGAATACAGCCAATGTTTCCTCCCCAGTCTTCAACCATTACGCCATGCTCATTGAGCTGCTGTTTAATTCGATCCGGGTTGGTGCCGTATAAATCCATTTTGTTCATGGCGACGATGATGCAGACGTTTGCAGCTTTCGCGTGCTTGATCGCTTCGATCGTCTGCGGCATTACGCCGTCGTCTGCGGCAACAACCAGCACTGCGATATCGGTGACATTGGCACCGCGGGCGCGCATGGCTGTGAAAGCGGCGTGGCCGGGTGTGTCGAGGAACGTAATCTGGCGGGCGTCCATATCCACCGTGTAGGCGCCGATATGCTGCGTGATGCCGCCGGATTCGCTCGCGACCACTTTGGTGTTGCGAATGCGGTCGAGCAGAGAGGTTTTGCCGTGGTCAACGTGGCCCATGAAGGTGACAATCGGCGGACGGATTTCAATATCTTCGGGCCGGTCTTTTTCGACCGGAGCGACCGGCTTGCGCGGCGTGGCTTCCGCCGGTTTCGGCTGAGGTTTATCCTTCTTCTTCAGCTCAATCACAAATCCGTGTTTTTCACCGATCTGCTTGGCGATCTTGATGTCGATATCCTGATTGATCGAAGCGAAAATGTTCATCTTCATCAGCTCAGCGATGAGCTGATTGGGCTTGAGCGCCATTTTTTCGGCCAGCTCTTTAACGGCAATCTGCGGCTTGGCGAAAGAGAGTACATTGGAACCCTCGACCAGCTCCTCCGTTTCCGGTTCTGCGGCCGGGGCTTTTCCCGCCACCGGCGCCGCAACGGGCGGTACAACGGCGGAAACAGTTTTGCCGGCAGAGGCCGCACGCGCTTCATCAATAGAAGCGAAGCCGAGCTCGTCACAGACAACGGAAACTTCGTTGTCGGCGAGCAGGCTTTGACCGTCTTCAGCTTTGATTTCCACATCGTGGAGAATTTCAAGCAGCTCTTCGACGGTTACATCCAAATCAGTGGCTAGTTCGTGGACTCTCATTCTTTAATTTCACCATGTTTTGCCGTGTAGGCTTTTTCCGCAGCGCTCCAGAGAGCCTGCGCCTGTTCGGGGGTAACGTCTTCGATTTCCTGAAGGTCGGACAGATCGGCGGCCATAACGCCTTCGATGGTGAGGAACCCGGCGTAAACCAGTTTTTCCGCCCATTCTTCGCCGATCCCTTCGACCGCGGCCAGTCCGGAGACGGCGGCGGCAACGCGCTCTTCAAAGTTCATGGCTTCTTCATCCTTCTGGATGTCGACGCGCCAGCCGATCAGCTTGGATGTCAGGCGGGCGTTCTGTCCGCGCTTGCCGATCGCCAGCGAAAGCTGGTCGGCATCTACGGTGACGGTGACGGTATGTGTCGGCTCATCGGCCTCAACATGCTTGAGTTTGGCCGGAGCCAGCGCATTGATAACCAGCGTCTTAATATCGTCGCTCCAGCGGACGATATCAATTTTTTCGCCATTGAGTTCGCGGACGATATTTTTAACGCGCATACCGCGGATGCCGACGCAGGCGCCGACGGGGTCAACCCGTTCGTCATGCGAGATAACCGCCACCTTGCTGCGGTATCCGGCTTCGCGGGCGATGCCGCGGATTTCCATGGTACCGTCGGCAATTTCTGAAACTTCCAGTTCGAAAAGGCGGCGGACAAAATCGGGGTGGGCGCGCGACAGAAGAATTTCCGGTCCGGATTCGCGCTCTTTGATGGCGACGATGTAAGCGCGGATGCGCTCGCCGACCTCGTACTCTTCGGTCGGAACGCGCTCTTTTGAGGGCATGAGACCTTCGGCGCCGTGGTCGAGTTCTATGATTACCGTGCTGCGTTCGAAGCGGCGCACAGTACCGGTAACAATTTCGCCGGTGCGGTTTTTGTAGTCATCGAAAATACGGCTTTTTTCAGCCTGACGGATACGCTGCAGGATAGTCTGTTTGGCGGTTTGGGCTGCGATGCGGCCAAAGTTGCGCGGAGTGGACTCGATTTCGATCATTTCGTCGAGTTGAGCAGCCGAGTTGGTGCGGCGGGCTTCCGCCAGACTGACCTCATTGTAGCGGTCATTGACAGCCATCACCACTTTTTTGCGGGCAAAGGCTTTGATATCAAGAGTTTCGCGACTAATTACTACGCGCAGATCTTCGGCGTCGGCCATACTCTTGTTGGCGGCGTTCTGCAAAGCGGATTCAATCGCCTCGATAATCGTCTCGCGATCGACCCCGCGTTCGCGCTCCATGTATTCCACAACGGCACTCAGTTCGCTGTTCATCCGTCCCCTCCCGATTTCAAAAAACTAAAACAACAAGGCTCTGGAGCAAAAAAGAGCGGACCGGGGGCCCACTCTCTATCCAAAGACCAACTGCAAGGGCGGCAATCTACGCTTCCGGCAAGAGAGGGTCAAGGGGAAATCCGCCGGAATAGAGTTGCTGGAACGAACGCCGAAGAGTTCGCCAATCTATAGAAAGAGGCGCTGCTTTGAAACGCGCAGGTTCGACTGGGAATTAACTTGTAATAAGGCGGCCTGTTCATTAAATTTTGAACAATCTGAATCATCAAGGGGCGTCGTAATGAACTCGGCACTTTCAGAACTCGAAAAAGAGGTCGTCGATATTTTTGTCCGCATTGCCGGAGTACTGAGCTTGCCGCGCTCAGTCGGCGAACTCTACGGAATCCTTTTTATTTCTCCAGAGCCGATGTGCATCGACGATCTGATGTGCAAATTGAAAATCAGCAAAGGATCTACCAGCCAAGGACTTAAGATTTTGCGGTCATTTGGTGCCGTCAATCCGGTTTATGTGGCCGGCGACAGGCGGGATTTTTTTACGGCAGAAGCCGAACTGCGTAAGATCGTGGCAGGGTTCGTCAACGAACAGATTCGCCCCCATCTGGATAACGGCAAGGCGCGAATGGCCCGAATTGAAGGACTGATTGAGGCGGAAGTCCCTGGCCGAAAAGAGTTTATTGCTGAGCGGATTGAGCGGTTGCAGGGATGGCAGAAGCGCGCCGGCTCACTTCTGCCTTTTGCGCTTAATTTCATAAAACCGGATTGATGTAATGGAACAAACCCCTTCATCCTTAACTCTATTTTCCTGGCTGTGCGTTCGCACCCAGCCGAAGCGGGAGCATATTGCCGTCGGCCAGCTTAACCGGCTGGCGGGCGTTGAAGTGTTCTGTCCGCGTATTCGTTTCCAGCGCAATACCAAACGGGGCAGGGTCTGGTTTGATGAGGCGCTGTTTCCCGGCTATCTGTTTGCCCGGTTTGATTTTGATAAGAGCATTCGTGCCGTTTCCAGTGCCGTTGGCGTGCGGGGGTTGGTTCGTTTCGCCGGGGATTGCGCAAAGGTGCCCGATTTTATAATCGAAATGCTTCGCAACGAGTTCAACGGCACGGTGGTTATTTCTGAGCCGGAATTAAAGGCAGGCGACCGGGCTGTGATGGTTGACGGCGCCATGCGGGGGCTTCACGCCATTGTGACGCAGGTTTTGCCGGGCGGCGACCGGGTTAGAATTTTGATGGAACTGATGGGAACAGCCGTGGAGGCCGAGGTGCCGATGGAGGCGCTGGAGCCGGCCGCGTAGGATCAAGTTTTCGCAATTGACTGCGAAATACATAGGAAAAGTTGAAAAGGAAGGTTTCTGCCGGAGGCAGATCGACCGCGGGCGGCAGCCCGCCCGAAGGACACCATGAAAATACTTGTAACAGGTGCGGCAGGTTTTATCGGCATGCATGTGGCGGAGTCGCTTCTGAACGACGGCCACGAGGTGGTCGGGTTTGATAATTTCAACGACTATTACGATGTTTCCCTAAAGGAAGCTCGTAGCACCCGGCTGGAAGGCCGCAAAGGATATGTCGGGGTTGAAGGCGACCTCACGGACTATGAACTGCTTTCCACGTTATTCAGGGAGAACCGATTTGATTGTGTATGCCATCTGGCCGCGCAGGCGGGAGTTCGCTATTCGCTGAAAAATCCGGACGCCTACCAGAAATCCAATCTGGAAGGGCACCTGAATATTCTCGAGGCGTGCCGCCATGCAAAAGTTTCGCGGCTGGTCTATGCCTCCAGCTCCAGCGTGTATGGCGGGAATCAAAAAGTTCCATTCAGCGAGTCCGATCCGGTGGATCATCCGGTCAGCCTTTACGCGGCGACCAAAAAAGCCAACGAGTTGATGAGCCACGCCTACACTCATCTATACGGATTGCAGACCGTCGGGTTGCGCTTTTTTACGGTATATGGCCCGTGGGGTCGCCCGGACATGGCGTACTGGACCTTTGCCGAAGCGATGCTTAAGGGCGAAGCCATTCCGGTTTTTAATTACGGCAAGATGAAGCGCGATTTCACTTACATTACCGATATTGTTGCCGGGGTGAAGGCCGCGCTGTTTGCCGACGGACTGGATCCGTACGAGATTTTCAATCTGGGCAATAACCGGGCGGAAAATCTGATGGACTTCATTAAAACACTGGCCGCTTCGCTGGGCGTTGAGCCGAAGATGGAAATGCTGCCGATGCAGCCGGGTGATGTTCCTGTGACGTTTGCCGACGTTTCCAAAGCGGGTAAAAAACTGAACTACATGCCGCATACGCCGATTACAGAAGGCGTTCCGAAGTTTGTGCAATGGTACCGGGAATATCATGGTGTCTAACGTGCTGGTTATAGGTTGTAATGGGCAGCTCGGCGCGGACTGTATGTCTGTGTTCGGCGCGCGCGCCATCGGGATTGATCTGCCGGAGATTGATATCACAGACCGGGGCCAATGCTTCGGCAAACTGGATGCGATCCGTCCGTCCGCCATCGTAAACTGTGCGGCGTACACAGCGGTCGATGCCTGCGAAACCGATCCGGCCTGCTGGAAAGTGAATGCGACCGGGCCGAAACATCTGGCGGAATGGGCGGCGAAAAACGGCGCATACCTTGTTCATATTTCAACCGATTATGTATTTAGCGGAGGAAACCCGCTTTTTGAATCTTCCGTTGAAACGGATATTCCCGCGCCGGTCTCCGAATACGGGAAGTCCAAACTGGCCGGAGAGCAGGCTGTTCTTGAGAGCGGGGCCGACGCGGCCATTTTACGCACGGCGTGGCTGTATGGCGCTCACGGTAAAAACTTTTTAAAAACCATGCTTCGACTGGCATTGCAGAATCCGGATCGCGAAATCCGGGTTGTAAACGACCAATTTGGCTCGCCGACCTGGTCATACACATTGGCCCGGCAAATTGCCGCCGTCGTAAAAGTTCGGGCGACCGGTATTTTTCATGCGACGTCGGAAGGATACTGTAGCTGGTTTGATCTGGCCTCCCGGTTTTTGCAACGGATGGCGGTGCCGCACCGGATTGCGCCGTGTACGACTGCGGACTATCCGACTCCGGCCCGGCGCCCGGCGAATTCTATTCTGGAAAATGCCGCGCTAAAACAGCGCGGACTGAATCTTTTTGAGACGTGGGATGTTGAGCTGGAGCGTTTTGTCGGCGAACACCGGATCCTGTTGATGAATGAAACAAAAGGACTGCTGAAATGAAAAAAGTTTTAGTAACCGGCGGGGCGGGGTTTATCGGCTCTGCCGTTTGTCGCTATCTGGTGCTGGAGAAAAAGGTTCAAGTGTTGAACGTGGACAAGCTCACCTACGCCGGGAACACGGCCTCCCTGAAAGAAGTTGCGGACAATCCACTTTACCGGTTTGAGCGCGCGGACATCTGCGATCAGGAAAAAATATCTGGTCTGTTTTCCGGGTTTCAGCCGGACGCGGTAATGCATCTGGCGGCAGAATCTCATGTGGATCGTTCGATCGACGGTCCGGCGGCCTTTATTGAAACCAATATCGTCGGCACCTACACCCTGCTGGCCTGTGCCCGCGAATATTGGGGCGGGCTTTCCGGCGACCGGAAAGACGCCTTTCGATTTCATCACATCTCGACCGATGAAGTTTACGGCTCGCTGGGGCCGAAAGGGTTTTTTACGGAGACCACACCGTACGATCCGCGTTCGCCGTATTCCGCGAGCAAAGCCTCCAGTGATCATCTGGTTATGGCATGGCACCACACCTACGGCTTGCCGACGGTCATTACGAATTGCTCGAACAATTACGGTCCGTATCATTTTCCCGAGAAGCTGATTCCTCTGGTGATCCTGAACGCGTTGGATCAGAAGCCGCTTCCCATCTATGGAAAGGGAGACCAAATTCGCGACTGGCTCTACGTAGAAGACCACGCCCTCGCTTTGGTGTTGGCGGTTGAAAAAGGGGTTCCCGGGGAAACGTATAATGTCGGCGGACGCAACGAACGCACGAATTTGGAAGTGGTGGAAACCATCTGCGGTATTCTGGACGAACTGAAACCCTGCCCGGACGGTTCGTACAGAAGACTGATCACCTTTGTGAAGGATCGCCCGGGACACGATCACCGTTACGCCATAGATGCCACCAAGTTGGAGACAGAACTTGGCTGGAAAGCGCGGGAAGATTTCGACACAGGAATTCGTAAAACCGTCCAATGGTATCTGGACAACGAGTGGTGGTGGGGCCCGATTCGTTCCGGCCGCTATGCGGGAGAGCGATTGGGCAAGGCCTAATCGCGGTTGATAAGTTGATGAATGATGGTTGATAAGGGAGGCCCTGACAACCAACAACTATCATTCATCAACTAATTCGGCGAAGCCGCCCCCGACAACTAACATCTATCATTCATCAACTAATTTAACTGGAGGTTAAGAATGGGGGAGTTGAAGACATTTGAAACGCTGGAGTGCTATAAACTGGCTCGCGAATTGCGCAAAGCGGTTTCAAAATTCTGCAAGACTCTGCCTAGAGAAGAAGAATACCGACTGAAAGATCAGATCGTCCGTTCATCCCGATCTGTCACAGCAAATATTTCCGAGGGCTATGGACGGCATCACCATCAGGAAAATCTGCAATTTTGCAGAACAGCCCGCGGATCATTGACGGAAACCCTGGATCATCTGAACACGGCACACGACGAGGAGTATTTGACAGACGAGCAATATGCGATGTTTCGCCAGCTTCTTGAAGGAACATGGAAGGTACTCAACGGCTATATTGCTTACTTACAGAAATGCGCGGTCTCGGGGGTTCCTCATCAACTTAACAACGATCATTCATCAACTAAATCGGAGTGAAACGACGATGAAACGTAAAGGAATTATATTAGCCGGCGGAAGCGGAACCCGGCTGCACCCATTAACCAAGGTGATCAGCAAGCAGTTGCTGCCGGTGTATGATAAGCCGATGATTTATTATCCGCTGTCGGTTCTGATGCTGGCCGGAATTCGCGAAATTCTGATCATTAGTACGCCGCATGACTTGCCGATGTTCCGCGAACTTCTCGGAACCGGCGCGCAGTGGGGGCTTTCATTCACCTATGCCGAACAGCCAAAACCCGAAGGTCTGGCCCAGGCCTTTTTGATCGGCGAAAAATTTATTGGCAAGGATCCGGTGTGCATGGTGCTGGGCGATAATATTTTTTACGGGCACGGATTCAGCGGAATGCTGAAAAGTGCGGACGTTCGCACCGAGGGCGGAACGGTTTTTGCCTATCCGGTTCTTGATCCGGAGCGCTACGGCGTGGTGGAATTTGATGCAAACGGCACGGCGCTGTCGATTGAAGAGAAGCCCGCGAAACCGAAATCGCACTATGCCGTGCCGGGACTGTATTTCTATGACAACCGCGTGGTTGAAATGGTGAAACACCAGAAGCCTTCAGCGCGCGGCGAACTGGAAATTACCACCATCAATCAGCAGTATCTCGACGAAGGCAATTTGCAGGTTGAAGTATTGGGGCGCGGCTTTGCCTGGCTGGACACCGGAACGCACGAGTCGCTGCAACAGGCCGGAAGCTATGTTGAAACCATCGAAGCGCGGCAGGGATTGAAAATTGCCTGCGTGGAAGAGATCGCCTGGCGCAAAGGATTCATTGATTCGGCACAGCTCGAAAAACTCGGACGCGAACTCTCCAAAAACCAGTATGGGCAATACCTCCTCCGCTTACTCGCGGAGGAGAGAAGTTGATAGGTTGGCGAGTTGACGGTTGATAAGGAACCCCAACAACTAACAGTTATCAACATATCATTCCGGCATTCAGCTGGCCTAACAACGAACATTCATCAACTAACAACCCGTTGAGATTATGACAATTATCGAAACAGAGATTCCTGAAGTAAAACTGCTCAAGCCCCGGTTTTTTCCGGATGACCGCGGCTTTTTTCAGCAGACCTATCACGAACAGCAGTATCGCGAAGCAGGGATTGATGTCCGCTTTGTGCAGGACAACTGGTCGCGCTCAACCAAAGGTGTTTTGCGCGGACTGCATTACCAGCTTGAGCATGCGCAGGATAAGCTGGTTCATGTTGTGCGCGGCAAAGTATTCGATGTCGCTGTGGACATTCGCCGCGGATCCCCAACATTTGGACAGTGGGTTGGCGAAATCCTGTCGGACGAAAACCATCACCAGCTGTTTATCCCGAAAGGCTTTGCTCACGGATTCTGCGTACTGAGCGACGAAGTCGATTTTGTTTATAAATGCAGCGACTTCTATACGCCGGGCGACGAATACGGCGTCCACTGGAATGATCCGGATATCGGAATCGAATGGCCGTCCGGGGAGTTTTCTGTGTCGGACAAAGACCGTGCCGCCGCGCGGCTTAAAAGTATTCCGGCGAATCATCTGCCGGTTTTTGGAGAAACGAAATGAAACTGGATAACGTAAAGATCGGCATCATCGGACTAGGCTATGTCGGTCTGCCGCTGGCCGTCGAGTTCGGCAAAAAATATCCGGTGGTCGGATTTGATATCAACCCGGCGCGCGTTGCCGAACTTTCTGCCGGGCGGGATCATACGCTGGAATGTTCTCCGGAAGAGCTGGCCGCGGCCAGGTTGCTGAAGTTTTCAACCGAATACTCCGAACTGAAAACCTGTAACTGTTACATTGTCACTGTTCCGACGCCCGTCGATAAATCGAACCGGCCGGATTTGACTCCGCTCATCAAAGCCAGCGAAACGGTTGCTAAGGTGATCTCCAAAGGCGATGTGGTCATTTATGAATCCACCGTTTATCCGGGCGCGACCGAGGAAGACTGTTTGCCGGTGATCGAAAAACAGACCGGTATGAAATTCAACGTCGATTTTTTTGCCGGTTACAGTCCGGAACGGATCAATCCCGGTGACAAGCAGCGCCGGCTCACCAACATTGTAAAAATCACCTCAGGCTCCACGCCCGAAGTGGCCGATTTTGTCGATGCGCTTTATCGCAGCATCCTTACGGTTGAAACGCACAAGGCGCCATCGATCCGGGTCGCTGAAGCGGCCAAGGTGATCGAAAACACACAGCGCGATGTCAACATCGCGCTCATGAACGAGCTGGCGATGATTTTCAGCCGGATGGGAATTGATACCCTCGACGTGCTGAACGCCGCCGGATCTAAATGGAACTTTCTGCCATTCCGGCCCGGTCTCGTGGGCGGACACTGCATCGGCGTCGACCCGTATTACTTGAGTTTTAAAGCCGAGCAGGTCGGCTATTATCCCGAGCTAATCTCTGCGCAGCGCCGTGTGAATGATCGCGTGGGGCAGTTTGTCGTCGATGAAACCGTCAAATTGATGCTCAAAAAGAAAATCACTGTGAACGGCGCCAGAATTCTGGTGCTGGGAATCACCTTCAAGGAAAACTGCCCGGATGTTCGCAACACCAGAGTGGTGGACATTGTGCACAGTCTGAATGAATACGGATGCATCGTTGATGTGTACGATCCGTGGGCCGGAGCTGACGAAGTGAAGCATGAATACGGCATTGAGCTGATGCCTCAGCCTGTACCGGGAACTTACGATGCGGTCATCGCGGCCGTGAAGCATCAGCAGTTTGCTGCGATGACGACCGCTCAGGTGCGCGCGCTGTGCAAAGAGAACGCAGCAATATACGACATCAAGCGCGTTTTGCCGCCGGACATTGTCGACGCGGCGCTTTGATACGCTGCAAATTTTTACCGATACAGTTAACTCGACCAAAGGGTACATATGAAAAAAGCATTGATTACCGGAATCACCGGGCAGGACGGATCGTATCTCGCGGAACTGCTGCTCGACAAAGGCTACGAAGTGCACGGCATTATTCGCCGTGCCAGTTCATTCAATACAGACCGCATCGACCATCTCTACAAAGACCGGCACGAAACCGGCGTGAAGATGTTTCTGCATTACGGCGATCTGACCGACTCCAGCAACCTGAACCGGCTGATCGAAAAAATTCATCCGTCTGAAATCTATAACCTCGGCGCGCAGTCCCATGTGCAGGTTTCCTTTGAGGTGCCGGAATACACCGCCGAAGTGGATGCCATCGGAACACTGCGCTTGCTGGACTCGATTCGTGAAACCGGCGTGAACTGCCGCTTCTATCAGGCTTCGACTTCCGAGTTGTACGGAATGGTGCAGGAAGTTCCGCAGACGGAAACCACGCCGTTCTATCCGCGCTCTCCGTATGCGGTTGCCAAGCAGTACGGCTTCTGGATCGTCAAAAACTACCGCGAAGCGTATGGCCTGCACGCCAGCAACGGGATTCTCTTCAACCACGAATCGCCGCGCCGCGGCGAAACTTTTGTGACGCGTAAGATTACCATGGCCGTCGCCCGGATTTCGCGCGGCCTGCAGACCTGTCTCTACATGGGGAACATCAACGCACTGCGCGACTGGGGCTATGCACCCGACTACGTCCAGATGATGTGGATGATGCTCCAGCAGGCGGTGCCTGACGATTATGTCGTCGCGACCAACGAAATGCACACCGTCCGCGAATTTATCGAGAAGTCCTTCGGCCATGTCGGCATCCGGATTGTCTGGGACGGTGAAGGAGTTAAAGAAGTCGGCAAAAATAAAGCGACCGGCGAGATTGTTGTTCGCATGGATGAGCGCTATTACCGCCCGGCGGAAGTCGAACAGCTTCTCGGCAACCCGGCCAAAGCCAAACGGCAGCTCGGCTGGGAGCCAAAGGTAAAATTTGAAGAACTCGTCAAAATTATGACGGACGGCGATCTTAAAATTCTCGACGGTGCGCCTTACTCAAAAGGATTTTAAGGTCAGTTGTTAGGTTGATGAGTTGACGGTTGCTAGGGACGAAGAATGAAAACATTTGAAGAGCTTGAGTGCTATTAACCGAGACGGACTATTCTAATTTGCGAATGCTTCTCGAAGAGACATGGAAGGTTCTCAACGGCTATATTGCTTACTTGCAGAAGTGCGCCACCTCGGGTGTTCCCTCATCAACTTGACAACAGAGTTCCATTGATAACAGGACAACTAAACAACCATCAACTGTGTGAAAAAATGACATCAGCAACTAATAACCAGCAACTAGCAACCGGCATCCCAAAGGATGCCAAAATCTACATCGCCGGCCACCTGGGTCTGGTCGGTGGCGGAATCTGGCGGGCGTTTCAGCGCCACGGATATACGAACCTGCTGGGCCGTTCCATCGACGAGCTGGATCTGATCAGCCAACAGGCAGTCGAAGAATTTTTCGCCAAAGAAAAACCGGACTATGTGGTGCTTGTGGCGGCGAAAGTCGGGGGAATTCACGCCAACAACGTATATCGCGGACAGTTCATCTATGAAAATCTCATGATCGAACTGAACGTCATTCACGCCGCATACAAACACGGCGTCAAAAAACTCCTGTTCCTTGGCTCATCCTGCATCTATCCGAAGCTGGCGCCGCAGCCGATCAAAGAAGAGGCCTTGCTGACTGGGCCGCTGGAGCCGACCAATGAGCCATACGCGATGGCCAAGATTGCCGGCATCCGGCTGTGCGATGCCTATAACCGGCAGTACGAAACCAACTTTATTTCCGCCATGCCGACCAATATGTACGGCCCCGGCGACAACTATCATCCGGAGAACTCCCACGTTCTGCCCGCTATGATCCGCAAGATGCACCTCGCAAAATTGCTGGAAACCAACAATTTTGAGGAACTTTCCCGTGTTTATCAGCACGAGCAGAAATCGCAAATCGGCAATCAGAAATCAGAAATTCTGAACTGGCTCGACAAGAGCGGCATCACCCAATCGGCAATCGACAACCGAGCCAACGGCGAGCTGGGCTCTGCGACAGCGGAGCAACGAAGTGGCAATCAGCAATCAGCAATCACGCTCGCCCTCTGGGGAACCGGAACGCCACTGCGCGAATTTTTATACAGCGACGACCTTGCTGAGGCCTGCGTGTTTCTTGTTGAGAAAGCGAATTACAAAAACATGGCCTTTACTGATGAGTCGGGAACTGTGCAGTCGCACATGAATGTCGGCTCCGGCAAAGAAGTTACGATCAGAGAATTGGCAGAAACCGTCAAAGAGGTGGTGGGCTTCAACGGAAAATTGACGTGGGATTCCTCTAAGCCGGACGGCACCCCGCGAAAACTGATGGACTCCTCGCGAATTAACGCGCTGGGCTGGAAACCATCTGTGTCGCTCAAAGACGGTATTGGCCGTGCGTATCAGGACTTCCTGCAGCGGCATGCTAGAACCTATCTCAAAACCCCCGCCGCGTGAGGGCACGCGGCCTACAGTATGAAGTTCCATAGAAAATTTTTGTAGGCCAGGTCCCCGACCGGGCGCCAAACAAGTTAAGGCGATCATCACTCACAGTTTATTACTTATCACGTTTCTCCAACCCCAACCCTCAAACCGCCAACTTTTTAATATGAAATATTTAGTCACAGGCGGTGCCGGATTCATCGGCTCACACATCGTGGACGCTTTGCTCGAACGAGGGCACGAAGTGGTCGTGCTCGACAACCTATCGTCCGGGCATAAAGAGAACCTTTCCGGCGTCTGGACAAAAATCAGTTTTATTGAAGGCGATGTTCGTGATGCGGACACCTGTATAAAAGCGGCCGCCGGATGCGACGGAATTTTTCACGAGGCGGCGCTGGTTTCCGTGCCCGATTCAGTTAACCGGCCACGCGACAACCACGACATCAACATCACCGGAACGCTGAATATTCTGGAAGCCGCTCGGCAGCAGAAGGTGAAGCGGGTTGTGTTTGCCAGCTCTGCGGCGATTTACGGCGACAATCCTGAGCTGCCGAAACGGGAGGATATGCTTCCTGAACCGAAAAGCCCTTATGCTTTGGCCAAGCTGACCGGCGAGTACTATCTGAAAGTTTATGCCGAATGCTTCGGCATCGAAACGGTGGCGCTACGCTACTTTAACGTGTTCGGGCTTCGGCAGGATCCGTCGTCCATGTATTCCGGCGTCATTTCCATTTTTTCTGAACGCGTCAAAAAAGGACTGCCGATCACAATTTATGGCGACGGAGAACAAACCCGCGACTTCGTCAATGTGCGCGACGTTGTCTCGGCTAATTTATTAGCCATGACGACAGATTTTATCGCCACGAAAGGGCACCGAAAGGCACAAAAAAAGAATAATGCAATAGGGGACCCCGACCCTTATCAACTAGCGCCTGACAACCATCAACTGGTCAGCGGCAACTTTGTTGCGCTGAACGTCGCAACCGGCAAAGCGACCAGTTTGTTATCACTGTTGAACGGCTTAGAAACCATTGTCGGGAAAACGGTAGCGCGCAAATTTATGCCGGTGCGAGATGGCGACATCCGGCAATCTCTGGCAGATATTTCCAAGGTTCGGAGCGCTCTTGGTTACACACTCAGCGTCGGACTCAAAGAGGGGTTGAAGGAGCTGCTGGGGGATGAACATCTTATATGACGTTAACTTTAATAATCTCATTCTCTCGCCCGCTTCCTTGGGGTGCTTATTTGACGCGACACCTCGTAGTTGCCCCAAAATAGCGGCGCCCAGCTCGCCAAAGGCTTGGATCCAAATCTCGGAAATTTATGAAATATGCCCCGGCTGTCTGCTTAAAGGATGGCCTGCGCCAACTACTTGAGCCTCCGGATAAATAACATATCTCCCGCAACCTAAATGGAGTCATGCGACAATGAAATCATTATCCATAAATAGTTATATAAAGAACATTAAGCCTTATAAGACTGCTTCTCATGAAATCTGGGACGTCGATAAAGACAGTCGTAGCACCGTTTTAAAACTCGATTGGAATGAGGCGACGATCCCGCCAACCGACTGTGTTCGCCAGCGCATTTTAAAATTAAGTGAAGATGCGGGCTTTTTTAATCTTTACCCAAGCACTGAAAATGCAGAGTTACGACGCCTTCTTGCGGAATACGTCAGGCTGCCGGAAAGTAATATACAGTATTTTGCAAGTTCTGATTCAATTCATGAATATATTGCAAAACTCTACATCAAAGAAGACGCAAGGGTTCTTATTCAGGCCCCGTCCTACGATAATTTTCGGTTGACTGCGGAGACCGCCGGAGGAAAAATATTTTACTCAGAAATCGATGATCAATTTATATTTCATCCGGACAGGTTCGAGCGGGATATCGAAGCTCTGGAAATATCATTTGTCTACATTTGCAATCCGAACAATCCCATTGGCTATATTCACCCGGTTGAATACATTGAGACATTGCTCATCAAATACCCAAACGCTGTTTTTTTGATCGATGAGGCATACATCGAATTCTCGGACGGCTCTTGCAAAGACCTCGTTAAAAAATACAACAATCTGCTCGTAACGCGAACCATGTCAAAAGCTTTTGCGCTGGCCAACTTCAGGTTCGGTTATCTATTGGCCTCCGCAAATAATATAGAGGCCATGTCGGTGCTCAGAAACCCGAAGAATATTACAACTTTTGCGCAGGAGGCTGCCGTCGGTGTGCTGTCCGACCTTCCTTATATGTATGCCTATGTTGAAGAGGTTCGGTCGGCGAGGCAGTTTTTTTTCGAGTTTCTCCAAGGATATAAAGAATTGGTGACTGCGTGTGAGAGCAAGGCAAATTTTTTAGCGATCAAATGCAGATCAACAAAGTTGAAGTATGACATGATAAACCATCTGAAAATGAGCCGGATTTATGTGCGCGATTTAACGCAAAGTCCGATTCTGCAGAATTGTTTGCGTATAACAATTGGCACGCAGGCGCAGATGAAAAAAGTCGCAGAGGTATTGAAGCCTTTTTTTGAGTCCTATGACCTCCGATAAACCAACAAATAAATTGGCTCTATTTGACTTTTGCGACACGCTGGTGTCTTTTCAGACAGCGGATCGGTTTGTCCATTTTGTAAGAGCGCAGGAAAGGTCGCTCAAAATGTATGCGAAAGAGAGCCTCCGCAAAATCATTATTAGATCCGGAGCCTTACGATTCTTCACGCGGCTGGCCGGAACAGATTTTCATAAAAAGCTGGTTTTGTGGCAATTGAAAGGTATGTCCAATTCGCATTTAGACCGGCTTGCGGAGTGTTACTACCGGACGGAAATAAAGCCGGCGCTGATTAAAGAGTCAATGGAGACTCTCTTCCTGTTGATGGCGCAAGGGTATAAAATATTTCTCATAAGTGCCGGATATGATGCGTATCTCAAATATTTCGCTCGGGAATATCAAATTGACAAACTGATCTGCACCGAAATTTCCTTCAAAAACGGGAAGTGCCAAGGGACGTTCGTTGGTGAGGACTGCTATGGACAGCGCAAGCTCGTCCAGCTTAAGGAACATCTTAATAAAGCAGGCGTTTCCTTTGAAGAAACAATTTCATTTTCAGACTGCATCAGTGATTTGCCGTTGCTGCAGTGGAGTAAAACCGGAGTCGTTGTCCGCAAGGAAGGG